>JAUZOQ010000034.1 GCA_030706385.1 Bacteroidota bacterium | reverse complement strand
TTTTCACCATTCTCAATTCCGGATTCATAAATCGAAGCATGCTGATAACGTTCGAAGGTATTGATGGCTGCGGAAAAACTACTCAGGCAAAAATTCTTGCAGAGCATTTACGCAGTGAGAATACAGAGGTCCTTCTGCTCCGCGAACCAGGTGGAACGGAGCTTTCTGAGCAGGTGCGCGCCGTCCTGCTGAACAAAACGTATTCGCATCCACTGACTGCCGAATCCGAACTACTGCTTTTCGCCGCCAGCCGTGCGCAACTTGTTAGCGAAGTCATCCAGCCTACTCTGGCACGAGGCGCTACCGTTATCCTCGACCGCTTCACCGATTCGACCGTTGCTTACCAAGGATTCGGGCGCGGAGTATCCCTTGCGCATATCGATAATATTAATAAGCTCGTCACCGGCGGACTCGAACCCGATTTGACGTTTCTCATCGATCTTCCGCTCGAAGTTGCAGCAAACCGCCGCAAAGAAATTGCCAACGACCGCATCGAATCTGAAAACTCCGAATTCCACCAGAAGGTCCTCGAAGGTTATTGGTACCTTGCCGATCAGCACAGAAAGCGGATACACGTTGTCGATGGAACGCGAAGTGTGAAGGAAATAGAAGAAGCAATTTGGAAAATAACTAATCCAAACTAATACGAGCCAGAATCCCAAAGCAATTTCCTACTCTTAGGGCAAGAATCGGTGCCCGGAGGTAACCTTACCCTGGTCTACGGTACTTATGGTAAAGGGGGTTCAAGCTTATGGAATACACTTTCAAGTCGGATGCCATCATCCGTAGGTCCGTGCGGACCATATTTCTCGTTTCGGCAATCTCTCTTTTTACACTTCAGATCGTCGACTATCTCAATTTTGGAGTCGATGATGTCTTCATCTCCATGAGGGTTGCTGAAAATGCAGCGGACGGTAAGGGACTTGTACTTAATACTGGTGAGAATGTCGAAGGGTATTCCAATCCGCTCTGGGTACTTCTTCTTAGCGCGGGAGCATTACTAGGACTAGGTAATACTCATTCGGAATTGAGGCTCCTTTGGTTTGCCAAAGGAATGAGTTTGTTCTTCGGAATCGGAGTCCTCGCAATTCTTTTCCGTATTGCAGCAAATTACGAGCGAGGAAAAGAATCGGTAATCCCCCTTAGGTATCTTGTTCTTTTGGTCGCAACATCATGCGGCCCTTTTGTACTCTGGTGCTGCGGAGGCCTTGAATCCCTTATTACTGCCTTTTTCCTTAGTCTCTCGATACTTCTGTTCCAAACGATATGGGAGCGTAAGTCGAACGGACAGCCTGTACCCCAGGCAATATTCATCGTCTTTTCCCTCGTTCTTGCTCTGGCCGCTCTGACTCGCCCGGAGCCACTTCTGCATGCACTGTCAGCAATCGGATTTATCATGTACACACTTCGGAGTTCCATCACTAAGCGCGAGGCACGATTCGTCATACTGCCATTTATCATCGTTTACTCAATATTTATTCTGTGGAGATATCTGACGTATGAGGATTTGCTACCTAATACCTTCTATGCGAAAACCGGAGGCGGTCTGAAAAGCTATCTCATGAGTATGAAGTATATTCTCGGAGGAGTCTGTATGGTCGGAGGCCCTCTTATCCTTGCAGTGCCATTTATTCAACGAACGCGTTCGTCTGTTCTTCTTCACTATTGTATGGTTCTCGTAGGCGCCTCATTCGTTTTCATGCTATACAGCGGCGGAGACTGGATGGCAGGGTACAGATTCTTCATTCCTATCGCTCCCATTTTTTTTCTGGCCATCTCCGTAGGCATTTCAGGAATGGTAGATTCACTCTACTCCAATGCTTCGCGGAAGACGATCCTTGGAAGGTCAAGATTCTTGTTATTCGTTCTATTCCTTTCCTTCTCGACAGCTTTTGCGGGACGTATCCTTATTCGCGGGCAGATCCAAACAATGAGTCCTGGTTTCTCCTCACATTCCGGCCACTCGTCGCCCTGGAACTACGAAGTTGGAGCCTGGATTCATAACCACGCCAACAAATCAGGAATAATTGCTACGGGCGAAGTGGGACTCATTGGATATCTCAATCCCTCCATGCGGATCATTGATCTTTTCGGTCTTGCCGATAAGCACATTGCCAGGAATCTCAAACATGCAGTTTCGGCCGATGCAGAATATGTGCTTGATCAAAAACCGGATTATATCGTTCTTCCGAGTGGCGATGCACAATCTGTTGTCCTTTCTTTTTCCCGTCCAACACTCAGTTATTATTCAGCGATCGCCAATGATAAGAACTTTCGAAGTAATTATCACATTGAAAAACGCTTCATCTCACTTGATCTATTCACCCAAAATAAATAGATTTATTTTTCCGGCCGCATCGCAGGGAAGAGGACAACGTCGCGAATCGATTCCTCGCCTGTCATGATCATGACAAGCCTGTCGATGCCGAAACCTAGTCCGGCTGTAGGAGGCATTCCGGTTTCCAATGAGCGGAGGAAATCTTCATCGAGCACCATGGCTTCATCGTCTCCACGTGCACGCAGCTTCGATTGCTCTTCGAAGCGGGCACGCTGATCGAGAGGATCGTTCAATTCGCTGAACGCATTGGCAAGTTCCTGGCCATTGACCATGAGCTCAAACCGCTCGACAAGACCGGGCTTTGTGCGATGGTTCTTCGCCAGTGGCGACATCGAGAGAGGATAATCGGTGATGAAAGTCGGTTGGATCAAATTCCCTTCGACCTTCTCCGAAAAGATCTCATCGATAATCTTTCCTGAACCGGCATTCGTTTCGATGTGAATGCCAAGACTTTTCGCAGTCTCCCGCAGTCCTGCTTCATCCATCTTGCTGACATCGATTCCTGTATACTCTTTGATCGAATCATACATCGTTAATCTTCGGTATGGCGGAGCGAAATCGATAACTGTGCCATCCTTTTGTGTAACTTTCATATCGCCGCCGGTTATAACGAGTGCCACTTCGGCGAACATTTGCTCGACGAAATCCATCATCCAGTTATAGTCTTTGTATGCGATATAGATTTCCCCCATCGTGAATTCCGGAGAATGGTTCTTATCCATTCCCTCATTACGGAAATCCTTCGATATTTCATAGACTCCTTCGGCAAGTCCGCCCACAATAAGGCGCTTAAGATATAACTCATCGGCAATACGCAGATAGAGATCGAAATCGAGAGCGTTATGATGCGTGACGAACGGCCGAGCATAGGCTCCGCCATAGAGCGGCTGCAACACTGGTGTCTCAACTTCGAGGTAGCCGCGATCATCGAAGAATTTCCGAAGTGTTGTGATGATCTTCGAGCGCTTGCGGAAAACTTCGCGGATTTGAGGATTGGCAACAAGATCGATATAGCGTCTGCGATACCGCAGCTCTTTATCACTAAAAGCATCGTGAATGATCTTCTCACCGGTCTTTTCATCGATTTCCTCTTTGACAACTGGAAGCGGCTTCAGTGCCTTTGCAAGAACGGAGAATGATTGCGTATGTAAAGAAATTTCACCGGTGCGTGTGCGAAAGATGAATCCCTTTACGCCGATAATATCTCCCATATCAAGGAGCTTCAGTGTCTCGTAGGCTTCGCCAAGCTCATCCGATTTGAAGTAGAGCTGGATCTTCCCCTCTTCATCCTGAATATGCACAAAACTTGCTTTGCCCATTCGGCGTACTGCAGTAATCCTTCCGGCAACGGATGCAACCGGTTTTGCCTCGAGATCGCTTTCGTTAAAGAGCGCGCGCGCCGCACCTGAGTAATGGGTGCGGTCAAACGAATAGGCATACGGCTCAACTCCGCGGCTACGAAGTTCTTGCAGTGATTGCAGGCGCTCGCGTTCCTGATCGGGAAGCGCAGTCAGATCGATTGTGGATAGATTCGCTGGAAGCAAGAATTTGTTCGAATATGTGAAAAGCCAAATTTGGCGGTGATAGCCAACAATAAATAGTCCCAGTAAGTTGAATGAAGTATGAGCCCGGAATCACAAGAATTAAAGCACTTCTTAGGATAAATATCGTGTGATATCTGCCAACGTTTGGCAACTCCGAGTATTTTGGGAGTGACGAATTTTATTACGTATGTTTGCAAATAAAGTAGTGCATCGTAGGCAGTATACAATCTACTAAATGATTACAATGACTAGACTTAGAATTATTGCAGCGTTA
Organism: Bacteroidota bacterium; assembly: GCA_030706385.1. Classification (GTDB taxonomy): domain Bacteria; phylum Bacteroidota; class Ignavibacteria; order Palsa-1295; family Palsa-1295; genus PALSA-1296. The sequence continues at coordinate 28,601 of JAUZOQ010000034.1, read as the reverse complement.
CTAATTCCTCTGATCCTGAACCTGGTATCTTCACCATCTCATTCGCAGACCCGAATGCTCGGAGCTAACGCGCTTCGACTTGACGATGGTTCGGGTAATTCGATCAACATCGTTCCTCCACCCGGCGGATGGATTGGATCGGTCAATTACGTTCTTCCTGTTCCACCATATCCTGCAGGTGCAAGCGGATGGATCGCCGCAGGAACGGCAGCGGGACAGATTCCTGTCTGGAATGTTGCCCTCAATAGCTGGCAGCCAAGTTCGACGGCGCTTTCTGGTTTTGCCGGTGGCAACGAACCTTTTCTTACCTTCGCAGCTGACGGAGGTTCGCTGACAAACAACCGCGTTGTAACCAACGGCAGCGGAATCGGAATTAATATCGGCGTTGGCGATAATGCTGCCTATACCATATCCAATACCGGTGTTCTTAGCTTGGCAGGTACGACGAATCAGATTCTTGTCAATGGCGGACTCGGACCTATCTCCGGAGCAATAACCTTGACACTTCCTCAGGCCATTAGCTCAGCCAATTCACCGACCTTCACAGGCCTGACACTGAGCGGGCTCTCCGCAGGTGGAGTCGTTAAAGCAGCTGCTGGTACCGGACTTCTTTCTGTTGGAACCGTAGCATCGGCAGATATTCTTGACGGTACGATCGCAAACATTGATGTCAGCGCAACTGCTGCAATAGCCTATAGCAAGTTGAATCTTAATAATAGCATCCAGACCAGCGACATTATTGATGGATCGATCACCGATGCGAAAGTTGCAAACGGAATCAGCTACTCGAAGCTCTCCGGCGCTCCGACTTCGTTGCCACCAAGCGGTGCTGCAGGCGGAGATCTGACCGGTACGTATCCGAATCCTGTCATCGCAGCCAATTCCGTGACGAGTGCAAAGATCGCTGATGGTACGATCACCAATGCCGATGTCAGCGCTGCCGCCGCCATCAGCTATAGCAAATTGAATCTTACAGGTACGCTTCAGGGCAGCGATGTTGCTGCAGGGACGTTCACGACGACTAATGCGAATGTTGCCCTTGGCAACAACGACAACACCGCGCGCGAATTGCGTCTGCTCGAGCCGAGCGGATCGGGTGTGAACTTCACCGGATTTAAGGCCCCGGCACAGGCTGCCGATATTCACTACGTTCTTCCGAATGCACAAGGAGCCGGCAGCACATTCCTCAAGAACGATGGCGCTGGCAACTTGACCTGGGGAACGGCAGGTGGAGCTTCGTTTACCCTGACTGCCAAGAATGCGAACTATACGGTCGCAAACACCGACCAGTTCGTTCAATGCGATATTGGCGCAGGCTCCTTCACGATCACCTTGCCAAATGCGAACACGTTCCAGGCAGGGCAGTCGGTTGTGATCAAAGCAGTCAATGATCCTACAAATACAAACCAGGTGACTCTGGCCACAACCGGTGCACAAACAGTTGATGATGGTGCTGTCGGAGTCTTTTTCGCCAACCCCTTATTCCAAGGCCAGGCCGTCCGTTTATATAGCGACGGAAATTCCAAGTGGTATAGCTGGTAAGGAAGTTTTTTACTAATAGCGAATTCTATAAAATGGGCATTTGTTACAAATGCCCATTTTCTTTCTATCTACATGAAACAGCTTGCAATCTCCGATTTCGAATCGAAAATAGGCGAGGTATTTGCTTTCTCGAGAGAATGGAACGGAGCAATGATCGGTGCCGACCTGGTCTTGACGAAATTAGTCCCCTACGAATTGGATAAGCGCGACCGCCGCTTCCACGATACGACAGGAAAATTCAGAAGCATGCCGTTCTCTCTCTTCTTCCAAGGCAAGCACGATCGCCCCATGCCTCAGGCAAATTACTCTGTTACACAAGAAGGAAATCCCGAGACACTTGACATCTTTATCACATGCCGCGGACCGAACGATGAAGGAACGGAATTTATCTACGAAGCAATATTCGGCTGAGATCCACCGGCTGATCGCTCCATGTAGTAATGGCCTTGGTGCTCCTTGATCGTTTTGAATCCATACCGCTCATAGAACTTCCCGAGATAAGGTTTCCACTTCTCATAGAAAAGGCTTGCAGTGATCTTACGCCGATCGGCTTCGGAAACGATAGCCTCCATGATGGCAGCCCCCAGATGGTTGCGTCGGAATTCAGGTAGAAGGATAATATCGACACAATGCAAATGCTCAGGTTCCCAGCTCAGGACGAGGCGGCCAATGGGAATGTTGTTCTTTTGAATAATATCATAATCAAGAAGCTCGTAGGAATTCTTGAAATGAATGTTCTGCGCATCGAACTGCATGCGAAAGAAAGATTCGCGCTCTTTCTCCGATCCCCAGGCAAGATACTGAAGTTCTTCATCGCGTGAAGTTTCGTAGGCGAAGAGCAGAAATGACTCATCTTCCGGCGTTGCCGGACGAAGCACGATCTGTTCCGGAAGCCCTGATAGATTTGACATGATAAAAGAGTACGGGCAATCAATAAAAAAGGCGAAGGAGAAATTCTCCGACGCCTTAAGCATAATCATTCACTTGTACGAATTAGTTTCGCGACGGGAATATTCCCTGAAGGGCGATACAGAAATTGATCACAAGATATGGCTCCATATTATTATGCGGTTGGTTTCCACCGGCATTGGCGATCATTGTCGCCTTCATTGTGGAATCCGTAACGCCGGCCGAATAGATATTGGTCGCCGTTCCTTGAACGGATGCGGGTGCATTACCGACAGGAGTCTTAAGGTTGGCATTACTGCTGACCGAATTCACAAGGTGGTTATGCGTTGGCATTTCGTTGTTGATCAACGTATGAATCTCTTCGCCTGACTCTTCACCCATCACTCGATTGGTGAGTCCCGGGCCCTGCCCTTGATGAATTGGAACGCGGCCGCGAAGATCCGGAAGTGCGAATGTCGTCTGACCATTCCCGCCAAAAGTCGTTCCCAATAGCGAGAAGAGCGCGGTGTTCTGTGCTATCGACAAGGTTTGTCCGTCCGTTGTTGCATATCCGAGCGGTGCGAAGTTAAATCCTGCCATAATGATCTGTCCGATAAATGGTTCTGCCATAGGTTGTCTCCTTGTTTGTATGGTTGGTTGAAAGGGTTAGAAAATAAGCAACACGAGATGTTCATTAGGAAATCGGGTAATGCGAAATGGCGCCTGAGCGGATCTGCTCGGTAAGACGAAATCCGGAACTGGTAATTTCTCTGCTGAGGTCAATCGTCTCCAAACAGTGCGGCGCAAGGCCTGAGGCTGAAGTCCGCATCTCAACTAATGAAATCTGTCCTTCGAGCGCATGCGTCCGGCCGTTCATCGAAATCACTCCGCGCGGAGAGTTAATCGTTGCACGAACAAAGGAATTTCCGGGTCTCATCGCGTTCGAACATAGCATTGCCGTATCATATCCAAGTACTGCGAAATCATCTGGCTCAGGTCCGTATTTCGCGCGATAGGCACGAGCAAAAGAATCAGCACCGGCATCTTGCGGCTGTGCCACATAACTGTGAGCGCTGATAAGCCCTTCTGCATTCGAACCAATGTGTTGCAATACACGCGGTTGGATCATCATGGGCGAAGCAACGATCTTTTTCATCCGGCTCCCGGAAGTGTTCTTGAAAGCATTCAGAAATACCGACGCATCCGATCCGGAGAAATTGGCGAAGAGAATCTCCGCATTCTCTTGTGCAGCTAATGCAGCCGTAGCGACTGGTGAGATCATCTCACCGGGATCGCCAGAGATCAAGGTCCGCACGACCGTACCGCCTGCAATGGCAAAACCTGCCAAGAAGGCATAAAATGAGTCGAACGCACTATCATGAAATGAAGTGGCGCAAACAGCTGTCTTTCCAAGATTCTCAGCCGTCCATTTTCCGAGAGTATACTGTGCCTGCCACAAATTCAGAGAACTGTGATAGTACTGGTCCGATGCAAAATTCGGATGAAAAAAATTCTCCCCGAGATTGGCTTCTATAAATCGAATATTTGCGTTCGCAACGATCGGAGCAAGCATTTGTGAAACTCGGGAATTCATGAGGCCGATAGCTACTCGGACTCCATCGGAATCGACGAGCTTCTGCAGGCCCTTAGCCGCAGATGAGTATCCGGTGCCGATCTCGTGAACGACCGGTAAGACTGCAGCCTTTCCACCGTCTTGCCTCTGCTCATCAAGAGCGAAGTAGAATCCATTGAGGAAGTTCGATGAGTAGGATCGAGACTTCGAACCCGGAACGAGAATTCCGACGCGAAGATCCGAATTTTGAGTCGGTGATAATGTCGAAGCTAACGCCTTGCCACCCGATAAAAAAACCGGAGGTGTTACCGTTGCTGCTCCTACCAAACCGAGTGATTTTAATAAGGCTCGTCTATTCATAAGTCATTGAGATGCATTGAGTTCAATCCATCAAGCATTGATCGCTATGTCCGGAAAAACACAGTTTTTCGTTCTACCGTCAACAAAGATACAACCTTTTTTTAAATTCTCTCAAAGAACCGAAATCGACCGAACTTTGCCGGTAATCAGTCTGGGAAAAAGGATTTGTTGGGCTGCAGATTCGGTATGAGAAGCCGATTAGTGGCCGCCGCTCGCGCCACGAAAAGGAAACTGAAAAACGATTCGGTATGAACTTGCAATATCGACCCGCAAAAAATCCAAGACCTTCTGAAGTTCGCCCAGATCTTCGGCGATGTAATGATCTCCATGAGTCTTCCGCGATAGCCACAGTAACCGACCATCCGGATCGCTGCGAAAATTCACGGTGTAGATGCTGACTGGCATTGCGGCGGCAAGCTCCGATAATTGTTCGATGCTCGCCGAACTTGCATTATCTGCACCATCGGTGATGACGAGCATTACTTCGCGACGGAGCGAATCGCCGGCCTTTCTTCTATCACTAATGCGAAGCAAACCTTTTATGATCGTTTCATAGAGCGGAGTCAGATCCGTGCGAATGCTGTCATAGGAATGCCAGAAATCTTTCAATTCGCGTTTGTCATCTGTAAATCCGCTAGATGCGATATACAGATTCTCACGTTCCGTGCCATCGAATGTTCGTTTTCGCTCAATATTATCGAATGCCATTGCATTGGCGGTGAAGCCCTTGCCAAGCGAATCGAGAAACCGGTCGAGATATCTCGTTAGTGAATCGTAGGAGTGAAACATCGAACCGGAATTATCGAGAATAAATGTAATGGCCAGATCGGTGGCCGGAGAATTTGTTGATCTGGTGCAGGAAATAATTTCGGCTGTGTCATCGTCGCGCGTGATCAGGAAATCGTCTGCTACGAGATTTCGAATCACATGTCCTTTCTTTGTTCCTATTCGCACATACGCCGTATCGCCCGGAATGGCTGTGATCGCCAAAGAGTACTCCGATCTTGTCTTTAGCGTGATTTTGGTTGCATCCGGTTGGGAGAATGACACAGAAGGCAGGAGCAAGCAAACTGCAAGGAGGAATGGCACACGGATTTGACGGATTGTCACGGATTATTTTTGAGTTCGTTATTGAATATTTTTCTTTTGATCGTGGCAGACCTTCCGAAATTCAAGAGTAGTCCTACCTCAATGTTCGTTGCCTTCAGATAGTTGATGAGTTGGAGTTCATGCTCTTCGACCAAGCCTTCAGCAGCCTTCAGTTCAACGATGACTGAATCCTCCACGATCAGATCCGCAAAGTAATCGCCTACTTCGTTTCCCTTATACTTTACCTTGATGGGTTTTTGTTTTTCAACTCTCAGACCCATTGAAGTCAATTCGTGAAACAGGGCACGCTCATATACTTTTTCGAGGAATCCGAATCCGAGAGTATTATAGACGTTATAAAAACCTCTAATGATCTTGTTGGTAATAGCTTCGTGCAACATACTTCAATCTGTGTAGATCCGTCAAATCCGTGAAATCCGTGTGCTATTTCCCTTTCCCGGATTTCACCGGATATTCACGGATATCATTTCAACCAACGCAACGGATTCTGTTTGGATTTCCCCTTCCATACTTCGAAATGCAGTATGGGACCAAGCTCGGAGTTGGAGCCGCTGGAAGCGATCGTCTGCCCTTTTGACACTTTACTGCCTGAGCTAACGCTGACACCGGAGAGATTTGCATACACGGAATGAACTCCGCCGCCATGACGAATGATCATGATCGTACCGTACGAAGGCAGTGAACTGATAAGCGAAACAACACCATCGCCTGCCGAACGAACAGCCGATCCTGAAGCAGTTCCGATATCGACTCCGAGATTCATGGTCACGGTACCAAGTTCAGCATTGCGATGCTCACCGAAACTTTGCACGATTCTGTGCGAACTTGTCGGCCATCCGAGCGAATGCGGCCCGGCCAGATTCTTCGCTTCGATCTTATCTTGCGACTCTTCCTGCTGCTCTTTTTTCGACAGCTTCTTACCGCTCGATCGTTTCTTTTTTCGTTCGGCCATTCGCCGCTTCAACTCGCGCTCTGCTGCTTTGCGTTGTGCTTCTTCCTTTGCAACGAGATTAGCAATGATCGCCTCGAGTCGCTTCGCGCTTGCCTTTCGCTTATCAAGTTCTTTTTGCAGCGCCTGCTTTGACGACTGGATCTTCTTCAATTCCTCAGCCTGTGCACGTTTTTTCTGCTCCGTCGTCATCTGCTCGCGCTTAGCTGCATCGATCTGACTCAACTCTTCACTTAGTGTTGCCGATACTTCCTCCTTGTTTTCGGTCAGCGTAGTTTTTGTCGAATCGAGTTCGTTCTTATTCCGGTGGAATGCAGTACTGACGATATGGCTGAGGTAGGCGCGACGAATTTTTTCGGATCCGGCTTCGGGATCGGAGAAGATCGCCGAATCACCAACGCCGCTGCGATAGATCCCGGTCTTATAGCGTGAAGTGACACTAGCGGCGTACGCGCTTTTCAATGTATCGATCGATGAAGCGGTATTCTCGATCGAAACGTCCAGTTCTTCGACTTGGGATTCCAGATCTGCAGCCTGATCGCGAAGCGAGGCGAGCTTGCGTTTCAGCTCCTGTGTTTTGCGATCGTATGCTGCAAGGGATTTGACGGTGCGGCGTTCACGTTGCGTGTGCTCACGAAGTTCGCGCTCCGTTTCGGCGATCTCACGCTTGAGTTTGGCGAGCTCCGCTTCCCGGGAGAGACGTGTCGTATGAATTTTCGAAGCTACTTTTTTCGGCTTCTTCTTCGGATGCTTACGCGAACGTGCTAGCGCGGAATCCATCCCGAATGCAAGGATGCAACCTCCGAGGAGGAAGAGAAGAAGAATTGGTACGGCGTATGGTCGCGATCTTTTCGGCAATTGTGGCCTTGATAACACGATTTCCCGGCACGTAATTCGTGAACCGGTAGTCATATCTCTGAATGTGAACTAATATCCTGCCTTCCCCGTTTTCTCGCCGCCTTTAATTTGAGGTATTTGTCTTAAGCATAACTTATCCTTATGGATATTCACGAACCACCGGAAGACCCGCTGCAAGGAAACACTCCTTCGCCACAAGATCCTCTTGAGAAATTTACCCCTAATCTTTCCGATACCGGCCAGGAAACAGAAGGCTTCCAAAAGAGGATACGCAGAACACTATTCGGTAAGCCCCGCAATCTAAAAGATCCACGCGTTTTTCACACCATCTCACTCGTTGCTTTCTTAGCATGGGTCGGACTCGGCGCTGATGGCCTCTCTTCATCTGCATACGGACCTGACGAATCTTTCCGCGCATTAGGCACTCATACCTATCTTGCCGTCGCACTAACACTTGCAACGGCCTTCACCGTCTTTATTATTTCGTATGCCTACTCGCGTCTGATCGAGCATTTCCCTTCCGGCGGCGGTGGGTATGTTGTTGCAACGCATCTGATCGGACCCCGCTTCGGAGTTATCAGCGGTTCTGCACTTCTCGTGGATTATGTCCTGACAATTTCCGTATCCATTGCTGCCGGCGCCGACCAAATTTTCAGCGTTCTGCCAATGGAATGGGCGCATTGGAAGTTATCGATCGAGATAGCCGCTATTTTTCTACTGCTGGCTCTAAACTTGCGGGGTGTGAAAGAATCGGTAACGATCCTGATGCCGATCTTCATGATTTTTATCATTACCCATGCAATAGCGATCTTCGGCGGTATCTTTTCTCATGTTCCCGAAATCGGCCGTGTCACCCACGAAGTGACCACAGGATTTAGCAACGGATATTCGACGATCGGAATCATGGGCATGTTCATGATCTTCATCCGCGCATATTCGATGGGCGCCGGAACGTACACAGGAATCGAAGCGGTCTCCAACGGTTTGCAGATCATGCGAGAACCGAAAGTCCATACAGCTCGAGTCACGATGCTCTATATGTCTGTATCGCTTGCTCTGACAGCCGGTGGTATTATGATGTGCTACTTGCTCTTCCATGCCACTCCGGAGCCAGGCAAGACGATGAACGCCGTGCTTTTGGATCGATTTGCCGGTTCATGGATGATCGGTAATTTTCATGCCGGTAATCTTTTCATCTGGATCGCTCTCGGCTCGGAAGCTGCCTTGCTCTTTGTTGCAGCCCAAACAGGATTCATCGATGGGCCTCGTGTCATGGCAAATATGGCGGGCGACTCCTGGATGCCGCACCGGTTCACTTCGCTCTCCGATCGGCTTACCATGCAGAACGGAGTCATCATCATGGGACTCACCGCCGTGGTAACTCTTCTTATCACGGGAGGAGATATTACGACACTCGTGCTCATGTACTCTATCAATGTGTTCGCAACATTCTCACTGACGGAAACCGGAATGGTACGGTTCTGGTACAAAGGAAGACGCGAACATAAAGATTGGTATAAGAAGATCGTTATCCACCTGATCGGTCTGACGCTCTGTCTTTCGATCCTCATCGTCAATATCTATGAGAAGTTCTTAGTGGGCGGATGGATCACACTTATTGTTACGATCGCCTTGATCTTCTTCTGTTACTGGATCAAGAAGCATTATCTTGACGTGCGCAAAAGCGTGCAGAAACTGGATGCAATGTTGGAGAATATCCCTCTGCCTGAGCCGACAACCGAAAACAAGCTCGATCCGAATGCTCCGACTGCAGTGCTCTTAGTCGGCGGTTATGGCGGCCTCGGCATTCATACCCTACTTTCGATCCATCGCCTCTTTCCGAACAATTTCAAGAACGTCATCTTTGTATCGGCAGCCGTGCTCGATTCCGTAAAGCTCAAGGGCACGGATGAAGTCGAACATGCGCGGAAAGAGACAGAGGAAGCCCTTCAGCGTTATGTGGATATGGCTCGCAGAGTCGGCTTCTCGGCAGATTACCGCGTCAGTGTCGGAATCGAAGTCGTCGAAGAGGTGCATAAACTTTGTCTCGAAATTGCCAAGGAATATCATAAGTCGATCTTTTTTGCCAGTAAGCTTGTGTTCCAGCGTGAGCGCTGGTATCAGAAACTCTTGCATAACGAAACGGCTAATCAGCTTCAACGCCGTTTGCAGTTCGACGGATTGAACTCAATGATCCTTCCGGTTCGTATCTTTGAAAGCGGTACGGCAAAAGCGTAAAAGGATTTCTTTTTTTCTACTACCCCATGAAAAAAATTCTCCTCGTTTCCTGGATGCTTCTTGAATGTGTGTCCATCGGATATGCTCAGGCTCCTGCAGCAGATTCTTCCGCTCCGGAGCCCTTCACCTATGGCGACTTCACCTGGCTCAATGGCAATGACAGGCGTCACAGCACACTGCTTGACGGAAAATATTTCAGCGGATCGGTATTCCTTGACGCCAACTATACTGCCTCCGATCAGCATCCGATCGATCACACAGTGATTGGTTCGACGGCACTCGCTCGAGACAACGAATTCACTTTGTCCTTTCTCGGCCTGGGTGGAGATTTTCACTACGAGAATGTTCATGCCCGCGTCATGCTGCAACTCGGCACGCGAGCAACCGGTGTTCCGAGAAATGATTTCAGCGTCGCTCATGGCCAGTTCGATCTTGCCAATGCCTACAGGTATTTCAGCGAAGCAAATGCAGGATATCATTTCGATGTCTTGCATGGATTAAATATCGATGCAGGAATTTTCATGTCCTACATCGGCCTATTCTCCTATTATGCTGCAGAGAATTGGGCGTACCAGCAATCCTATACTTCCGACAATACTCCATGGTTCTTCAACGGCCTTCGGGTTCAGGCATTTCTGACAGACAGGCTGAAGATCGAAGTCTGGCTTGTCAACGGATGGCAGGCCTATGCAAAATTTAACAATGGGCCGGGCGTTGGATTTCAGGCCTTATGGAGACCGGAAGAATCGCTTTCCTTCGTAACGAATAATTATTACGGTACCGATACTCCCGATAGACCGGACCGCATTCGATTTCATACCGATAATAGTGCTCAAGTACGTTACTACAATCATCCCGGAAGCTTCATTCATCGTGCAGCTTTCTCGCTTACCGGCGATATAGGATTTGAAAAAGGCGACGGAGTCTCGGGCTTAAGCGGCGGAGCAGAGGGCCCGAAACAATTTTTTAATAGCTGGATGATCTATCACCGGCTCTGGTTTGCCAACGATCGCTTCGGCTGGACATTCGGCGGCGGCTACATGAATAATGCCGGAAGATATCTTGTACTATTACCGACGGGTCAGGCCGGGCCAACCGGATCGAATCCATTCAGTGCGAACCCCGGAGATCAATTTCACGGATGGGATTGCTCGACGACATTTGACTGGATGCCGCAGGAAAATATTACCTGGCGCGCAGAGATCGTCCATCGTGCAGCCGACGTTCCTTACTTCGCCGGACCGGGTGGCGTAACATCTCCGGATGGTTACACGACAACTCCCCTTCCAACCGGCTGGAAACCTGATCTTGTCAAAGCGGAAACACGACTTGTCGGAGCACTTCTTGTCAGGTTCTGATGAATGGCTTGACTGCATTCGGATTTGCCGCGATCATCATCATGCTGATCGCATATATACTTGAAGACCGGGCACCCGTTTGGATCTTTGTATTCGGTACTGCCTGCGTTGCTTCCAGTATCTATGGCTGGCTTGCAGGGACGATTCCATTCGGAATCGTGGAAATTCTCTGGGCTATCGTTGCCTACCGAAAGTGGTGGAAGGCCCGAGCTAAAAGTGAAAGCTTCCGCTGATCACCGGCACAAGCGGAAAATCCGGAACATTGAACACATACTCGCCGATCGTCTTGCTCGTGCGGTCCTCACCCGATTTATAGAGTGAGAATACAACTCCGATATCGATCGTTAGATTGTTCTCGAAATATCGCATCGATATTAAGACGGGCACGATACCAAAATTCGAGATGAAAAAGAATTCCATTCCAAGTTTGAGATTCTCACCAACTCGTAGCGCTCCTTGAACTGCCAGCAATTCATCGTTCTTCGTATTCTTGTATCCGAGCGAATCCGTATGGTTGATCGTGTACCCACCGAAAAGCGTTAGCTGCGATTCCCAATCACCGTAAGTAACAGCCCCATATCCTAACAACAGCTTTGTTGTCTTGACAACTTCCGAATACATCCCTTGTGCTCCGATCGATGCATGCCATAGATCCGTTGCGAGCGGAGTAAATTTGGCACCGCCTGTGGCAACGGTAATATTCGTTTTCAGCGGAAGAAAGACTCCTCCGAGATTGAGTGAAAGCCAATCCGTCGGGCCGAAATTGATCTGCAGTCCGCCTAAGAGATAATCCGAGAGAAAATTATTCCCCTGCCCGAACGGAATGCCATTAGGCGTTACGAAGCCCTGCGAAGCCATCGGATCTTTTACGCTGAGATAGGTCGGCGTGTAAAATTCTTTTCGCCTGTCGTTCGTCCCCGAATAATTATCGATCGATTGAAGATCGGGATATCGGAAATACAACTCTCCCCAATCGGTGGAGATGATGACGTGTGCCGTATCGTCGAACAAATACCTGTAACCGCGAAAGATATCATGATTTGTCGTATGCACGACGGAAGGCGATTCCAGCTTCGATAGCGAGAGAAGTTGACTCAGGTGATATTTCTCAACATCGGTCGCATTTGTCAGCGCATCTTTTTTGAGATCGCTGTTCATGACAAAATTGAAACGGTAGTCAACGGCATAGTTGATATCCTTCAGCGGTATTTCCAATCGCCCGTTGCGGGTTTGAAAGAGGATACGGTCAGGAAGAGGTTTTTGCAGAACGATTCCGTAGAACTGCGACGAATCGTTCATGACAAGCTTCACAAGGTAATCCCTGGCAAGATCCTGCGGCCGCATGGTCTGAGCACTGAATACGGATACGAACGATCCGATAAAGACAAAAACAAAAAGCGACTTGCGGAGAGAGCGCTGGTTGCGCCGGAGAAAAGGAGTGAGGAAAGGTATTCCCATTCGTTCGTTGATCGTAATATTATTTTTTCTTGATCCTATCGGGATTATTCTCGATAAAATCTTTCCACGTTTTCGAGCTCTTCGAACCCGTGCCCCGCCTGAGAGCATGGGTGATCGCAATGGCAAGAGCATCATAGGCATCGGGAAGCTGCTTCTGGTGCTCGGAAATGTTGAGTAAGCGGCGCACCATAAATTCCACCTGGCTCTTATCGGCGTTCCCGTTTCCCGTCACAGCTTTTTTTATCACGCGCGGAGCATACTCGGCGATTTCCAATCCTGCAAGCTGCGCCGTTACTAATGCAACACCGCGCGCCTGTCCGAGTTTCATGGCCGATTGTGCGTTCTTATCGTAGAACGAAGTTTCGATGGCGAACTCATCCGGCTTTTCTCGTTTGATCACGGCCTGCAAGCGCGTGAAGATCGTCTCTAATCGTTTCGGCATCGAGCTGATCTTTTTCGATTCGATCGTGCCGAATTCTATCGCACGGAAAGATCCGTGGGACTTCCCCGTCATTTCAATGACTCCATATCCGGTCACCAGCGTTCCGGGGTCGACTCCGAGAATGATCATAGTCATGCAAAAATAAGCCCGAAGTCAAAGATTTCCATAGAACTACAAAGATCGAAGTTCGTTCTCCGGACTTACGACTTTCCGTAACTTTGTATTTTATCTTTTGACGATATTCCCCTGTTTCGTGTTATCCGCAACTATGAAGCTTCTAAATTATCTCAAACCTGAATATATTGCCGTCGGATTGAGTGCTCAATCCAAGGAAGAGCTCCTGACAAAGATGGTCGATCTGGCTTCGAAAAATCCGCATGTTCTCGATAAGGAAAAAGTACGGTCGGCAATTCTGGAACGCGAACGCATCATGTCAACAGGCGTTGGAAAAGGCTTCGCCATACCGCATGGTAAGACCGATGCAGTTAATGATATCGTCCTGGCCTTTGCAACGACATCGGATTCAGTCGATTACGCTTCGATGGATAACGAACCGGTGCGTCTTGTGCTTCTACTTGTCAGCCGTGACAGCGATGTTGGCAGCCGCCTCAAACTTCTTTCACGCGCTTCGAAAGTCATGAATTCCGATGCTGCGCGTAAATCGCTCATCGAAGCGAAAACGGCCGATGAAGTTCTTGCAATATTCAAAGCTGAAGAAGAGAGGATCGGCGAGTGATGGATCTGAAAGCTCCGCGCGGAACAAAAGATATTCTTCCTCCAGAATCCGCTCTGTGGAAAGAGATCGAAACTGCAGTCGATGGAGTTGCAGCCCTCTTCGGATACGAAGAGATCCGGACTCCGATGTTCGAGCAAGCTTCTCTCTTCAAGCGTTCGGTCGGAGAAGAAACCGATATCGTCTCGAAAGAAATGTATCTCTTCACCGATAAAGGCGGAGAAGAGATGGCCCTCCGTCCTGAGCTGACTGCATCCGTCGTTCGTGCAGCGATCGAACATAACCTCGTCACCAAGCAGGCCTCATGTTCCCGCCTCTATTATAACAGCGCTCCGATGTTCCGCTACGAGCGTCCGCAGATGGGACGCCAGAGGCAATTCCATCAGTTCGGCATAGAACTACTCGGCGCTTCTTCGGCACTGGCCGATCTTCAAGTCATCGAGTTCGCGCTTGCAGTCTATAAGAAGTTGGGCTTTTCGAATTTTCATCTGAAACTCAATACGCTTGGCAATCTTTCTTCGCGAGAGCGCTGGCGTGAAGAACTCGTAAAATATTTGCAGTTCAATCTCGAAACACTTTCCGAAGATAGCAAGCGCAGGCTCGAAACAAATCCTCTGCGCATACTCGATTCGAAAAATCCTGCCGATCAGGCCATCGTTGCCGGAGCTCCGGAGATCACCGATTATCTCGATGAATCCGATAGTGAACACTTTGATGAATTGAAGGCACTCTTAGCAGCGGCAAAAATTCCTTTCACCATCGAGCCGCATCTTGTTCGCGGACTCGACTACTACAACCGTACTGTTTTTGAACTCACCTCGTCCGATCTTGGCTCACAAGATGCACTTTGCGGCGGCGGAAGATATGACGGCTTGATCGAAAAACTTGGTGGACCTCCGACTCCGGCTGTCGGATTTGCTGCAGGAGTCGAACGATTGGTCCTCGTCCTTTCCAAACTCCGGGGCGGCGAGATGGCTGCCAAGAAAACCGACATATACATCGTACTGGCGGATAAAGGGGGGAGAGAAGTGGGAATCGAAATTGCCTCCGAACTTCGAAATGCCGGTTTTCGCGTCCTTTTCGACCTTTTGGATCGTTCGATCAAGGCGCAGATGCGAGAAGCGGATAAAACGGGAACCCGCTTTGTTTTAGTACTTGGAAATGATGAACTTGCAGCCGGCGAGATCACCTTGAAACGAATGGATACCGGTGCGCAGGAGCGAATCCCACAGCAAAATATTGCTGCTCGCCTCAAAAATCCGTAATTTTGATCGGGAAAGTTTCACCCAAGCTTTCAAAAACAGTTTTAACTTTTTGTTAATACGATGGAGCCGCTACCACCAGTAAAAGAAGTCGAATATCGTTGTATCATCAACAAAGCGTTTGATGAAATATCAGGAATGGAATACACGACCTTCAGCTTCGAAACAGCAAAGGAATTTTCCAGCTTCCGCTATGAGATCGCCGTCCGGTACAAACTCGAACCGGGAACGATCGTTTTTCGCGTGCTGGGAATGACGGCTACCAGAATGATGATGCCATCATTCGGCACGGCAAAATCGGTATTGAAGGTGCCGCATCTTCCCTACGGTGCGTACATGGTAACCTTCATCAAGAGTGATGGATCCGAGAATCAGTTCATGATGGAGTTTACGAAAAAGGGAATGCAGATCCTCAAACCGATTCCGCGTAAACGGTTTATCGATCTCATCATCGATCCTCATGCAGCTTTACCCGGCGGAAAGATCTTGACGACGGTGACGAAGATCACTGCCGAACCTCTTATTCCTCGCACGATCCAGAAAAGATTGCCTGTTCCGCCGACTCCGGAAGAACTTGCAATTCTCGAATCGCTGAAAACCGAAACGCCCGAAGAGCGCGATGCACGCGAAGAGATGGAGCTATTCGGCGGAAAGAAGCGACTTTCGAAAAAAGAACTTGCCGAATCGGAAAAGGAACTCCGCAAACTCGGTGATAAACCGACTGCTGCTGCGAAAAAGACGAACGGCACGAAAACCAAGAAGGCTGCTGCAGCAAAGAACGGTGCTAAGTCGAAATCCAACGGGAAGAGCGCTCCGAAAAAAGCTGCTAAACCAGTAAAGAAAAAAGCCGCTCCAAAACCAAAAGCAAAACCTGCAAAGAAAGCAAAGAAAAAGAAATAGTCTGGAAATTCCGACGACTATAGCGCCGGCTTTCGCTCATTCACATCTTCGCGTATTTTCTCCGTACTTTCGCCGCAACCTCCTTTTCCCATTAGCGGTTATATGCTGCAATGGATTCAATCCGCTCTAAGAGCACGGTACGTTTACCACCATCGGCGAATATCAAGATCGGCTTGCTTATCTGCTCCGTCCTTGTAGTCATCGGTACGCTCTTCTATTCTCACCGATTGGTCGATGAACTCAAGAACCGTGAACAACGCATTGCTCTGCTCTTAGGCGATGCCCTCTGGTACTTCAAGAATACCGATGAGTTCGATGCAACGCTCTACCTGAAGGTCGTTGAGTATACGCGCAATTCGAACGTCCCCATGATCATCACCGATGGTGATAATGTTCCGAGCGCCGATACGGCAAATTTCAAGAATTTCAATATTAATATTCCTTTCGATTCGACTATAGGAGAAAAGTCGCGGCTTGCATTCCTGCAAAAGGAGATCAAGCGGATGGATAAAACGTACAAGCCTATCCAGATCACTTACACGGATCCGAACACACATAAAGAATCCGTCACCAATTATATTCATTACGGCGATAGCATTATTCTATCGAAGATCGAAGAGCTTCCCTTCATTCAATTGCTGCTCGGTGCCGTCGTTGTCGTCATCGGATATTTGAGTTTTGCCTACTTGAAGCGAAGCGAGCAATCGAATATCTGGGTAGGTATGTCGAAGGAAACGGCGCATCAGCTTGGAACGCCTTTATCGAGCCTGCTCGGATGGGCGGAAATGCTGCGGCTGAATTCCGGAGATCCGAAAGAAGTCGGTATCATTGCAACCGAAATCGAAAAAGACATCGAACGACTGAACCGGATCGCCGTGCGCTTCTCGAAGATCGGCGCGATTCCCGATCTGAAAGAGCAGAATCTCGTTACCGTCATTTCCGGAGTCATGGGATATCTCGAAGACCGCATGCCGCGGCTTGCAAGCAATATCACACTTTCGCTTGAAACGTCGCAAGATGAGATCATTCTTCCGATCAACCGCGAGCTTTTCGAATGGGTGATGGAAAATCTCATTAAGAATGCAACGGAAGCGATCGAGACTCAGACCGGAAGCATTCAGGTTGCGATCCATCATAACGAGAAAACAAGATCGGCAACGATCGATATTACCGATACCGGCAAAGGCCTTGAAGGCCGACAGAAAAAGGATATTTTCCGTCCGGGCTACAGTACCAAATCGCGCGGTTGGGGTCTAGGCCTGCCGCTTGCCAAGCGTATTATCGAAGAATATCATCACGGAAAACTATTCGTTAAGGAATCGACGCCCGGCAAAGGAACAACATTCCGGATAAAGTTAGGAAATGGCTAAGTACAATTGAAGAGAATGCCCCACCTTGAACTCAAGAACATAGAAAAAAAATACTCAAGCGGCAGCGATGCCGTTAAGGGCATTTCCTTTTCGGCCGAGCAAGGCGAGTTCATCGTTCTCGTCGGTCCGTCGGGCTGCGGAAAATCTACAACGCTTCGAATGATTGCCGGCTTGGAAGAAGCAACGGGCGGAGATATACTTATCGATGGTAAACGTGTTAACGATCTTCCGCCGAAAGATCGGAACATTGCCATGGTCTTTCAGAACTATGCGCTTTATCCGCATCTGAGCGTGTTCGAAAATATTGCATTCCCGCTATCGATCCGAAAAGAACGTAAAGAGGTCGTCGATCAGGAAGTGCGCAAAGCAGCTGCGCTTCTATCGATCACCCATTTGCTCGATCGCAAACCGAAAGAACTATCGGGCGGCGAGCGCCAGCGCGTTGCTGTCGGCCGCGCCATCATTCGCAAACCTGCCGTTTTTCTCTTCGACGAACCGCTTTCGAATCTCGACGCAGCCCTTCGTACGGAAATGCGCGCCGAGTTGAAGAATTTGCAGAGACGCCTGGGCACAACGATGGTCTACGTAACCCACGATCAAACCGAGGCCATGACGATGGGCGATAAGATCGTCGTGCTGAGTAACGGACTGATCGAGCAATTTGGAAGTCCTCACGAAATTTACTCGAAACCGAAATCCACTTTTGTGGCTCGTTTCTTAGGCTCACCCGCCATGAATCTCATTCGCGGAGAACTATCGCAAAGTAACGGGAGGGCTATTTTTTTTGCGCCTTCGTTCGAGTTGGAACTTGGATCGGTTGCTGCAGACGCTGGAAAACAGGTGCTTCTCGGAATCCGGCCGGAAGCCTTTTCCGTCACAGGATCTGCTAATCCGACCGGGAAATCGGAAATACGAGGGCTTTTATCACTAACCGAAAGGCTCGGAAGCGCTACAAATTACTATATGGAATCGAGCCTCAGTTTGGATGGCAGGATGACTGCAAGTGCACAGTCTGTAATGGGTAGCGAGGAGTACGAAATCGGCTCCGAGATCATCTTCAGGATTTCCCATGGCGATGTGCATTTGTTTGACCCGGAAAATGGTTTAAGGATAGCATAATTATATCTTCTATATTCGCTCTGTCACTATTGGCATTGCGTTCGAAATATCACTATTGATAGGATAGACAATGGATACCACGCTACACCCGCTTTTTCAGCATTCGGCAAATCGCATTTCGGTCTTTGTCGATGGAGAGAATGCTTATTACGCCCAACGTTCGCTCGGCTGGTTCTTCGATCCGCGCAAGTTGCTCGATTATTTTACCCAAGGCGCAGCGATCGGCGATGCCTTTTGGTATGCTTCGCAGAAGATGCCGCCGGATCCTCGCGAGCAGCGGTTTTATGGGTACTTGAATCATGCCGGCTTTACCGTACGCGTCAAAAGCATTAAGTACTTCCGCGACGAAGCATCCGGTGAATTAACTCGTAAAGCCAATCTCGATCTTGAGATGGCGATCGATCTCTTTACGACGATCGCCCAATACGATACGGCCGTACTCGTTACCGGCGATGGCGATTTCGAGCGGGCTGTCGAACTTCTTCGCAGCTATGGCAAACGAGTCATCGTTGCCTCAACTCAGGATACCGTTTCGCGTGAACTTCGGAATGCCACCGGCAAGCATTTCTTCGATCTTGCCGAGATCCGCCAGCATATCGAGCGTTTCACGACAGGCGTCGAAGGCGGATTTCACCGCGAAGATATGATGCAGCCATAATTCAAACAGCAATGAGTGATCATCTTATAATAGCGCCGCCAAAACCTCAAGAGTACCCTGCGTCTTTCGAGCAGTACATTAAACTTGTCCCTTCGAAAGATCTTCTGTCGTATTTCGAATCGCAGAAGGAGAGCGTTGCTTCGATTGCTGTAAATCTCAGCGAGGAGCAATTGCTATACCGGTATGCTGAAGGCAAATGGTCGATCAAAGATATTTGTTCTCATGTGATCGATTGCGAGCGCGTCTATAATTACCGTGCTTTATGCATTGCGCGTGGTGACAAGATGGATCTTCCTGCATTCGATGAGAACGAGTATGCTCGACAGGCACATGCCGATCTTCGCGATATCGCAGATATTATTTCGGAGTATCGTGCCGTTCGGGCATCGACGATCGAACTCTACAAAAGTTTTACGGCAGATATGCTTGACAGAATGGGCTCGGCAGATAGCCGCAAGCGATCGGTTCGATCGATGGGCTATATTGCTGCCGGGCATGAGCTTCATCATATCTCAGTGATCAAGGAAAAATATCTCAAGCACTAAAGAATACGAATTGCCAAAAGACTCGCCATCCGCTCTTCCATCGGCCAAACGACCTATTTCGATCAGGGGAGCAAGAGTTCACAACCTGAAAAATATTTCTCTTGAACTGCCGAGAAATAAACTCATTGTTTTCACCGGTGTAAGCGGTTCCGGGAAATCTTCGCTCGCTTTCGATACCCTCTATGCCGAAGGCCAGCGGCGTTACGTCGAAAGCCTTTCGGTGTATGCCCGCCAATTCCTTGAGCGCATGCAGAAGCCTGATGTCGATGCACTCATCGGCATAAGCCCGGCCGTTGCCATCGAGCAAAAGACTCTGATCCGCAATCCACGCTCGACAGTCGGAACGCAGACGGAGATCTACGACTATCTTCGCGTTTTGTATGCCCGAATCGGAACAACGTATTGCGTCAAGTGCGGATCGGTTGTTCGAAAAGATACGCCTGCATCCATCATTGACTCATTGAAAGAGACTTATAAGGATGGCGATAAGTTCTATGTCCTCTTCCCGATGCACCGGCACGAGAAACATTCTCTCGAAGATGAATGGAAGAATCTCCGCGGCCAGGGATTTTTCCGAATTGTTCTGTCGGAACGTGAAAATATTTTCGAACTATCCGAAGAATCTCCGAAGAAAATAACTCCGGCCGAGGTTCGCATCCTTGTCGATCGGCTTATTTGGAGAAACGATGACGAAGCATTCCGCTCGCGCTTAGTGGATTCTCTTGAAACAGCTTTCCGTGAAGGTGCCGGAAAAGTCATCGTAGCAAAGTTCAACGGCGATGGCACAACTTCGGAAAAACCTTTCAGCGATAGATTCGAATGTGCTCTCGATGGAATTCCCTATGAAGAGCCGGAACCGCGATTATTCGCTTTCAATAGTCCGTATGGCGCATGCCCGGAATGTGAAGGATTTGGAAGATCGGTCGGCATCGATATGAATCTAGTCGTCCCCGATAAATCGAAGACTCTCAATCAAGGAGCGATCTCGTGCTGGACGGGCCCAAAGTTTTCTTCCTATCTCCGGGATCTCGAAATGGTCGCGAAGAAAGCTGGAGTCCGGATGGATGTTCCGTATGCCATTTTGACGGATAAGGAAAAGGAGATAATATGGGAAGGCTTCGGCAAAGATTTCGACGGCCTCTCAGGATTTTTCCGTGAGCTCGAAACGCATACCTATAA
Source organism: Bacteroidota bacterium (assembly GCA_030706385.1). Taxonomy (GTDB): domain Bacteria; phylum Bacteroidota; class Ignavibacteria; order Palsa-1295; family Palsa-1295; genus PALSA-1296. The sequence continues at coordinate 8,059 of JAUZOQ010000034.1, read as the reverse complement.
ACTTCATTATCGTGTGATCCTTTCGCGGTACCGCGGCTACACAACGTGCTCGAAGTGCCATGGCTCAAGACTGCGGCCGGCAGCCTTGAATGTGAAAGTAGTCGGACTGACAATTTTCGATGTCGTTAAGAAGACCATCACCCATGCTCGTGAGCATTTCGATTCGCTGGAGCTAACGGAATTCCATCATTTCATTGCCGATCGCATCATTCTCGAAATTCAGAAACGCCTTCGGTATCTCTATGATGTTGGCCTTGGGTACCTGACTCTTGAGCGCTTATCGAATACCCTTTCCGGCGGAGAGTCCCAGCGTATCCAGCTTGCAAGCTCACTCGGCGGTGCGCTGACCGGCACTCTCTACGTTCTCGATGAACCCAGCATCGGCCTGCATCAACGTGACACTGATCGACTCCTCGGAATTTTGCGGCGAGTCCGCGATCTTGGCAATACAGTGATCGTTGTCGAGCATGATGAAGAGATCATCCGGGCTGCCGATCATCTCGTGGATTTCGGCCCGAAAGCCGGAGAGCTTGGCGGCGAGATCGTCTTCGAAGGATCGACCGACGATCTGCTGACTTCGAAAAATCCCCGATCGCTCACAGCGCAATACTTGAATGGGAGGATGGAAATTCCGATCCCGAAAAAGCGCCGTCGCATCAATCCGAAACTTTCCATCCGAATCAAAGGCGCAAGCGAGAATAACCTTAAGGCCATCGATGTCTCATTTCCAGTCGGAGTATTCGTTGCCGTTACCGGAGTATCCGGTTCTGGCAAGTCGACTCTTGTTCACAACGTTCTCTATTCCGGATTGCGAAAGCTTAAGGGCGAACCCGTCAATGATATCGGTGCGCACAGTTCGATGGATGGAGCCGAATATGTAGAAGCAGTCGAGCTTATCGATCAGACTCCCATCGGCAGATCGCCGCGCTCCAACCCTGCAACTTACGTGAACGCCTTCGATTATATACGCGATGCATTTTCGAAAACGATGTATGCGAAGCAGCGCGAATGGACATCGGGCTATTTCTCCTTCAACGTTCCCGGCGGAAGATGCGAAACATGCCAGGGCGAAGGATACGTGAAAGTGGAGATGCAATTCCTGGCCGATATGTATTTGCTCTGTGAAACGTGCAGTGGCACCCGCTACAAGCGCGAAGTGCTCGATGCAACGATCGACGGCAAGAATATCGTCGATGTTCTGAACATGACTGTCAGTGACGGGCTTGCGTTCTTCGATAAGTATCCTCGAGTGAAATCGCGACTGCAGAAACTCGAAGATGTCGGCCTGGGCTATATGAAGCTCGGCCAGCCGGCGAATACACTCAGCGGCGGAGAAGCCCAGCGCATCAAGCTTGCAGCGCATCTCTCGGAGAATATGAAAGACAACACACTTTTCATATTCGATGAACCGACGACGGGTCTGCACTTCGATGATATTGCCAAACTTCTTAAAGCGCTCAATGCTCTTGTCGATGCCGGGAATTCCGTTATTGTGATCGAGCACAATCTCGAAGTTGTCAAGTGCGCCGATTGGGTTATCGATCTCGGCCCCGATGCTGGTGAAGATGGCGGCATGCTCATCGCCGCCGGAACACCCGAAGATATTGCTAAGGTCAAAGGATCGTATACGGGACAGTATCTCCGCAAACTCGTTCAATAATCCTCAAGCGATTTGTCACGCAGCATAAACATTCTTGTCATCGCAGGCGAATCTTCCGGAGATCGGCTGGCGGCGCGAGCATTGAAGAATGCGATCGAGATCGCAGCAAAACGAGGCGACTCGTTGAAGCTCTCCGGAATCGGCGGAAGAGAATGCAAGCAGCTCGGTATGAACTGCCTGTATTCGATCGAACAGATGTCCGTCGTCGGATTCTTGGAAGTCGCAAAGAGATATTTCTTTTTCAAGCGCGTTCTCAATTCGATCATTGCTCTGCTTGATTCCGATCGGCCCGATACGCTTTTTCTCATCGATTATCCGGGATTCAACCTTCGCCTTGCTAAAGAAGCCCGCAAGCGCGGCATTCGCGTTATCTTCTATGTTAGCCCGCAGGTTTGGGCATGGAAGGCTTCCCGTATAAAAGATATCGTTGCCTCAGTAGATGAAATGCTCGTGATCTTTCCGTTCGAAGTCGAACTCTATCGGAATGCCGGTTTGGCAAACACGCATTTCATCGGCCATCCGCTTCTGGAGATCATCGAAGAAGAGCGAACTCGTTTTACTTCGAAAGAAGAATTCGCAAAGCGATTCGGATTCGATCCGAGCAAGAAATGGCTTCTTGCATTTCCCGGCAGCAGAACTGAAGAAGTCCTGCGGCATCAGGAAGTCATGTGCAAAGCTGCTGCTGCATTCGGAGCAACTCATGACTTTATGCCGATCGTTGTCGAATCCGAATCCGTCGTGTCATCACGCTACACGGCAGCAGACCAGTATCTTGTGAAACACTTCCGCTCTCCTACCGATATTCATGAGCTGATGCATCATGCAACTCTCGGCATTTTGAAAAGCGGAACGACTACTCTGGAAGCCGCATTATCAGGGCTACCGGGAGTCATCTGCTACAGAACCAGCAGCCTGACGTATGCGATCGCAAAGCGCATGATCACCTTGAAATTCATCGGACTCGCAAATATCGTGCTTGGCAAGAAACTCTATCCCGAACTTATTCAATCGGAATTTACTTCCGAGCGAATAGTTGAAGGTTTGGAGTCCGTCTACGAGCAATACGACAGGTTCACCGATCAACTTCACGAAGTTTGGAACACCCTTCGCGCACCGAACGACTCGCCTTCGAAACGTGCAGCAGAGATATTGCTTGGCAATGCTTAGAACGATCTTACCGCCCAGTGTCTCAACGCTCATTCATTCGCTTCGCTTCAAGCGGATCGGCGAAGCGTTGCCTGAGAAATGCATCGTTGCCTTTTGGCATTCGCGCATGATCGGCGGCTGGTGGTTCGCCCGCGAGAATGCCGTTGCACTTGTCAGCAAGAGTAAAGATGGCGAATACCTTAATGGAATTCTGAAACGCTGGTCCTATAAGACTGTTCGCGGCTCGAGTTCCAAATCCGGCAAGCAAGCACTCGATGAAGCAATGGATCTCATTCGCAGAGGCGAAGCCAACCGGCTTGTCATCACTCCCGATGGCCCTCGCGGACCGAAGGAGATCTTCAAGCGCGGAGCTTTCATTGCAGCGCAGGAGTTGAATCTTCCATTATACTTTCTCTCCATTGAGTATAAAGATGCAATGCATCTTCACAAAAGCTGGGATCGATTCCAAATCCCCTATCCCCTCTCATCGGTGATTGTGCGGGTCAAGAAGATCGATACTAAAGGATTTCCATCGGATCAGGATGAGCAGAAGATCTTTTTGGAAAAGATCTCCGCTCCCTATGCAACTTCACCTATTCCCGAAAAGGCCGAAGCATAGATGAACTTCACCAATCTCTTCAATCCTTATGCCTATGCAATGCAATTGCGAAGGTATCTGTATCGGAAAGGGATGTTGCGCGCACGAAGTGCTGCTGTTCCGGTGATCTCTGTCGGGAATCTCTCCATGGGCGGGACTGGCAAAACACCTGTCACATTATTCCTCGCATCCTATTGCTTTCGCACTTTGAACAAGAAGACGGCAATCGTTCTGCGAGGATATAAGAGGAAGAGCTCCGGCAATCTTATCGTCTCCGATGGCAAGACTATCCTCGCCACTGTCGACGCAAGCGGAGATGAAGCTCAACTTTATGCTCAGGAAATGCCCGGGCTTATCGTCATATGCGATGAAGACCGGATTCGCGGAGCTCAAGGCGCAATCTTGCTTGGCGCCGAAGTCATCTTACTTGATGATGGATTTCAACACCTTCGCATCAAACGCGATCTCAACATTCTGCTTATCAACTCTGCAGAAGGAATTCCTCCTGTTCTGCCTTTTGGCAAAGGCCGGGAAGCGGAATCGGCGATGAATGATGCCGATATTGTGATCAGAACCGATCCGGAATCCGATTTCCAATCTGCCGGCGGCTACCATAATAAGCCCATCGTCCTTGCCCGGACGATCCTCAAGAGCATCACTCTTGCTTCCGGTGAAGAGGTAATCGGAAAACCACAAGCAAGAAAGATACTTGCCGTGAGTGGCATTGCTCATCCCGAGCGATTTGCAAAAATGATCGGCGAATCCGCCGTTCCATTTCCGTTACCCGATCACGTCACATACACTTCCGAACTTGTGAACCAGATCATCTCTACTGCCAAAGCTGAGCATTGCGATGCGATCGCAACGACGACAAAAGATGCTGTGAAGTTGTTGCCTCTATTCCAGGAGTTGCTGGCCAAAGATGCCTCGACTCCGCAGCTTTATGTCTATCACATAACCATGGATTTCTCTGTCGGAAAAGATCTACTCCTTTCTAAAATTAACGAGCTCTTCAAACAATGAAATTACACATTGGCCTTAGCTATGCACCTGCGAGCAATCCGAAATACGGAAAATATTCTGAAGCGATCCGCAAAGCCGCCAGTGCAACCGGTCATGAAGTCGTTATCTCCGATCTTTCTGCCAATCCCAGTCTTGCATCTGAAGTCGATGGAATCGTCTTCACCGGCGGAGCCGATATCGAACCGGAGCTTTATGGCAAACCCGAACTCCGAATTCAATGCGATGATATCGACGAAGTTCGCGATAAGATCGAATTCGAACTTGCGCAAAAAGCCGATGAACTTCAACTTCCTATTCTTGGAATTTGCCGCGGCTTGCAGCTACTGAATGTTCACTATGGCGGAACGCTGATCGCCGATCTCGAGAACATCGGCAAACCCAGCCATCGCAAAGATGAAGGATACGACCGGCGCCATGACGTTCATCTTGAGCCTGGGAAATTAGTCAAGAAAGTATCGAGAGTTTCCGATGGCAATGTGACGAGCGCTCATCATCAGGCCATCGATGTTGTTGCACCGGGAATGGCTGTATCGGCCAAATCCGAAGATGGAGTTATCGAGGCGATCGAGTGGAACGACCAATCCGGCAAGCCCTACTTTCTTGCCGTCCAATGGCATCCGGAAAGAATGGAATACGATGAACCACTGGCAGGATCGTTATTCGAGAGTTTTCTCTGGGAAGTTGCGGCAAGGAAAATGCTGAGCGAGAGGCTGAAAAAGTAAGGCGCAGGAAAAAGGATTTTCCGGCGCCCTTAACACACTAAACACAATCACTCAAAACGGAGCTCCGAGTGGAAATAGCGTAGGTGGTTATTCTTTCGCGGCTGACTTCATGTTCTGGACTTCCATGCGAATTTCCTGAGCCTTCTTTTTAAGCTCATTCATTGCTTTGCGGACGCGCGTACCGGCAGACTTATTGCCTTTTACATAGAACTTCTCAAAATCATGTTCAAAACTGGCTACAAGGGCTTGAAGCTCATTAAATCTTTCCATGAATCGGTCTCCTAAATAGTGATAATTAGAATATGTTGAAAAACCTACTATACTTCGGAATACGAAGATACAGCTTTTTTTGCCCTATTGCAAGCAATTCTCGGTTTTTCTGGATATTTCTGCGTTTTAGACCACGAATTTCCTCTTTCGCAGGTTATATACTACATATTTTTGAACGACTAATTAGCTATTTTGATCTTGCCCTTATACATTCAAATACGGCAACACCATAGGCAACTGCCACATTCAGCGAGTGTTTTGCCCCGAACATGGGAATCGAGTAAGCCTCGTCCGATAGCGCCAGTGCCTCGTCGCTGACTCCCGTGATCTCATTTCCGATCACCAGTGCCATCGGGAAATCACCTTTGCCAATATCGAAGATCGAGCGGCTTTTATCGGTTAATTCCAGAGCAGCGATCTTCATTCCCTTGCTTCGGCAATCGGCAATTGCCTCGGCCATAGTCTTGAAGTGTTTGAACGGAACAGTCCTTGTTGCATCCAGCGCTGTTTTCTCGATCTCCTTCCGCGGCGGATGCGGAGTATAACCGACCGTGTAGATCGCTTCGATCCTCGCACCATCGGAAGTGCGAAAGATCGAGCCGACATTATACATGCTTCGGATATTATCGAGAATGGCAATGAGTGGAAACCGGCCTTCGGGTTGTGCGGCTTGCTCTTCGCTCAGACGCTCTGCGGCAATTTCGGCATGGATCAGTCTCTTCATTTCTGAACTCTGGCTATGACGCCAATGGCGATCAGGATGAAAAGAATGTTCGCAAGCCATGCTGTGAGGATCGGATCGATCGCTCCGGTATACCCGAAGGTCTGCGACACCTTGATGAAGGCAAGGAAGAAGAATGCAATGCCGATGGCAATAGCAAACTGGATCGCAAGCCCGCCGCGCTTTTTTTGCGAGGCGAACGGCACTCCGAAAAGGATGACGATAAGCGAAGTGAAGCTCATCGCATATTTCGAGTAGTAATCCACTTCATCGCGCGCCGTATCCTGTCCGGCCTGCTTGGCAACATCGATCCTCTGATGGAATTGCGCATTGGTCAGCTCTTCATATTTCAACTGGCGTTCGCGTAATTGCTTCGGAGTGAAACTGAACCGCATCATGCTGGCCGAATCCGATACTCGCCGGAACGTCTCCTTCGATGAATCGCTCGTAAAGATCCGCTCGACTGCATCGACCAGGCGCCAGGCATGCTTTGTCGAATCCCACAACATCTGCTTCGCATCGATACGACGATAGAGCTTCGTCATATCGTTCGGATTGAAGAAGTAGATCCCGACTCTATCGGCACGCGCAGCTTCGAACGTGAAGTTCTGGATGACGACGATCTCGCCGATCCCTTCCTGCAGATGCAGGTTCGATTGCGGACCGATCGACGTCGTTCCCGGAAGATCGTACTGCCTTTGCAGTGCATCGACTCGGGCATTGGCGCGCGGAAGCATCCAGCCATCGAAATACACCATGAAGAAACTGACGAGGATTCCGATCACGACGAACGGAAGCATGAAGCGGTAGAGCGACATCCCCGCCGAGCGCGTTGCTACGATCTCCGTTTGCTGCGACATTTTTCCCGTCGTGAACAGACTGCCTAAGAGCAAGGCGATCGGAAGCACGAGCGAGATCATCTGCGGAGTGAAGTTGACGTAATAATCGAGGATCAGGGCGAACGGCATCTTCCTATCCAGGAATTTATCGAGCTTCTCCATCAGATCGATCGCAACGAACAGGATCATGAACGCCGCAAGCGAGACGAGCGTCGCCAGAACGAATTGCTTAATGATATACCGATCGAGTAATTTCACGCTAAGCAATTACAACACAACGCAAGAAGGCTTCGTCTCAACGAACGGGCAAATGAAACCACAAGTTGAGAAGTCCTAAATTTTTCTAAATTGTCAATGAACAGACGGGAAGGGGAAAGCTGGTAGTTGATAGCTGGTAGCTGGTAGAAGCTAGTCGTTTCGGAAGAAAGCTGGTAGTTGTTAGCTGGTAGCTGGTAGAGGCTGGGACTGTCTCCAGTGGGACGGACTCTCAGTCCGTCCGACAAAGACAGCCCGCCATCAGAACTCGGATTCGTCGGATTAACGGATTCTTCGGATTATAACTCCTGAGATAAAGGACTTACCCCAGACTTTGGACTACCACTGCAAACTGCTAACTGCTAACTGCCTACTGCCTACTGCATACTGTCAACTGCAAACTGCTTACTGCATACTGTCAACTGCCTACTCGCAGTCCCCTTTTCGCCAAAGCTCACTTCAAACAATACTCTCTCCCTTACCGGCAGGACACTCTCGCAAGAGCGATCTGTTTGCCATCCAGATAAAAGCACATAAGAAAACCGTTGAAGCGAACTTCTGAGTACAAAAATACGGAATATAAATGCCGATTCCAAATACAAAATATTACAATATTCCCCTGGAAATAGGTAATAAGTTATTGAAAAATAATAACTTAAATAAAAAATGCAACTGCCCAAAACAAGCTGGAATCGAGGAAAATAATTTAGGACCTGTACCCGTAGGGGCACGCTGCGCGTGCCCTTTTGATGATTTTCAAATATCTCAGAATACGCCCAACCTCAGCAGGGCACGCGCAGCGTGCCCCTACGAACATTGTTGTCA
>JAUZOQ010000033.1 GCA_030706385.1 Bacteroidota bacterium | reverse complement strand
GGCTTTCGATCAGAATGCCTTGTCTGCGAAGCTTATCGATCGCTGCATTCAGCTCTTCCGTCGACATGAATTCGGCATGGATCATGCCATCTGTTTCAGACTGAATAACACTTCCGAGCACAAGTTTTGCAGAGTCGAGTGATACGGCTTCGACACGAATATCATACTGGTTCTTTTTGCTCGTAAGCGATTCAACAGAACCTTCGGTAATAACTTCACCTTGCCTCATGATCGCCACACGATCCGATATTCGTTCGACTTCCGAAAGCAAATGCGAATTCAGGAAGACGGTTTTGCCGCGCTCACGCAAGTGCGTAAGAACGTCGCGAATCTCTTTTCTTCCGACGGGGTCGACTCCATCGGTCGGTTCATCGAGAATGATAAGATCGGGATCGTTGATCAGTGCTTGAGCAAGACCTAAGCGCTGCATCATACCTTTTGAATACTTCCGCACTTTCATCGTTCGCCACTCCGACATTCCGACGAGAGCCAACGTCTCATCTATTCTTGCATTCAGCGTTGCATGGCCGACTCCGGAAAGTTTGCCGAAGTAACTAAGAACCTGTTCACCACTCAGATGCAGAGGGTAGCGATGATTTTCCGGCAGATAGCCGATCCTTTCCTTCGCTTTTATAGATCCTAACGGCATTCCCAAAATATGTCCGGCGCCGCCGGTGGGGAAGACGATTCCGAGAAGACATTTGATGAATGTCGTCTTTCCTGCTCCATTCGGACCAAGCAATCCATAGATCTCTCCGCGCTGAACGGAAATATTAACTCCCTGCAGTGCCGGCACACTTGTAGGACCTGTGCCGAAACGTTTTGCGAGAGAATCGGTTGTAAGTGCGTATTCCATTGTTGTATAATCAAGTAAATCCGTTCAAATTTACAACGGAAACCTAAACTTAGTTCAGAAAAGAAGAGAATAGTAATGGCAGAGTTACGGCATAGCGGAAAGATAGCAATAGTTACAGGTGCAGCGATCGGCAACGGCAAAGCAATCGCCGAGCTTTTGGCCCGGGAAGGGGCACACGTTATTATCGCAGATCTCGATGAAGCGAAAGAAACGGTAGATTCGATCGCACAAATAAAAAGCGCCGGCGATGCCATCAGTATTCAGACCGATATTACGGATGAAAAGCAAGTAGATGCACTGATCGGAAAAGTCAAATCGAAATTCGGACGAATCGATATCCTTGTAAATAATGCCGGACTTTACGAAGAAGAACCTTTCGACCTGCTCTCCTTCGAGAAATGGAAGAATATGCTGGAGATCAATTTGAACGGCCTGTTTTTGATGAGCAAGGCGTCTATTCCGATAATGAAGTCGAATAATTTCGGAAGGATTATTAATATGAGCAGCAATACGATTTGGCTTGGTACACCATATCTTGTCCATTATGTGACGACGAAGATGGGGATTATCGGATTTACACGGGCGCTTGCCAGCGAAGTCGGGCAATTTGGAATAACCGTGAATGCTATCACTGTTGGGCTGACTGCTACGCAAAGGCCAGCAGGCTCGCGCCTTGCGCAAGGGAACATCCTGGAGCATTTGCTGCCGCCGCAGGCTATCCATCGTGCGGAAACTCCCGAAGATCTTGCAGGCATAGTCTCGTTTCTGGCTTCGGTAGAATCCTCGATCATTACCGGCCAGACGATCAATGTCGATGGAGGAGTTGCAAGACATTAAGAATGGCAAGTAATAGCGCAATTGAAACCTGAAGCATGGTTCTTCCGTTATTCCTCTTCCAAAAATTACGGTGCCGTAGCCAAGTGGTAAGGCAGAGCTCTGCAAAAGCTCTATTCATCAGTTCGAGTCTGATCGGCACCTCTAAAAGAATTGAGAATTTGAAATTGCCAATTGAGAAATATCGATGGCCAGCTGGTAACGGTCGATGGTCCAACAATCTGGTTCTGGTTCTTTTCCCGCTTTTTCTCCTGTCTATTTTTTCAACCCCAGCTCGTACGTTCGCACAGGAAAAGAAATTACCGAAGAAGCAAAACCTTGGCCGCCTGATCAATTCTCCGTATTCCGAAATCGCTCCGATCATTTCGCCGAATGGCAAACTCCTGTTCTTTACAATGGGAATAGGTAATCCCTATAACCAAGGTGAAGATCATCTGCAAGATTGCTACGTATCGAAATTCCAGAGCGGAGCCTGGGGTAAACCGAAGAATCTTGGAATTCCGATCAACTCTCCGGGTAACGATGCAATTTGCGGAGTCTCTCCTGACGGACAAGTTCTCTTTCTAAAGAATTTTTATTACAATCACGTCAGCGGACTCTGCTTCGCTCAACGAACTCCGAAAGGAACGTGGCAGATCGATCCGATCACGATCGAGAGTTATGCGAACTCCAACCAGTTCTCCTCGCAATGCATTAGCACTAATGGCCAGTTTATTATTCTCTCCATAGAGCAAGCAGGTGGTTACGGCGGCCTCGATCTGTATGTGAGCAGGCTTAAGGACCGGAAGAAAAACCTCTACGGGCCTCCGGAAAGCCTCGGACCGGTGATCAATACGAAAGAAAATGATTTTGCACCATTTCTCGCACCCGATGGGAAGACACTCTATTACTCAACGAGCGGAAAAGGCGGATATGGCAATGCCGATGTTTTCATCACCAAACGGCTCGATGATTCCTGGGTGAACTGGACTGCTCCGCAGAACATGGGGCCGCAGATCAATACTTCCGGCATGGATGCATACTACAGCATCCCGGCCTCGGGAGATGTTGCATATTTTTCCTCATCGAATGGCGAGAATCAGCTTGATCTCTATAAGATCGCCCTCACTGAAGACCAACAACCATTCCCGGTAACTCTTCTGAGCGGAAGAGTGACGAACCGAAAAGGGGAGCCGCTCAATGCGACGATCGTTTGCACGGATATTGTTCAGAATCTCGAAGTCGGAAGATCTTCGACATCGGAAGAGACCGATGTATTTTCTATGGTACTGCCTGCCGGTCAGCACTACCGGTTTAATGTCGAATCTCCGGGGTATCTGCCGTTCAGCGATGAGATCGATCTTTCTCAGCAATCCGGATTCTCAGAGCCCTTCATCGATATCGTCCTCGATAGTATTGCGATCGGAAGCGTTACGACTATCGGCGATATCTTTTTCGATTTCAACAAAGCAACGCTGAAACCCGAATCGGCATATTCTCTTGATAGGCTTGCAGGATTCCTGAAGTTGAATTCGGATTGGATCGTTGAGATCCAGGGACATACCGATAGCATCGGAACCGCTGAATTCAATAACAAGCTTTCGCTTGAACGAGCGCAGTCAGTTGTTGCGTATCTTTTAGGTAAAGGGATTGAGGAAAAAAGGCTTCGTGCCGAAGGATTCGGCGCAATGAACCCTGTGGCGGAGAACACAACGGATGAGGGAAGAAGAAAGAATCGCCGCGTTGCCTTCCGCATCGTAGGTTTGCAGAAATAAGATTAGCTTTATGGAATCCGTACCCAAAGAAAAACTTGAGCGCCTTTCCGAGGTTGCATCCCAAGCCGCAGAAGGCTTAGGCCTTATGCTGCTGCGTCTCACCGCCCGGGGCACACCGTCTCGCGCAATCATTGAAGTTACTCTCGATGGCCCGAAACTCGTTTCCATCGGCGACTGCGAAACGATCAGCAAGAAGCTGAATGAAGCCATTGAAACAGAATCCCTCGTCGGTGGGAATTTCCGGCTCGATGTTCTTTCGCCGGGACTTGATGAGCCGATCGTTCACGAGTACCAATTCCAGCGGAGCATCGGCAGATTGGTCGAAGTGACCTTTGAAGACAGCGGTAAAAAGCGAAGCATTACTGGGAAGTTAGATGGCGTAACTCCGAATGAGATTATCGTTACCAAAAGACAAGCAAAGAGATCTGGCAAAAGCGAAAGCGGAGAAGAGATAAGGATCAAGAGGGCGGAAATAGTTAGCGCTTTCGCACGGCCGGATTTTGGGTGAGTGTTATTGTCTTCCACACAAGGCTTGAGTTTCGTACATTTGTATCCGTTCTTCTCTATAGTTCTGTATGAAGAAATTGGAAAATATTCCTATCTTGCTGCGCTATTTCTTTTCATTGGGTTTTGTATTTTTCTTTATACTTAACGAACGCAGCGCGGACGCGCAGATAGATGATAGCGGTTATGCATTCGTTGCATCAATTCCCCAACTCACGACATACCCACCTTTGAGCGCAGATATGTCTATTGATGTCCGCACAGGGTATATCTATTTAGATAGTATTCGCCGGCATTATACTCGGCAAATGGATCGGGTGATTGCGCATTTGACGTATTCGGATACCATGCGCCATGCGTTGAAATATCTTTATGAATTAGATAATTACTCGCCTCTGCTCTTTGAACAATATTGCGAGTCTTCGCCGTCACCGTTCTATTATCAATCATCCGGGACTTTGCTCAGGGTAAAATTGATGAAAAGAGCGACCAGCATCTTCCCGGATTGGCAGCATATAGAAATGATCAGTTCTGCGAGCATCATTGCTCACATTCATGTCACTGGCATCGACTCAATATTTAATAGATCAAGTATTGCATACCCTAACCAAAGGGTAGTCAGCTGCGAGATTGTTGATACGATAAAGGGCAGGCATCTTCCGTCTTGTGGAGATACTTTTGGTAGTCAGAGAGGCATAAGTCCACAGGCGCTCTCTAATTGCCTGCGATTTTGTTATTCTCCTCAAGAGCCTCTTCGCGGTTCGAAAGGTGATGTCTCTTTCGGCGACCCGACTATGACCGATAGTCTTGGTAATCCATGGGTGAAGGTTGGAGCAGACTACATTGCATTCCTATCTATCTACTTTGTTGGTAGCGATTCTATTAACCTATATTATACTATTACACCTCTCAAACACCATACGACTCAAGGGAGCCTCTACTCTGTTAATAGTGGTCACGTATCCGATCCCAACAACGATATGGGATTTGGAGTCTATCCGACACTTTCAGATTTTGTGGCCGGGCTTCGTTCCAAAATATATTCCATTACGCATCCATGATTTGAATTTAATAGTGCCGAAATTTCTTTATGAAGCAGATTCTCGTTACAATCCTTCTGGCCTCAATATTCATAAGCACTGTTCGGGCGCAAAGAAGTGTAAGCCCGGCTACGAATTCCGGTTGTTTTCGTCAGTCGGTTCAGCCGATTCAACGGATACCGCAATTGCATTCCGATATGAATGCCGATTGCATTCAAGGATATACATACCTGGATTCTCTCTGCCGATGTACCTTTAGTTGGGCTCATCTTGATTCGATGGGAAATACTATCCTCACTCCGGGTGCACTGAAACCCTTTATGATATTCGAATACCGGATGAGAGAATACAACGCCGATCTCTTGAAGGAGTATCAAGTGGCTGCCGGAGAATTGAATAAAGAGTACTGCCACAATCCTGCCGCAGTGATGGATGTCGTAGGAAACAGAATGGATGCGATTTTGGGACGTCACAATAAACTATCATATCTAACTCACGCAGATCTTATCTTGCACATTCGAGTCACGAATGTATTTTCGGATTTCGATAGTATGGCCTCTGTTCCTGTTCATCCGTTACCACTGATCTGCGTGAAAGCGAGTGTTATTGACACAATTAAGGGATTGCATTTCAGGAATTGCGATAGCAGGGGCAGCGCAAATTGCATTGCTTTCGATTTCTCTCCATTGTGGCAAAAACAACATGGGAGCGACTTAATCTTGATGGGGGAGGATTCACTTGGCAGGGCGATGCCCTGCCCAGACTGTTATGGAACCAGTTCTGTTCAAGAATCCAAAGAGTATATTGTTTTCCTCAGTAGCATGCTCCTGGATTACAACGGTACTACCAGCTACTATACGTACTGGCCGCTGAAAGGGTATTCGCTTGAAGGAGGCATTTTTCCGATCGATGGTGATGGAAATGTACTGATTCCATCCAATTTCTTCGGGTATGGCACTTCACTCCCACTGGCACTATTCGAATCCGATATTCGCAAAGATATTGATTCCATGATCTTACACTAAGCGGTTCACGATTCGCACAACGGGAGTAACCCTTGAAATATAGTCGGAAAGGCGGAAATTAAACCGGCTCTCATACTGTTACTTCTTAGCTATAATGCAGTTCCGGTTTGCAGACTTTCAGCGTAAAGTCTGTTTTTGTTTATGGGAAGGCATTGGGCATTAAATAACACATGAATCCGATAATTGTTGAATCATTCGCGGATATGGTCCGCGAAAAGGGAATAGATAGAGATATCCTGATGTCCGTCATCGAGGAGACCTTTGCCATGATGGTCCGTAAGAAATACGGCCTGGAAGCAAAGTTCGATATCGTTATGAACATGGATAAGGGTGACATCGAAATTTACCTCGAAAAGACCGTAGCCGAGAAAGTCGAAGATCCCTCGACGCAGATCTCGGTCGAAGACGCGTTTAAGAAATCAGGCGAAGAGCTCGAACCCGGCGACGAGTACGTTGAAGTTATCAATACCGGAAAAGACTTCGGCAGAAGGCTTATCATCACTGCCAAGCAGAATCTGAACCAGAAGATCCGTGAGATCGAGAAAGATAATCTCTTTAATGAGTATAACGGCTTAGTCGGCGATGTGCTTGTCGGCGAAGTCTATCAGATCCGCCAGGGCGATCTCTTTATCCTGCATAACCGCCGCGAACTCTTGCTTCCGAAATCGGAGCAGATCCAGCGCGAACGCTGGCGCAAAGGCGATACGATCCGCGCTCTCTGCAAAGAAGTACGCCGCAGCACGGTGAACTCCACTCCGATCGTCGTACTCTCCCGTACCGATCCTCGCTTCCTTGCGAAGCTTATGGAGTCGGAAGTACCCGAAATTTTTGACGGATTCATTACGATCAAGGCCGTTGCCCGTGAACCAGGCGAACGCGCTAAGGTCGCTGTCGAATCGAATGATGAGCGTATCGATCCGGTCGGCGCATGCGTCGGCATGAAAGGCGTTCGTATCCATTCGATCGTTCGCGAACTCGCCAACGAAAGCATTGACGTTATTCCGTGGGCAGAGGAGCCGGATGTATTCTTGGCTCGCGCACTCTCTCCGGCAAAGCTCATCTCCGTTGAGCTTGACGATACAACGAAGACGGCTACGGTTCTCGTATCCGATGACCAGGTATCTCTTGCCATCGGTAAGCAGGGACAGAATGTCCGTTTAGCTTCGAAGCTGACGGGCTATCAGATCAACCTTGTTAAGGAAGCTCGCGACGAGGAAGATATCGAACTTATCGAATTCCGCGACGAGATCGGACTCGATCTCTACACGGAGCTTATCCGTGCCCGTATCGATACGGCAAAAGAATTTTTGAATACGCCTGTTGAGGCGCTTCAACAGATCCCCGGTTTGACTTTGGAACGCATCGGACAGATCCGCGATCTTCTGGAGCGCGAGTTCCAGCAGGCAGATCAGGCTCTTGAAGATGTGGCTGAAAAGGCCGGATTCAAGCTCACGACACTTCGCCCCGAAATACGCGAAGGAGTTGCCGAGGAAAATACTCATGACGAAGCTAAGTAACATCGTTATGCGTACCCGGCTTCAATATCATTTTTTGTGGATTGCCCATAATTTAACTTCATGGCGGCTGACACGACAGAAAAGACGAAAAAAACTACCGTTCGCAACCTTGCAACGGAGATCAACATCAGTCATGATACACTGATCGAGTTTCTCCAGAAAAAAGGGTATACGAACATTAAGAGCATTATGTCCAAAGTGGACGAAGATGCTCTCGAACTGGTGATGAAGCAGTTCGGAAAAGACCGAGATGTTACAGAAAAGCGCCAGAAGAAAGTAGCGGCATTCAAAGAGAAGCGAGCCATCAGCAAAGGCGAAGCCGCAGTCGAAGAACCTCCGAAAGCTCCGAAGAAAGAGACAGCCAAAAAAGGGGAGCCCGCTGCCCCAATCCAGGAAAAAGAAGTAAAAGCTCCGCAGGAAATTCCTGCCGAGCCCATACTGCAGCCTGAAAAAGAAATTTCCGAAGAAGAAGTCCCTGCCCCAGAAGCCCAGCCCATCGTTGCCGAAGGCGAGCCGGCTGAAGGTGTTGCCGAAACGACTGAACTTGGCGAAGAGCATGGCGAGGAAAGCGAAGAAGCAAAGAGCAAGCGTAAGCGCCGCAAGAAGAAAACCACGACCGTTCTTGTTACCGGAGCGCCGGAACAGCAATCTCCCGTTCAGGGCCTGAAGATCAAAGGCAAGATCGATCTCGAAGCTCTGCATCCGAAAAAGAAAGAGCCCATGCAAAGGCTCGATCTCAAGAAATCTCCAAAACTCGGTAAGACTGACGGAAAACCCAAAGAGTTTGAGGTCAAGACGAAAAAAGCTCTTGAAGAAGAAGATCGTTCGGGTAAGAAGAAACGCGGAAGAGAGAAATCTACGATCAATGCCAAAGAAGTTCAGGAAGCGGTAAAGCGCACGCTGTTCGGCCTCGATGAATCGAGTGCTGTTTCCGGACGTGCAAAAATGCGTAAGCAGCGCCGCCGCGATCGTGCCGAAACTGAAGAGCGCCGTATCCTCGAACAAGAGTCACAGGGTAAGGTTATCCAGGCTACGGAATTTCTGACTGCTAACGAACTTGCAAATCTCATGCATGTCGATGTTGGCGAGATCATCTCGAAGTGTATCGGACTCGGACTCATGGTCTCGATCAATCAACGACTCGAGAAAGATACGATTCAGCTTGTTGCCGATGAATTCGGATACACGATCGAATTCCAGGAAGAGTATACAACTGACGTTCTCGAAGATACACCTGATGAGCCTGAGACTCTGAAGCCGCGCCCGCCCGTCGTAACGATCATGGGTCACGTCGATCACGGCAAGACGTCGCTGCTCGATTATATCCGTAAGTCACGCGTTGTTGCCGGTGAATCCGGAGGTATTACCCAGCATATCGGCGCTTATGAAGTTTCGCTCGATAATGGCAGGCAGATCAGTTTCCTAGATACCCCTGGCCATGAAGCCTTCACGGCCATGCGTGCTCGCGGAGCGCAGGTAACCGACATCGTTATCCTCGTTGTCGCAGCCGATGATAGCGTCATGCCGCAGACATGGGAAGCAATTTCTCATGCTACGGCCGCCAATGTTCCGATTGTTATCGCGCTCAATAAGATCGATCGCCCTGAGGCGAATCCCGATCGTATCCGTCAGCAGCTTTCCGATAAGAATATTCTTGTCGAAGAATGGGGCGGAAAATACGGAGCAGTGGAAATTTCAGCTCGCACCGGTTTGAATGTCGATAAACTTTTGGAGAGAGTGCTTCTCGAAGCAGATATTCTCGAGCTTAAGGCAAATCCCGACCGTCCGGCACGAGGCGTTATCGTTGAAGCCGAAGTGGATAAAGGGCGAGGCATTCAGGCAACCGTCCTCGTACAAAAAGGCACGCTTCGCATGGGCGATCCTTTCATTGCAGGTGTTTATTCCGGAAAAGTCAGAGCAATGTTCGATGAGCGCGGCAATCGCCTCGAAGAGGCTCCGCCGTCACGTCCTGTTCAGCTGCTTGGGTTCGATGGCATTCCACAAGCCGGAGATCAATTTATTGTTGTAGAATCCGATAGCGCAGCGAAAGAAATTTCGCTTACTCGTCAGCAGCTCAAACGCGAGCAGAGCTTCAAGCAGATGAAATCCGTCATCAGCCTTGACGATATCAGCGAGCAGATCAAAGAAGGAAAAGTACGGAATCTTCGTATCATTCTTAAAGGCGACGTCGATGGATCGGTCGAAGCGCTTGCCGATTCATTACAGCGTTTGGCAACAAGCGAAGTAAAGGTCGAGATCGTGCACAGAGCAGTCGGAGCCATTTCAGAGAACGACGTTCGTCTCGCTGCCGCCAGCAATGCCATCGTTATTGGCTTCCATGTTCGTCCGAATCTTGATGCTCGCAGAATTGCCGCTGCCGAGCATGTCGATATCCGACTCTATAGTGTCATCTACGACTGTATCAATGAAGTCCGTGCTGCACTCGAAGGCCTGCTTGCTCCGGAGGAAAAAGAGGAAGTCTTGGGTACGGTCATTGTTCGCGAGATCTTCAAAGTGCCGAAGATCGGTACCGTTGCCGGTTGTTATGTGCAGGAAGGGAAGATCACCCGTAATAACAGAGTGCGCGTCATTCGTGATGGCCTCGAAATTTTCTCGGGCAATCTGACCTCTTTGAAGCGCTTCAAAGATGACGTCAGGGAAGTCGATGCCGGTTACGAGTGCGGTATTGGACTTGAGAATTTCAACGACATCAAGGTTGGCGATACCGTCGAAGCCTTCAAGATGGTTGAGGTGAAACGTAAACTGGAGATCCCTCTGCCCGTACGATAATATGTCGATTCGAACCGAACGTGTAGCCGGCGAGATCCAGAAGATCTTGTCGAATCTTTTTCAGCGCGACTTCTCGCACTTCAGCGATGGCTTGCTTACGGTGACGATGGTTCGCATGTCGCCCGATCTTCGCAGTTGCCGCGTGTATCTTAGCTTCATCGGCGGCAAGCGCCAGCATGAAGATGTTTTAAAGGCGATCAAGCTCGAAGCTCCGCATATCCGGTCGGCGATGGGACGATCCCTGAGGCTTCGTCACACTCCCGAGCTATTCTTCTATCTCGATGATACGCAAGAGGAAGTATCGCGGATAGAGGAGTTGTTCAAAAAGATCCACGAGCAGGAAAAACCCGATGCCTGATTCTCCGATCGCTCCGCCTATCCTTACGCTCTCCGATTACCAACGAGATCCGCTCTCAATCCTGCCTGCGCTCAATGACGAGCAAGGAGCACTCCTTCTTTTGGATAAGCCGTACGGCGTTACCTCATTTAGCATGGTGAACAGGTTTCGTCACATCCTCACGAAATATTCCGGTGATAAATGGGTGAAAGTCGGCCACGGTGGAACGCTCGATCCTCTTGCGACAGGGCTTCTCATCATCGCAACGCGTAAAGCAACACGCTCTCTGACTCAGTTGTTGGGCCTTGGGAAAACCTACTGGTGTGAACTGCGCCTGGGAATTACGACTCCGAGCTTCGATCTCGAGACTCCGATCAAGATCACCGGCGGACTTGAAGGGATCACGTCGGGACTCGTGCTTGCAGCAGTAAGTAATTTTGTAGGCGATCAGTTGCAGAGGCCGCCGATCTTTAGCGCCGTGAAGCTTCGGGGAAAGCCGATGTATAAGCATGCCCGAAAAGGCAGAGAAATCGAAATGGCGCAAAAAAACATTACGATCCATTCCATCGTCGGTATCGAAATCGAAATACCGTACGTACGTTTTCGTGCCGAATGTTCCAAGGGTACCTACATCCGTAGTCTTGCCTCCGATATCGGTACAATGCTCGGAACCGGCGCCGTCTTGACAAATCTTCGAAGGGAGAAGATCGGCGATTGGAATATTGCCGACGCCCTGACCGAAGATAAGATCGAATCACTCATTCAACCGAACTAGAATATCTTGAAAGTAACCTGGGGGCTTGAAAATGCCTCGTTCGATCCGAAGACTGTTACGACTCTGGGCAGCTATGACGGTATGCACAGAGGGCATGTCGAAATATTAGCCCGGCTGATTCGCACAAAGCAAGAGCTTGGAATGAATCGCTCGCTTGTCTTGACCTTCGATCCGCATCCGCAGGAAGTACTCCGCAAGAATAATAGCAGCGTTAATCTTCTGACGACGATCGATGAACGCTTGGCTCTCTTTGAGAAGGCCGGAATCGATGAAGCCCTTGTCATCCGTTTTTCGCTCGACTTCTCGAAGATGCCCTACAACGATTTTTTTCGGAATATCTTGCTCGCGAAACTCGGCACAAAGGCTATGGTCGTTGGTTTCAATCATGCATTTGGAAAGAACAGGGAAGGGGATGTAGAGCATTTGAAGGCTCTTGCAGCAGAATCGGGAATACGGGTTGAATCGGTGCCGCCTCTGATCGTTGATGGAGTGAGTATCAGTTCAACGAAGATCCGACATGCACTTTTGGAAGGAAGGCTTGCCATTGCGAATGAGTATCTCGGCAGGCCATACGAATTAACAGGAGTCGTAGAAGGCGGCGACAAGATCGGAACGGCTCTCGGATACCCAACGGCTAACTTGAGCGTGCCGGCAAGCAAACTCATACCAAGTGACGGCGTGTATTCAGGTAGAGCAACTCACGATGGCCGGCATTATCTCGCAGCGATCAGCATTGGGAATCGACCAACAATTGAAGCGAACGGCCCGCGGAAGGTAGAAGCCTTTCTCCTGGATTTTGCGGGCAACCTCTACGAAAATAAACTCCGACTTGAATTTCATTCCTATCTCCGCCCTCAAGCGACATTCGATACACTCGAAGAACTAAAAACTCAAATCGAAGAGGATGTGAAAAAAGTGCGTGTTGCAACAACTAAGTAGCGAGCATCCGTATATTTGCCTGAGTTCATTCACTATAACGCAGTCATATGAAACAGCTATCGATCTACTTTTCTACTGTACTTGTCCTAATTGTATCAGTGTCCCAAGCCTTCGCGTTGCCACGATTTGCTTTGATGAGAGGGGAAGCCAATTGCCTTGGATGCCACGTCAATCCTACCGGCGGCCAGCTTCGCGGACCGGGAGGCGTATCGTATGCGATCAACGACCTTCCGATGTGGAAACGCGGCGAGAATATTAAGTATACCGGAGATATTTCCGAAGGTCTCAGATTGGGCGGCGACTTCCGTAGCCAGCTTTTGTACTTCGCCCAGAAAGGCCCGCTTGGCCAGAACAAAGCAGACACAACTCTGAGCGTGACATCTTTTCATGCAATGAGTCTCGCATTCGAACTTGATGTTAAAGCCACCAATACCTTGCACGGCTTCTTCCGGTACGATCCATTAGGTCTGACACCGAGCGAAGGTTGGGCCATCTTGCATTTTGTTCATTCCTCTGGTGAGCTCCTCAAATCCTCAGATGCCGTGACGAATGCCTACATAAAAGTCGGCTCATTCCTTCCTGCCTTCGGTGTTCGCTTCGATGACCATACGGTCTATGTAAAAGGGGGGACAGCCAGCCTTTCCGGATTTGCCCCGGCCGGATTCTTCTGGTCGCCTGGTTATCGCGATGTCGGCGCAGAGATCGGAGCATTGTTCTTCGATCATATCGGAATCACTGCCGGAATGTTCAATGGCTCGGAGACTTCACCTCGTGCAACATTCAGCACCGATCCTAATAAGGCCATTTGTGTTCGGATAAATGCTGCCGGTGAATTTATTGAAGATATGCTTGCCGGAGAAATTGGATTTTCCAGATATATGCATAATTCTATCGGTGGGCAGGCCGTCAATCTAGCCCTCAATGCTGCGCACGTCGGGCTTCGAGTAGGGCCTGTCTCTATCCTGGGCGAATATGATTTTGGTGAAAATGTTGTTTTAGATAATGCCGCTGTCGTCGCCAAAGCGAATGCCCTTTGTCTTGAAGGATCCATCCGGATCACGAAAGGGCTTGACGGCATTCTTCGGTACGAGACTTTTTCTGACGAGAACCCGGCAGGAATAACCGATACAAAAGTAAAGGGTCGGATCATGATCGGCGCGCAGTGGTTTCCGATACGGTTCTTGGAGATCCGCCCCGAATTCCGGATAGCAAATTCATCGAGCGCGACGACGCAAGGCTCGACAGCTCTTGATGATTTCACCGAAAATACCTTTCTTGTTCAAACGCACGTCTTTTTCTAACAAGTGAAGCAAATCCGAGGGGAGATCAATGGTAAGACGGTAGTCCTGGACTCCATGCCAGAGGTTATCGAGGAAAGCCCGACGCATTTCCTGGTACGCGGCAAGAACGGTCTCGTCGAGATCTTCGTGACATCCGGCGGACTTCTGAGCGACGGAAATGCGCTTGATGGTATCGAAGTCAAGGTCGAAAGCGAACGGGACCGTATCATTAGGGAAAGGTTTTCAGGGGTAGGCAAGGAGAGCGGTTCAGGCAAAGGCGGCAACTCAAAAACCCTGAAGGCTCCGATGCCGGGAATGGTCAGAGCTATCACAGTCCAAGCCGGCGATATTGTCGAAAAGCACACTCAAGTAATTCTCCTGGAAGCAATGAAAATGGAGAATTCGATCTTAGCAGGATTCTCTGGAATCGTCGCAGAAGTGTTAGTAGAAGCAGGATCGTCAGTAGAAAAAAATGCGCCGATGCTGCGATTCAAGGGAAGAGAGTAAAGGCTCATTCGCGACTTTACATAATGTATCTATTGACAGAGATAGATACTACGGGCTCTGGAAGGCTATTTCTGGATCTGTTTGAGCTTTAGGTTGATCCGCGATTCGATCTGCTGTAGCGAGTCGATCCTGGTTTGAATGTTCTTTTCGAATGCTGCAGCATCCCAATATCCACGGTCTTCAAAATATCCTTTAACAAGAAAATTGTGCTTGAATGCCTCAGTCACTTCTACGGCATTTCCGGAAGCCGCTGAGATCTTCATCATGGCATCGTGCAGCTCGGCTATGGTGCTATTGATCGAGCCTGTCATGCCAACAAGCTTCACATAGAGATCCGTATCATTGAGCAGCTTGCCGACACTGCCCTTGCCGCTATTGATCGATTTTGCCAACTGCTTGAACTCCGATGATGTTGCCGAGATATTCGCCAATGCCGAATCCACAGAGACTCCGACGGTATTCGCTGTCCGCGTAATGGTTGCCAGGCTCTTATCCGTATTACTTACGATTGCCCTGATGTCGTTATAGAGGCCTTCGTCATTGAGTAACTTGCCGATCGAGCCTTTTCCTGAGCGCATATCGGTAACGATGCCGGTCGCCTGTACCGTCAGGTCCTTTACGGCGTCCAGTGCTGCAACGGCCGAATCCACAACGCCCATCAGGTCGCGCTGGGACTCTCCGATGATCAATCCGCCAATCGGTTTGAGCGGGCTGTCATCCGTTCCAACGGTGATCGAAATTGTCTTATTCCCAACTAATCCCTCCGTCGTTACCGAGGCTTTCGAATCCATATGGATAAGGTTCTGAGCCTCTTTCACCACTTGAATCGTTAGTAGCACAGAATCTCCGGATTTTCTTGGCAATTCGATCTTGCTTACACTGCCTACGTTGATTCCGGTTATTTGAACTTGCGCTCCCTGCTTTAACCCACTGACTTCACGAAACTTGACATAATACTTCGATGTGTTGCTGAATAGCTTCTGCTTATCACCAATAAGAAACAACGCAATAACCAGAAGGCTAAAGCAAATGATGACGAAAAGTCCAGTTCGAGAAGCTGGTATCTTTGCTATTTTCATGCAATTAAAGGTTTTATTTACATTTTGTGCGCATTCTTGATGATCTCTTCTCGGCGCGACCTATCGAGTTTTGCAGCCTTGAGGAATTCACCGAGATGATCGTGTCCTGCTTCAGCAAGTCCCTCAACAGGCCCGTCATAGATTTTCTTCCCGCTTTCGAGTACGATTGTTCGATCACTGACGGTGAAGGCCGTCGGCAGATCATGTGTTACAACGATCGAGGCGACCTGTAATTCAGTCTGCAAGCTCAGGATAAGCTCGGCGATGGAGCCGGCAGTGATCGGGTCAAGCCCTGTCGTCGGCTCATCATAGAGGATGAGCTTTGGTTTGAGCACGATCGACCGGGCCAAGCCTGCTCTTTTCTTCTGTCCGCCCGATAGAGCTGACGGCATTTCATCGAGTTTATCCTTGAGCCCAACCAATTCCAGAGCGCGGATGATCCGCGTTTCCCGTTCTTCAAGAGGAAGATCGGTGTGTTTGTGTAAAATAATATTGAGATTCTCTCCTACACTCATCGAATCGAACAGCGCTCCTCCCTGAAAGAGGAATCCGATATTCTTGCGGATCTCATTAAGCTCTTTCTCCGTCGCCTCTGCGATGGAGCGTCCCTCGTATCGTACAATGCCGGAATCCAACGGCATCAGTCCTACAATAAGCTTCAGCAGTACGCTCTTCCCTACTCCGCTTTTTCCCAAGACCGTCAGTGTTTCTCCTTCGCCGATGGTAAGAGAAATGTCATTAAGCACGTGATTGCTGCCGAACGACTTTGAGATATGTTCGACTTCGATCAGAGTCTTATGAGTTGTAGTTTCCTTTTTCTCCGGCATCAGGCAATATCGAAAAAGAAAACAGTCAATTTCACTGCAAGCACGTCTGCGATGATGATCAGCAGCGAACTGACGACGACGGCATCGGTTGCCGAGCGCCCGACGCCTTCGGTACCACCTTCGGAGTTATAGCCTTCAAAACAACCGACGATCCCTACGATGAATCCGAAAAATATGGTTTTTACGACTCCGGGAGCAAAGTCCGCAAAATTGACACTGCTCATGACGCTGTTGTAGAAGAGCCTTCCGCTCATTCCTGCTTCGATATTTTGGACAATGAACGCACCAACAAGGGCCAGGAAATCCGCATAAACGGTGAGTAGAGGTAAGGCGATCATACAGGCAAGAACGCGTGTAACGACAAGGTAATTGAACGGGCTGAGCGCGGCGACTTCCATGGCGTCGATCTGCTCGGTAACACGCATCGAGCCAAGCTCGGCACCAATGCCGGCTGCAACGCGGCCTGCCACGATAATTGAAATAAGTACTGGAGAAAGCTCGCGCAGCACGCTAACAGCGACCATTGCCGGAATAAAGGCTTCGGCTCCGAACTTCATCATCGTCGGCCTGCTCTGCATCGTGAGTACGGCACCGATGACGATCGCTACGATGGCGACGAGTCCGAACGAACGAACGCCGACTTCATAGGTTTGCTTAACCAGCTCCTTTGTTTCAAAGGGGCGACGAAAAGCAGTCCGGAAAAATCGCATGGAAAAGCGCGACAAGCCTCCGATCTTTTCCAGGAAGTTTAATACGGTCGATCGCGATAAGACATTCATAGCCGGTATTTTATAGGCTTAAAAACGCAAGGCACGTCCGTGACGTGCCTTGTATCTTTCTCATGGTGAAATTGTGCTTATTTGGACTGTTTGAGGAATTCCAGGCCCTTCTTCACGTCCTCATCTTTCGGATCGATTGCCTCAGCCTTCCGGTAGTATTCTGTTGCTTTCTTATTATTCTTCAACTGAAGATCTCCGGCTGCTGCGACTTTATAGACATTGATCATGAACGGCGACTTCGGCGTAAGGTATCTCATTGCCTTATTCTCGAGTACAGCTACGCAGGCTTCATAATTCTTTGCAGTGTAGTTTTGAATTCCAAGACGGGCGTACGCATTGCCAATCACTTCCTTCTCCTCGGCAGTGGCGGCGAATGTTGCGGCATTATCGATCATTTTTTCGGAGGCATCGAGGCTATCGGGATTCTTGCCCAGAGCATCGGCCATTCCGACCATCGCTTTTATCGATTTTGGATTCCGTTGCAGAGCCATTGCGAATGCTGCCTGAGCTTCGTTCGGCCTATTCGCTGCGTTATAGAATTGTCCGGCACTTACAGCATCATCGACTGGGTCTTTGGGATAATCGAGATAGATCTTTGCGATCTCCGCATATTTTTTCTGAATATTGAGATAGCTGATGATCTGCTGTCGGACTTTAAGCTTTTCCTCGGCTTTGTGAGAGGTATCGGCAACAAGCTCGAGTTTCCATTTCTCAATGCCGCCAGCAGTATCACCGCTGGAAATGAGTGAGAAGCCGTAGTAGTACAGATCATAGGCGCTCAGATTCTTCGATGCAGCATACATCTGATTAGCCTTCGGATAATCCTTGGCAAAGAAGTAACTACGGGCTAAATAAAGATCGGTATAGGTTTTCAGGCTGTCGTTCTTCGAAGCTTTCTCAAGATACGGAAGCGCTTTCTGATACTGATTGCTCTCAGCGAGTGATCGGGCCAAAAGCCAGATGCCTTCCATGTTCTCAGGATCGCAGGCAACATACTTATCGGCATAGGTAGCGGCGTTGGCGTGGTCTTCGGAAATGTCATAGATATGCGCCATTTCATAGTATGCTCTGCAGTAGGTCGGATCGACCTTCGCTAGACTTTCCCATTCCTTCACTGCGTCGTAATATCTCTTTGCGCGGAAGTAGAGTTGGGCGAGTTTGGCGATAACGACTTCATCCTTCGGATCGATCTTTTTCGCTTCCTGATATTGATTGATCGCAAGATCCGGAATATGCTGCTTCTCATAAAGCTCGGCAAGTCCGAGAAAAGGACGAACATCGGTTGCATTGACTGACTGAGCGCGATACAATGCGATCTCGGCAGGCTTCAGAGAATCGATGGAAAGATAATAATGCGCTAAGGCAAGAAAACTCGAAATGTCTTTATCATTGATCTTAATGGCACGATTGAATTCTTCAATGGCGTCTTCTCGCTTCCCTTTCTTTCCGTAAAGCGTGCCTCGTGCAATTCGAACAAGGACATTCTTTCTTTCAAGATCGTAGGCAGTTGCAACTTCTTTTTCGGCGCTTGCTTGGTCGCCCATGTCGATCATGACTAGAGCTAAAGCTGCGTGAGCCTCGGCGTTTTTCGGTTCAGATGCCGTCATCAGCTGAAGATCGTTCAGAGCCTGTTTAGGATTACCGAGATCGACGAGCTGAAGATCCTTCTTGATCCGTTCGTTCGTGGTCTGAGCTTCGATCCTCCCCGTGGTGATCGCGAAGACCGGTGCAAGAATGAGTATATGAAGAACAAAACTGCGATAAGAACGCATAGAGTATTTTAGAGTATTAAGCGAACAGAATTATGCAATAGATTTCCGATACAGCCATTAAAACACCATACTTAGGTAAGGAATTTCGGCCAAAGGGCTTCGGAATGATTAAATCTTTCTCATAAACGGTCGAGTTATTGAGGAGGAACGAGCTTTAAGATCTGTGTTTTCGGCAGCAAGTCATAATTGAGGAATACACGCTGCCCATCTGCAGACATTGCATAGGCTAGGAATCCCCTCGGAAGAGTATTCGGCACATCGGATGTATAGGCACAGATACGCGAAACGAGAGGATACAATCCCTGAAGGACATATGCCGGATGCATCATGATCGGTCGATCGGAGGTGCCTGAGATACGGAGCACCCGAATCCCCGTATCACCAGAATTCGAAAGTTGTTTCAGCCACGATGCATTAACAAATCCTATTGCATGCTCATCCGCGCGAACACGGGAAATGATGCTGTCGGAAGTTTCGTAGCGGCGGATCAGTCCGGATTGGTAATGATCCAAACCAAAGATCGAATCCAAGACGGATTCAGTGCTTGAGAGATAGGGGCTGGAAATGCGAACCATAACATTTGCATTACCGGCCGGAAGACTTTGATTGGTGATCAGAGTGCGCAAAGAATCCATGCTGATCGATTCAAGTTTGCTTTTTGAGCTGACGATACATCCGATCGCATTTTCGGCAACATCGGCATCGATCAGTTCGATCTTCTCCTTCGCAAGTAGATCACGTTCCTTCGGCGCAAGCGGACGGCCAATGAGGACAAGACGTGTTCGCTGCTGAATAAGATCATCAAGAGCTTCCGTTGCATTCTTGTATCGAACCGTTACCTTTGCGTTCGGAGTCTGGACATTGAATCCATAGACTAGGCTATCGATAACAGGTCGTAGCGTTTCATCGGCAGTAAGTTCGAAACTTCCCGATGTTGCAGTATCAGGCTGGGGTTCGCCGGAGCGATTCTTCCCACAACCTGAAAGGAGGATTATTATAAGGAAAAAGCTGGTAATGCACGAAAGCTCCGGTCGAGTCTTCATTTTGCCGGACTTTGGGTTTTCGAAGAATTCCTCATCGTACCGATTGCAGTCCACAGCCGATATGCACCATACACAAAAAGCAAGACTATGAATACGGTTCGTAAGGTTGAATCAAACTGATTGAGGAGAGTCTTATCGGCAACCATTGCAATGCCTAATCCGAGAGCGATCAAACCGAAGAGGAGAAAAAGCAATCCAGTTAATTTCATAGGCGTCGTATTTTTTTTCAAAAATACGTAAAAAAAAACTGCAGCATCGTCGAAACGATACTGCAGTTCTTGAAAAGAAAGGTCTTACCTTGAGTTCAGTTTAAAGCTGATCGTCTGCGTATACCACACCTTGACCGGCGTCTGGCCATTGCGCGCAGGTGTAAAGCGCACTTTCGAAACGGCATCGATAACGGGCTGTTTGAACACTTCATAATCGGCTTTATCGATCTTTACGTTCAATACGCGGCCATCCAGGCCGATCAGAGCTGAAAAGGTAACTTTGCCCTCTAATCCGGATCTCTTTGCTGTTTCAGGATACTGTACTTTCGTCTGAATATTCTCCGTCGGCTTCGGCTCTTCGGAGACTTCAATAAATTCATCTTCCGAGGGTTCTTTATCCTGCGGCGGCGGCGGAGGTGGCGGTGCGCCGCCAGGTTCTCCACCCGGAGGGCCTCCGGGGCCTGCCGGGCCGGTGTTATCGCTCGGCGGCATTGGAATATCGTTGGTCGGCATCGTCTGGTTCGGAGCCTGAATATCAGGAACAGGAACAGGGATACCGAATGTCGGCCTTGCAACATCGACAGTCGGAGCCGATGGAGGCGGTGCAGCCATATCCTGCGAAGTCGATGGCGGCGGAGCAAGTTCGGCGATACTGGTGATCTTGCGACGGAAATGCGGTACTTTCGAGTCGTCCTCGCTTGTGATCCACGTCCAGCCGACATAGATCAGGATCAGCAGAGCATGTAAAGCAACAGAATACACGAATCCCATGTATGTATTCTTCTCGGCGTTCTTCTTGATATCGATTCCGCCGTATTGCTCCATCCCCTTCAGGGTAAGATCGCTTAATGACATAGTTATTCTCTACCTATAAGTAATACACGAAATGGGATCATAAGTTTCCGATAAGGGCGTCGTCATCCTTATCCATAGTGATAATGCTGAAGCGTTTCTCCGTCTGCCCAAGTTTTGCCTGGATCAGGTTCAATTCGTCGATGAGATCGACTAACTTCTGGTATTTGGCTTCCCTGTCGATCTTTATGAGTGTTGCGATCTTCGGATTTTCACGAAGGCGTTGTTCGAGAATTTTGCTGATCTCGGCTGCAGTGATCTTCTGCGGTGCGTCCTTTCCCTTGTTCCAAAAGACGGCATCGTCTTTCCGGACACGGATCGTCAGCAAGTTCGATTCACCAACTTCGATCTTCACCTTGCTATCCGGCGGCAAGGAGATCTCCATGACTTGCGGAGTGCTCAGAGTCGTCGATAACATGAAGAAAGTGAGCAACAGGAATGCAACGTCCACCATGGGCGTCATATCCATTCGCACACCGACTCTTTTTTTGGATTTCTTCCCTTTTTTGCCGTGTCCGCCGGCTTCTACCATTTCAGCCATTGCCTGCCCTTTTCAAATTGTTAATGAGTGGTCACTCTATAATCCCTGCGTGACCGTGACAAGATTGAACCGCGTTGCGCCGTTCTTCTGAAGCGTTCGCATGACATCATCGATATAGCCGTAACTCAGGCGCTTATCGGCATTGATGGCGTATCGCAAACTCTGGTTTTGCCATCGTGCAGCTTTAACGACGGCATCGAGTTGCGACTTCTTCAGCGAGACTTGCTGCATCTTCGTTAACTCGTTATCATCGAGCGGTGCGCCCGTTTTCGGATCGGTAAGTGCAAGCGGTTTGTAGATCGCCGCACGGTCCTTATCGGTAGCCACACTGAAATAGATCAAGGTATCCGGAGTCTCGTTCGGCTGCGCCGGAGCCAGTGCGATCGTCAGAACGACGATATTCACATCCGGAAGCTTTGCCGTATCGGCCTGAGCGACCGGAAGTTTGATCTCCACATTATCCTTCTGCGATTTGAACTTCGCAGTCAGCATAAAGAAGGTCAGCAGCAGAAAGCCGACATCGACCATCGGAGTCATGTCGATCCGGAATCCGTGCCGTTTTAATTTTGCTTTTGACATTTGTTATATTCTTCCTTTGCTATCGCTTAAACATTTGCCGATTTTCCGAGGAAACGAACCTTGATATTCTCAAGCAAATTCAGCGATGCTTCGTCGATGAGATAGGTAAATTTATCGACCTTGTTGGTGAAGAAATTGTAGAATACGATAGCGATAATAGCGCCGCCGATACCGAGAGCTGTGTTCCACAGAGCTTCGGAGATACCGACCGATAACTGTGTTGCGCTGGCTCCTGCTCCGCCTTCGCCGAGAGCGCGGAATGACCGGATCATACCCAGAACCGTACCAAGAAGTCCGACCATCGTCGAGATCGAAGCGATCGTCGAAAGGATAACTAAATTCTGCTCCAGAAGCGGAGTCTCGAGCATCGTTACTTCCTCGATGGTCTTCTTCACTTCTTCGGCTTTCTGCTCGGCCGAAAGGCTGCTGTTATTCTGAACTTCCTTGAAGCGCGAAATACCTGCGCGGATGATATTAGCAACTGTTCCCTTCTGCTCGTCGCAAAGTTTTGTGACTGCATCTAAATTTCCTTCATTCAGCAATTTCTCGATCTGCGGAAGCAGTGCGGCGAGATCTTTCTTTCCCTTTGCCTTCGAAAGGCTCAGGAAACGCTCTGCGATGAAGGTAAAGACCATAAGCGAAAGGCCGAGAAGTACCGGCACGAGAAATCCGCCGACATACATAAGACCGAGAATGCTATCGGAAAGCGGAGCTTTGCGCGTCAGCGGGTCCTTGAAGTTGCTGGGATTGCCAAGCACGAATTCCCAGAGCACGAATCCGATCACGAACGCCAAAACAATGACGATAGCCACAAAAGCGGAATTCTTTTTCATAAAATGGTCCTAATTAAGTAAAGAAAAAGTGGAAACTTGAAGTGAATGAAATTGTACGAAAATTTTAGAGCTACCCTAAAACACAAATATACGCCGTGGGTTTCCTCTTTTAGGCACAAATTCGCGTAAAATTCGAATTTTAACGGTATTTTAACGCAATATCCTTCATATACTTGCAAATACCAATTAATTTCCTTATATTTGTTTTGTATCTTGATGCACATCCGCTTGTTTGCCTCACAGTCTAGCAGATGTCAGTCTCGGAAGAGTTTTGCGATTTCCTTACATACATTCTATAGGAGTTCCTGATCATGTTCACACCTCAAGAACGCAGACTTCAAGTATTTCTTTGGTGGCTCGGCATTATTTATTCACTGGCGATTTTCGGATATATCGTCCCCGGCCTTATCGAGCCGACAAAGCATATCATCCTTCCGCCCTTCATCGTCAATTCCGTTGCGAAGATCGGAGTGCTTGCTCTCATCTCGTTCATTGCCGCTGCCAATGTCCGCCGCTTTCGCATCCTGAGTCGCGTCATAGCTCTTGGCAATTGTTTTGCAGTAATTGCCGGTATCTGCACGCTGATCTGGGGCGATACTTCGGCCTCTTATGCTCTTATGGGTGGTGTGTATTCGACCACGACACTTATTCTCGCATCTTCGATAGCCGATGGAGTCGTCACGGCAATTCTTATCAGCCTCTATCTATCGGCCGACAAATCCCAGTATGATCTTGCATATCTCTCCCCTTCGCAATTCCGTACACTCGTTGCTCTGGCCGATGTGATGTTCAATGAAACGAAGCATCTGATCTCCGAAGTCGATATTGCCCGAAATGTCGATCGCTACCTCTCTTCCTTCCGCGCTAAGACAAAATGGATCACCGCTCTTGCACTGAATGTGCTGGAGATCTATCCTATTTTTTCGCTGAAGGCTCCGCTATCGCTGATGAATCCTGGTGACCGCCTTTCATTCGTGAAGAAGCGTTTCTATCGCGATACGACCTTGAAGCTGCAGCCCGAGTTCTACCGCGTCCTGACTCAGGCGATGATCCGCATGGGACAGCAGCTCTGCTATATCGGCTATTATAACGATCCGCGCACATTCGAATCGGTCGGCTATACGCCCTTCTCGAAACGCCCCGAAACTCCGGCAAAACTAAGCTCCAATCCTCCCGCTCAACGCATCCCGCTGCAAGTAATGACGGGAAGAGACATCACCGAAGAAGTGATCTCCGCCGATGTTGTCATTATCGGCACAGGTGCCGGAGCGGCGATCGCAGCGCGCGGCTTAGTCGAGCAAGGCCGCGAAGTCCTGATGATCGAGCGAGGAGATCATGTCGATCCGAGCACGTTCAATGAAGACGAGATGGATATGATGTCTCGCCTCTACGCCGACGGCGCTCTTCAGCAGAGCAAGGACTTCCGATTCCGTGTTTTGCAGGGAAGCTGCGTCGGCGGAACAACGGTGATCAATAATGCCGTCTGTTTCGATATGCCCGATTACATTCTCGATCAATGGAATGATAAAGAAGGCATCAATGCCAATCTCGATGCGAACCGGGTGTGGAAGTCGTTCTCCGATGTTCGCAACATCATGTCGATCACACAGCAAAATCCAACAACGCTCAATCCCGGAGCACAGGCATTTGTCTACGGTACGCAAGCCCTTGGCTTCGATAAGGCTCCGGATAGATTAAGCATTGTCGATGCAAACATCAAAGATTGCTATGGCTGCGGCTACTGCAACATCGGCTGCAGCTACGGAAAAAAGTTATCAATGCTCGATACAGTTCTTCCGCAGACTCAGCAGAAATATGGCCCTCATGCTCTGCGCATTCTCGCCAGCTGCGAAGCCGTGAAATTGAGAGGTACGGGAAATAAAATTACTTCCGTAACGTGCCAAACTTCCGATGGAAGAAGGATCGATGTAAAAGGAAAAACTTTCGTCGTTGCTGCCGGAGCCGTATCGTCAAGCCTCTTGCTGCTGCGATCAGGAGTTGGTGGAAGGAATGTCGGTAAGCGGCTTTCGTTCAATATGGGCTCGCCCATTACGGCCGTATTCGATAACGTGATGAATTCCTATGCCGGCCTGCAGATCTCGCATTACCTTCGGCTTACTCCGAACCGCGGCTACATCATGGAAACTTGGTTCAATCCCCCGCTTGCACAGGCGCTGACAATGCCGGGATGGTTTGAAGATCATTTCAATAATATGAAACGGTATAATAAAATGTCCTGTGCAGGAATCCTCGTGGGCTCCGAACCCAATGCTGTCGCACAAGTGGCAGGACTGACGGGACGCGAGATCGATTACGAACCGACTCCCGGTGATTTCCAAAAACTACTCGATGGCATCATCCTCTCCGGTAATATCTTTCTTGCTGCCGGAGCAAAAGCTGTCATGCCGGCAACATTCAAGTATTATGAGTTTCATAATAGCGATGAACTTGCGAATCTGCCGAATCTGGTTAAAGACTCAAGCGATCTTACGATCGGCACCGGACATCCGCAAGGTGGTAATGCGCTCAGCCTCGATCCGAAGATCGGAGTCGTCGATAACGAGTTCAAGATCTACGGCTACGACAATATCTATATCACCGATGCAAGCGTATTCCCGACAAGCCTCGGAGTCAATCCACAGCTTACGGTAATGTCGCTGGCTCACTACGCAGCTCCGTTCATCGCCGCCAATAAAGGATGAGACAAGATTGATTTCCCGATCCACTACCATCAACAGGAGACTATATCATGACAGAATTCTTAGGCGCAAATAATACCCTGCTCGATTATCTTTATGTGCTTCTTATGTACGGGCTCTTAGCCCTCGTGATGCGCTATGCGAACGATACGGTTGAGCTGAATTTCCGCAAGACGTACTGGGTGCTCTATATTGGATGGTCGATCGCAATGTTTGCAGGAAATTATTTTTTCTACTCCGTGAATCTCATGAGCTTCCTTCCATGGCTAAATGATTTTGTTCATTCCTTCATTTGGATCGGCTTCTGCCTCGGCTTCCTTTACGCAGGGTGCTACAAGCGGCCGATGTGGGAGCAGATGTTCCTCTGCGCATTTTTCAGCTTCATCGTAAAGATGTCGGAGCACATGATCCTCGGCACCTGGGATAAGACCGATTTCCTCTTCTTCCACGGCTGGTTTCCATACGTTGTCTGCATGAGTTTAGTCGATGGCCTCTATCCCGTGCTTTCGCAGCTCGGTTTGAGACTTCTTTCCAAATCGGTAGACGGATTGATCGTACCCTGATGAGATATCTAAAATATGTTCTCCTCGCAGCAGCCTTCACAGGTTGTGTTTCCTGGGGTGAAAACCTCGGAGAAGGTCTCACTTCGAAATTGCAGACTCATGCAGATTCTATAGCCTATAAACTCGGCTACGGCCTCATCACAGGTATTCGCGATTCATTGACAGGCCAGGAGTCGCAGCAGAAACTTGGCACGCTCATCGATACGCTGCTCCATCGTGCCGGCATTCGATCTGCAAAAGAAGCATCGATGCTTCTTGATACATTAGCAGGTGAAACGACGAACGGAAGGATAAAAACTATTCTCCAGACTGCCCGACAAGGTCTCGATTCCATTCGCGACGATGCGCTCGGGAAAAAGACCGGAGCGATGCTGGCAAAGATCCTGCAGCGCGATGTGCTCGGGCCCGCTACGCAAGACAGGCTTCAGAAACTTGTCAGCGATGGCCTCCTGGGACCGATGACGGAAAAACGTATCGGAGAAATTCTTGCCCGCGTTCGCGATACGCTGCTCGGAGTATCGACGCAAAGCTCCATTGATTCTGTCGTCGCACGTTCCCTAGCACGCGTTCAGGGTGCGGCAAACCAGCAGCAAAGTTTTCTCAAAGATAATATCACGGCAATCTTGTGGACGGTCGGAGTTGTCGTTGCCCTTCTTCTCATCCTTGCAGCATATCTTTTCGTTCGCAAACGTAAAGGCGACAAAATGCTTCAGGTGATAACCGGACAGATAAATAAGATCCCCGATAAACAGCATTACGACGATCTCACAAAAAAGATCAGTGCCAGTTCCGAGCAGGCCGGAGTAGAAAAGGATCTGCGAGTATTTCTGGCAAAGAATATTCCGCCGGCAAAGTGAGGAGCGAATTCCATTCGTAGGGGCACGCTGCGCGTGCCCTCTTGCATTTCTTCCGAATGCCTCAGGTTTATTGGTATCATCAGGAGGGCACGCGCAGCGTGCCCCTACAATCGCAACCGTTTGCCACTCGCCCCTACTCCACCACCACTAAATGCCGATGCTCGCTGATCCCGAGTTCCGGTGCAAGCAATTCCAGCGTGTATTCTCCCGGCTCCATTCCTTTTGTACTCACCTGAATATTCTGATCTCCGGAATTCACAACCGTTTGCATAAGCGTCCGTGCGACTCTTCCGAGAGCGTCATAGATCTTCACGCTGACTGCTGCCCGTGAGGGAATGCGGAAATGCACCGTTGTCTTTCCCGATGCAGGATTCGGGAAGTTCTCAAGCACTGCAACAATCGATGCGTCATTGCTAACTCCGGCATTCTGAGCCGGTGTGATGACGAACGGGAAATCCACCGGATACATATCAACCCATAACTTCGAGTGATACCATACGCGGACCTTTCCGGTAATGACGTCATCGATCGGCTCTGAAGTAACAAGCTCCAGCGTTTTCTCCTCGGCAGATTCGATCGTTCCCACTTGCATGGCAATATCCTTTTTCAAGCGAACATTCACATTCTTCTTATTTTGAGTGTAGGAAATCCGTGCGCTATCGAAATACACCGGTTCGGTAAGAATATTTCTGATGATAATAGAGGGAGGCGGAGCGCTCCACGATGCGCCGGGGCCTGGAGATACATTCGGAATCTCGGACTTCATCGGCATAATTCCATTCGTAGGTTTTAACAAGAGACCGGCCGGATATCCGTACGATATCACATGGCCCCATCCGTAGGCAAGGATCGTAAATCCCGATCCAGGAATTGCCGGACAGACAATGCGATGAGTCCCCATGTGCTGATCGATCGTAGCTGCTACGTAATGTTTGCCCTCGAAAAGCGGCCACGGAATACTTGTGAAATTACTTGCAGGAACGAGAGTCGAGTCCACCATAATATTACCTGCAATACTCGCTTCGGCAGCGATGATCAGAT
The DNA here is from genome assembly GCA_030706385.1 of Bacteroidota bacterium. Lineage (GTDB taxonomy): Bacteria > Bacteroidota > Ignavibacteria > Palsa-1295 > Palsa-1295 > PALSA-1296. The sequence goes on along the minus strand of JAUZOQ010000033.1, from coordinate 5,499 downwards.
GTTGCTCAGTCGAAGAATACTGAAGCGAATCGTTGCAAATGAAATACGAGAAATCCGAATACAACTGGTTCAATGACGGAACGATGGTAAGAAAAGGATCGCCCGTACCGGGAACGTCGGCTGCACTATGAGCGATCATTCCGACGAGGACGAGATGATTCGGATCCGTTTCAACGGTGATGATATTTCCCAGCGGCAAAATGCTCGGAGTGATGATCGTATCGCGAAAGGTATTCGCGCGCATCGGTATGCCCCAGACCTGATTATTGATCTTCACTACAGTGCCATCGACTCCTGCCAGCACGCGCAGTACATCGCCAACCGGTCTTCCGAAATTCTTCGTGACGAACGAATAACCCCAGGTGCTATAAGGAGGCATTGCTTCGCATAGATGGTCCCGAGTTGTTCGCTCCGTTCCGTTATCATCGAAGGCATAGCCAAGCGGTACTTCCGTCCTGGCATGCCCGCCATATACGGCGATGGGCTTATCCGAATGAATATCCGATCCCGTCATATCGAGCAGAGGCGTAAACCGATCTGTTTGGATCTGAACTCCTTCGCCGGCATTGAGGATGAACGTTAACGTTTTGCCCGAGTCATCGCCATTGCATGTTCGTGCCGATGGGACGATCTTAACCGTCGTATTGCTATCGAAGGCTGCCACAGCAAACTCCGACGGCATTTCGGGAACAATAGAAGTAGAATTCGTGAAGCTCATGATCCGGTATTCGATTCCGGCCGGGCCGGTAAGAGTCTTGGGAAGAGCAAGAAACGCATCGGCCGTGAATTGTTTGTTATTCATCCCGTAGCATGCGATAGGAGCTGTGGAGACAACTCTGAATACGGTCTTATTGATATTTCCGCAATCCTCCATGATGGCATCTTTGCCCGGCCCGCCGACAACAGGATCGGTGGAAAGCCTGTAGGATTGCGCTTCGCGCGGAGCAAGAAAAATGTCTTTTCTCCAGCCCGGAAAGGCTTTGCACGTGATCGTTACCTGCGTAATGCCTGTATCGACTGCCGAAGCGACATAGATATCCTGATAACGAAAGCTCGTCTCGTCGTATGCCGGAACTTCGTTCTGCATGAAACAGAGAAGGAATTCTTGTCCCTGGCTTGTTGCGATCGGCGGAGTCCCCGTTCCCCCACATGTCTGCGCCATGAGTGTGGTCGAAAACGAAATTACTCCGGTGGCGAGAATCATAGAGCTTGCCACGATCTGGCGAAAAGAAAGCACTTTCCCTTTATACATAGATGTGCATGGATGGTGGATACGTTCTGTGTAAATATACTAACGCTTGAAGGGGTCAAAAAGATACCTAATCTGAAAGGACGGCAATCAACCCTCGTAGGGGCACGCTGCGCGTGCCCTGCTGAAGTTGTGCGTATCCAGAGATATTTGGAAGTCATCAAAAGGGCACGCGCAGCGTGCCCCTACAAACATTGTCATTTACTCTTCACGAACTTCTGTGTAAGAGAGCCGGTTGAAGTTGCGAGTTGAATGTAATATATTCCTTCGCTGAGATTCCTGATCGGAAGTTCGACCTGCGATATGCCTGCAGGGATATTCTCGTGGTAGACTTCCCGTCCCAAGACATCGAACATCGTAAGTGTCGTCACTCCGCGAACAGACTGTACATCTCCTCCTCCTATCGTCACAATCACGGAATTTCCGTCCGTCGGATTTGGATATGGTGGCTGCAGACTCAAAGAATTTGAAGGAGCAATCGAACTTGAAAGATCAGATTTCGGAACGGTTAGACTTCCGATTCCATACGCATAGCCAAAGCCATCACCGCCACCATATACCAGAAGCGTCAACCCCTTCGGGCTGGATGTTGAAATGTGATGGAAGCCGGAGTCAATGGCATAGCTGCCGATGACAAGATTCTCTCCATTCAAAATAGTTGCGATATTGACAAATCCCGTATCCGGCAATGGAGCACCGTCAAAAGTAATAGTATTCCTAATACTCTGGTCTCCCGAAATTACCATGTAATGATCGTTGTACCTTTCTGCCGTGTCGGCAAAATCTTCAAAATCATGCGAACTGAAGAATCTAAGATCATTGGTTCTCTGCTCCAAAGGCGAGACAATGGCCATATCCGGACCACCTGTTAAATCCCCGGCATATTTCTGATGGTCAAATTGAGCGACCAGTACAGGCTGAGATGTTTCGATAGCAAAAATGTCACTTATGGCAGTATCCCGATATTGTCCTGAGGCAAGAGTCGTCCAGGGCATGCCGTTGATCGTAACTAAAGTATTATTGCTCCCGGCAAGTACTCGTATAATGTCGAAAGGGTGATCACCGATGTTATAGTATCCTGGTAGCCGAGGAGCATGAAGTCGGCAGAGAAATGATCTTCCCCAAGTACTCATTGGAGGAATAGCTTCGAATAATGTTCCTTCGTCCCACCATGCTTGCCCAACTTCTTGTTGAGTCGGCATACTGGTTCCACCATTGCCGGCATAGACCGATACCGGTTTATTCGCTTGTATGAAACTACCTGTAAGATCGTAGGTTTTGTAGAAATATCTTCTAGAGCTATAGATCTGAACGCATTGTCCTGACATAAGCATATACTGCCGAGTTGTCCCTGAATCAGCACCATTCCATGTATCACTTTTTAGAATGATTGTTACCTGGGTGCTGTCCTCGAATGCCGCTATGGCAAACTCTGATGGAGAGTGACAGCACCAGGTAGAGTCATATGGGTCCTTGTTAACAGGATAACTCATAATCATATACTGCGCGATAAACTCCGCACCGGAATATTGATTCTTGGGATAGGCAAATACAGCATCACCTGGCGTCTCCCCCGTCAGGGGAGTATACATGCAAGTTATGGGATGATCCGAATTTATGACAACGGCTTTGTCACTTACTTCCTCGCTCGTTTCTATTTGTGGAATAATATCCTTCCAAATCTTATATCGAATCGATGTTTTGGGAGGTAGAAGAAGTACTTTCTTAAAACTCGGGTACGCCTTGCAAGTAATTACAATCCTTGCAGTGTCCTCATCGTAAGAACCGAAATAAATACAACTCCCGGAGTCGGGCCATTTGGACAACTCGGAGGGACTATACCCGTCGCCCAGAAAACATAAAACATAGTGTTGCACAGAAATAGACTGTGCCTCTGCCTCACTCAGGGTTAGGAGCAGAATGAAGCAGGATATTAAGGATAGGTTTTTCAGCATCAACGTGGAAGGAGCTGCTCGCTATACATAAGTTTGAGATTCTACCTAGTTCACCTTTACAAATTCCTGCGATGTCGCGCCGCAAGCCGAAGTGATGCGCACGATATATAAGCCCGATGCCAGTCCTTTGGTTTCGAGATGAATACTGTTCGCGCCATTAGCCAAATTCCTCGAATCGGAATAGACTCGCACTCCCAAAGCATTGCAGATCTCGATGTTTGCATCCTGCTTCACTGCCGACTGCACATCGATCTGCAGTTCGTCTTGTGCAGGATTGGGGCGGAGAGAAAGTATCCTGAACGGAATGGTGCTTTTTGTCAGAAATTGTCGAAGGATGCTATCGCCACATTCATTAGTAATATCTACAAATAATGTATCAGTCTTCGATAGCGCAGCAATCATGCAATCGCGAAAGGTTGTATCTTGATTGAAATTGATTTCATCGAGGGTTAATGTTGCAGTCTTTTCATTAGATACCACTCCCTGAAAGTATACTTTTAAGATCATTGAATCTAATGCGGGAGCAGCAGGGATAGTTCGCCTTAGAGCAAACAAGATCGTCGAGTCTGTGATTGCGCTTTGGCGAATACTCCAACCCTGACAGACAGAATCCCCTAGATATTCTATTGATTCTGAATATTTTAGAATGAAGGAAATCGAATCAACTGGTCGATAATAGGCTTCGTGTGGATAATAGATACTCACCGGAAATTGGTCTCGGCTGTTCGAAGCAATTCGTCTCGTTATATTGTCGCTATTGATTTGCAAGGTTGAAGTATGTATCTGCAGCGAGTCTCCTCCGCTATTGATCGTCTCCCAAATGTTTCCTTGACCGTCAAGGACGAAGAGAATATTGTCATCAATACATGCAATATTTCGAGAGTCAGCCAAAATACCCGACGGGCCTCCGATCGACTTCCATGTGAGTCCCCTATCAATTGAACGATACAGACCGTTGGTCAGGCTCGAGGTAAAGATGGCATTCTTCGTACAAGTCATCGAACCTGTAAAATATGTTCTCTGAAAACCGATCGCGCTGATCCAAGACTGACCTCTGTCGCTTGAAATAAAAATTTCAGAGTTGCCATTATTTCGGGTGAAGTATTCTTCGTTTGCCAGGTAGAGCCGATTTGCGTCGCATGAATCAGCGCAGAGAGAATACGAGTCCGCATCGATATACCCTTGGGAAATTACATGCCAATTCGAACCCAAGTCGTTCGAGGCCCAGATACTTCCATTCCCGAAAAAAGGAGAAGTGTGAACGTAGATTGTTCTATCCTTGGTAATTGTGAATGAAACCCCCAGGTCGTCCGGCAGATGCGAGGACGTCCAGCTAAGTCCTCCATTCGTCGTTGTGTAGAAATCCGAACTCGCTAATAATGCATGGATAACATTGGGAGCAGAATCGAAGACAGAACTTGGAACAACAGTCGAAGTTGACAAGATTTGCGACCACGTCTGACCACGATCTCGTGTAAGGAATACACCTTGTGAATTCGTCGATACAATTCCGGATGAATTGTCAAAAAAATCAATGTTGGTAATAGCGCTATTCGCCAAGGGAATATTAGACTTTTGCCAGGTTTTTCCTGAGTCTGGTGAGAACCACAAATCTTGCCACCCGACCCATAAGATGCCGTCTTTGTAGTCGATGGCACCCCACTCCGCCGTGGGTGATGCGAGAGGCAGAACTCTATTTGGTGCGATCAGCGTCCATTGCGAATGAACGGCTGACACATGAATAGAGAAAACCAGCAATGAGATAAGAAAAAAGAACGAGGTGGGCCCTTTTCGAGGATATCTATAAAAGAATTTCTTCATGGCTCCCACGACTTTTTATCCCAGTTTGTTGCTATTAGACCCTCCGTTGAACATAGCTAGTCTTGGAAAGTTCTATGCTGCATGCGCCTATCCATGTTCCTGGAATGGGTGAAAAATCTTCGATTCCAAAATCAGCCGAGTACTTTATCCCAATCCGCAAGGTGATGCCACAACTTCGAGCTATTGATCCCCTATTTCCAGCCTATTTTCGGCAATTTTAATTTATTTCACTTATTTTTTAAGTTATTATTTTTCAATAAGTTAAGTATGATTGCTTGAGGAATATCCGATACTTTTGTCCTTGCAATTCATGTTTTTATTCCGTATTTTTGTACTCAGAAGTTCGCTTCAACAGGTTCTTTTAATGCTTTTATCTGGATGGCAAACAGATCGCTCAGCTAGAGTGTCCTGCCGGTAAGGGAGAAGGCATTGTTTGAGGCGAGCTTTGGCGAGGACAGGGAGTAGGCTGCAAGT
>JAUZOQ010000032.1 GCA_030706385.1 Bacteroidota bacterium | reverse complement strand
GCAAAGTTACTACAAATTCAAGGAAATACAAAAGTCAAGTTTGACGAATTGTCCGGAGCCGAGAGTAATAGCGAAGATTCAGCTAAAGATTGCTTCGGCCGCTGCTTTGGCCTCGCAATTACTTGGTTCCTTTATACAACTGCCGAACTCTGACTCCACTGAATGCAAGTCGCTACGGCCGCTGCTGCGGCCTCGTACTGGCGGTGTTATTGAGTTGATGTCATGCAGAGCATCTTGCCGGACTCTTTCTTTAATATTATTTCGTTATCACACATTCGTTTTCCCCCGATCGCGAAACTATGCAGTGCATTTACAGTAGAAGGCACTGGTATTTACTGATTAGGCAAAGCATCACATGTGGATTGTTCGGTTAGCCCTTCGGCGTCCTTTTACGACGGCCGTCTTCTGTTTTTTCATCTTGCTCATGGGCATACTCTCGATAAAGAGTATGTTCGTCGATATTTTTCCGACGATCGATATCCCTGTCGTATCGGTTGTTTGGAGCTATACCGGTCTTTCGGCAGAAGATATGGAACGCCGCGTTGTGCTTCTCAGCGAACGCGCTTACTCAACAACGGTCAGCGGAATTTCCCGCATGGAATCCTCGTCGATTCCGAGCATCGGACTCATGAAGATCTATTTCGAACCCGGTACCGATATCGGCGGCGCCATTGCACAGATATCTTCTGTCAATGCAGCTATCATTAAGATCATGCCGCCGGGAATTGGCTCGCCGGCAGTTGTCCGTTTCAATGCCAGCAATGTTCCGGTCGCACAGCTTACGATGTCGAGCAAGACGATGTCGCAGGAGCAGATCACCGATTACGGTTTGAACTTCATCCGCATCAGTCTTTTTACGATTCCAGGCCTTGCAACTCCGGCTCCTTATGGAGGCAAGAGCAGGCTCATTACGGTTGATGTCGATCCGAAAACACTTGCAGCGCATGGGCTATCGGCATCAGACGTCGTTACGGCGCTTTCGAATTCCAATACGATCCTTCCGGCAGGAACTGCGCGAATCGGGAAGACGGAATATAACATTGCGATGAATGCCAGCCCCTCGGCCATCGATCAATTCAATGATATTCCCATAAAAGTCGTCAACGGTGCGACGATCAGGATCGGCGATGTTGCAAAGGTTGCCGATGGATTCAACCCGCAGACGAATATCGTGCATGTCAACGGTAATCTCGCCACGTACCTCGCAATCATTAAGAAGTCCAATGCTTCCACTCTCGCCGTTGTCAATGGAGCGAAAGATGCACTTCCGGGGATCAAGGCCGTTGCTCCTGCAGGCCTCGATCTGAGCATCGATTTCGATCAGTCAACTTTCGTGCAGGCCGCGATCGATAGCGTCATGCGCGAAGGCGTCATCGCTGCGATCTTAGTATCGCTGATGATCTTATTCTTCCTCGGAAGCTGGCGCAGCGTTCTCATTGTCTGCACGTCGATCCCGCTTGCCATCATGTGCGGTGTGATCGGCTTGAACCTGACGGGGAATTCGCTGAACATCATGACGCTTGGCGGACTCTCTCTTGCTATCGGCATGCTTGTTGATGATGCGACGGTAGAAGTTGAGAACATCCATCGAAACCGAAATATGGGTAAGCCCCTGACGGTGGCGATCCTGGACGGTGCCTCGCAGATCGCCGTTCCGGCTATCATGGCAACGCTTTCGATATGTATCGTATTCTTTCCCGTCGTTCTCCTGACCGGCCCCTCGAAATTCCTTTTCACTCCGATGGCGCTTGCCGTTGTGATCTCGATGTTGGCATCATACGTACTTTCTCGCACGCTGGTACCAACGCTGTCTCGAATGCTGATGCCTGGAGAGCACCACCATGGAGATGCCTACAAGAAGGTAACCATCTTTACCAAGTTTAACGACGCACGCGAACGGGGATTCGAGAAATTCCAGAATGCGTACGGCCGCATCCTCGAGCTTTTCCTGAAACACCGCCCCTTCGCTCTTGTCATTGCCGGCGGCGTAGCTGTGGTTTCGATATTGCTGATGAATATTGTCGGCACGGATTTCTTTCCGGCCACCGATACGGGACTGATGAAACTGCATTTCCGCGCACCGGTGGGGACGCGCCTGGAAGAAACAGAGAAGTTAGTGCTGCGAGTAGAAGATTCTATCCGTTCGGTAATTCCAAAATCGGAGGTGGCGACGATCAACGATATGATCGGCGTTCCTGTATCCTACAATCTTTCGATGGTGCCTTCGGATAATGCCAGCGGCATGGATGCGGAGATCCTAATCGCATTGAAGCCCGACCATCACTCGACAGTCGGCTATATGAAGAAGATCAGGAAACAATTGACGGAGAATTTTCCAGGCTGTACGATGTATTTCCAACCGGCCGATATCATGAGTCAGGTTCTGAATTTCGGGCTTCCGGCTCCGATCGATATTCAGATCCAATATCCGGATATGAACAAGGCGCATGAATATGCATTAAAGATCTACGATAAGATTAAACTTCTGCCCGGTCCGGCCGATGTGGCAATGAAGCAAGTTCTCGATTATCCGGGATTGAAATTGGATGTCGATCGTCAGCGTGCTGCCCAGCTTGGCGTTACGGTCAAGGACGTGGCTAACAGTATGCTCGTTTCACTTTCTTCGAGCTCGTTAATTTCTCCCTCGTTCTTCCTCAATCCACAGAACAATGTGAATTATAACGTGTCGGTAAAGGTACCAATGGAGCGGGTGACGTCATTGGAAGAGCTTCTTGCTAGCCCGATAACGCCTCCATCTGCGGCAAACCTCGTGCAGACCATCGGAGCGGCGCCGACAGATCTTCCGAGTCCGCCTTCACAAACTCTTGGCAATCTCGTAACGATCCATTCCGAATGGGTGCCGAACGAACTCGATCACTACACGGTACAGCGCGTTCTTGACGTGACGGCAAGCGTCGAGGATCGCGATCTCGGTTCGACAGCAGCAGATATCCAAAAAGTCATCGACGGATTAGGACAGCTTCCGAAGGGAATGAAGATCACGATTCGCGGACAGAACGAAGTGATGACGGAGTCGTTCAGGAGCCTGGGTCTCGGTATCTTGATCGCCATTATCATGGTCTATCTGCTAATGGTGACCCTGTTCCAGTCGTGGCTCGATCCCTTTATTGTCATCGTTGCAGTGCCCGGTGCTCTCTGCGGAATATTATGGATGCTTGTGCTCACCGGCACAACGATAAACGTTATTTCCTTGATGGGAGCCATCATGTCCGTTGGTATTGCAGTTTCCAATTCTACTCTCTTAGTAACTTTTGCCAACGATGTCCGTGTCGAGCATAATTATGATTCGCTTCGCGGAGCGCTGGAAGCCGGCAAGACGCGGTTACGTCCTGTACTCATGACGGCACTTGCCATGATCCTCGGGATGATTCCGATGGCACTCTCTTTAGGTGAGGGCGGAGAGCAGAATGCACCGCTTGGGCGCGCTGTTATCGGCGGCCTCATCTTTGCAACTTTTACGACGCTCTTCATCGTACCCGTTGTCTATTCGTATTTGCGGAAGGGACGCCCGACGAAGCATGAGCTGGAAGAGAAATTCCTCGCAGAGGAGAAAGGATTCGAATACGATCCGAATGCTGTAAGTGATGTCGTAGTAGATTAATTGAGAGGAATAGAATCTATTCGCTATCAGAAGCGATGAAGTAATGAGTGAGATTATGATTGAAAATACATCGAAGAAAAAGTCTTATAAATTCATTATTTGGGGTGTCATTGCCCTGGTGATCGTCATAGGCGCTTATCTTTATATGACTATATCGAAAGGCCATGCAACACATGAAGATGCTACGATGCGCTCGAAAGAAGCCGCCGCCGGAGTTCGCGTTCGCGTTGCCAGTGTGACTCCGTCGGCTTCGGAATATGTCCTGACGATCCCGGGAGAGGTGAGACCCTATACTTCCGTCACGCTTTATGCAAAGATCAGCGGCTACTTGAAGAAGATCAATGTCGATAAGGGAGATAATGTTCGTCAGGGTCAAATTGTCGCAACGATCGAATCACCAGAACTGGATAAGACGTATCTCGCTGCGCAGGTGACGGCGAAGAACCTGCGAAGTATTGCCAAACGAAATCAGGATTTGCTGAAACAAGGGCTCGTTTCTCCTCAGGATGCAGAGCAGGCAGCATCGAACGCTGATGCGGCAGAAGAGACGGTTGCATCGCTGGCGCAGCAACGAGCATACGAGACCGTTACCTCTCCTTTTGCGGGGAAAGTGACTGCACGTTTCGTCGATGCAGGAACGCTCGTGCAGAGCACAACGAACTCCGTGCCCTTAGTTACGATATCGGAAGTGAACAGGCTGCGGATCTATATTTATCTTGATCAAAAAGATGCGTCCTTCATTAAGGAAGGGGATTCCGTTCAGATCAGGCTCCTCGAACGCCCGGGATTGAACATACCTGCGACAATAACCCGATACACCGGTGAGATCGATCAGCACAGCAGAACATTGCTTGCCGAGATCGATCTTGATAATAAGAATAATTTGATCTTACCAGGAAGCTTTACTCAGGTCTCGATCAAGGTTAAAGCTCGCCCCTACTTACAGATGCCTTCGGAAGCCCTCATCGTGAAGGGTAAAGATTATTTCGCGGCAGTGGTTGATTCAGCCGGAATTCTTCGTTATCGTAAGATCGAGATCGCCGATAACGATGGAAAGGTCATCCAGATCGCTTCGGGTCTGAACGCCGGAGATCGTATTGCTCTGGGAATTGGCGATGCACTCACCGACGGTGATAAGGTCCAAGTTATCGCGCCCCCACCATTGCCTGTTAAGTAAAGACTACGTTTAGAAATTCATGTTCATCGCCTGACTCCAAATTGGGACAGGCGGCGCCGGCTCATACCCGAATTTCGAGAGAGTGTTCTTATCGGGTTTGTGAATTGAGCAAAAGATGATCCTGTTCTTGCCATTGAAAGAAGACAGTGCTACTCCACCGAATAACATGAATGCCTGACAATACTCACAGGACCGAATTGATTCAATTTCACTCCGCTCGGTGTTGACTGAATTTTGGCGGACAGTGTCTAATTTTTCCATCGATGATTTATTGATAGGCGTGTCGAGTATGAGCAAGGCCGATGTGAGTGCGACTAATGGCCCGCGGCTCCATTCGGTTGTTGATTCTAAATTGCTACTACCTCAGCCATAACAGGCAATGTTGCCGGCATTTGCACTTTCAGGTCTCACAATCGTGAGAGGTACTTCAGGCAGACTAACTAATGTAAAGAGTCATAAATCCTGATCGCCAAAGCAAGGCCGGAATTGGGCATGATTCTCTTATACGCAAAAATACGACAGACGTTCTGGAAAGGAAAGTCTCAATATGGAGAGTTGTACCCGCTCAAAGAGAACTAAGGCAATGAATTACATATGGTTGTAGGGAATTTGGACAGATGCCGCAATCAGAGGAGCAGGAAGTGCACTCCCGGCATGTCAAGGGCTATATTGCCATATGGCATGGAGTTACCATACCTAAGTCCATTTCTTCGTATGTTTGTACAGACTCCACCCCTCCCCGTAAGATCGCCGTATGACTCTTCTGGAAGAATTTATTTATTCACTTAGCAAGTCCGGACGTTCGAAAATTCGGTCATTGCAGTTTCGCGGAGTTAAGCGAAAGATATTTTCGAAGGTCATTAATGGCCGTACTCGAAATGCGCTGAACTCTGAAGCGATCATTGCCCGGTATAGACTTCCGAAAAAAAGATACTATCACATCCTCTCGGAACTGCTCGATGCTTGTTATCATGATATTGTTCCAAGAGGCGGGACAGCACTGCTCTTATATTTAGGAAATAAACAACTGTTCCGTCATTTCTTTAATGAGATGAAAAAGCAGGAAGCTGTGCTCATCGAGAGTAACAACAGGCATGCTCTCGAGCTCTATTATTTCAGAGTTCTCCTCGAGCGGAATCTCCTCCTACTCCATCCGAAATTCAACGAAGAGATCGTAGCAGAGTTCGATGCCTATGCCAAACGCTACATGGGAGTGCAGGAAAGTCACCACCCCGACGATGGCTGCTATCTGCAAGTCCTGAAGATCAGTAGGCATATCGGTGAGCCCCTGCAAGGATTCAGCATCCGGAAGATGGCCCCGCTGATCGAAGAACTCGAAGATATCTTTGAGCAAGTCAAGAAAGGAGAACACATCCTCGCCAAATATGCAGTCAGTAACACGCTAATGATGGTCCTGTCTCGTTTCCACTTCGCAGATAAGAGCCCGGCTCCTTATGCCGCGTTCGGCCTGCAACTTATCAAGGATTATCCGGCTGTCTTTGCACCGATCAAAGATTTTTATGAACTTGAATGTTTACAATTTATTTCTGCTGATGAAAAGAATACGATAGCACTCTTCAAGCATTATCTGATGACATCATCCAAGCATCTGGGTCCATCACTCTACTATATCGGAAGCTTTGTTCCCAAGATACTTCGTAGTGGTGACTATGCCTGGGTATTACAATACATGGCAAAGTATTTCCCCTATAATATCGATCTGCTCAGAGACGATGTTGCGATCCACTACCGGTACATTGAGATGATCACCTATGTTTATGCAGGAAGATATTCGGATGCTGAGTTCTCATTTCATAAGGCATTCGCTGCTAACACCGGCAGGAATCGGAATGTGAACTCGGATCTCTTGCTCCGCTGCTATGACGTATTCTTCGTAGCGATGCGAGGCGATCCTTTGGCTCTTGAAAAAGCTGTCGATCGGCAGATACGCTACGCACAACGACATGGATATGAGCGTGGCGAAACATATCAGATTGTATTCCTCAAAGCGGTCGGCAATCTTGTGAAAACCATCGGTTTCGATACGCAGAAGGCCGCAAAGACGAAAGAAAAGTTTTTTTCGACTTCCGGAGCCGAACACCTCGGATTCTTATTTCAAAGACTCTATGAAAAGTACTTCCCGTCCAGATGAGTACATTTGAGAGGCAGACCTTGATAATTACCAGTAAGTTATTATTATTGAAAGGGTTAGTAGCATAACAGACGGACTATGTCGAGTTAATCGTGTAGTTTTGCGTCAGCCTATGCTGTATTTTTGCAGCGTAAGGATTGCCTTATTAACAAGTGTTCAAAAAGCGGTTCTCCCAAAGTACTTATCTCCTGGATAAGTATCCCGTGGCAGGGTGCTCGGCAACGAGTACCCTTTTTATTTTACTGAATTAAGCGGAGTGTGAATTTAAGCATGGTATTGCTACTTAAGTATCACAAACTCAACTCTTGGAGCGTCCGCAGAATCCTTATTTCTTCTTCAGCACGATCTCCTTCTTCTTTGCAGCCGATTGATAGAAGCCTTCAACGACTTGCATTCTTGCAACGGATTCTTCGCCGCTTGAACTGAGCGGGACTATGCCTTTGACGACATTAACAAAATGGCGAAGCTCATTTTCGTAGGACTTCTTAAAGAGCGCAACCTGTGAATCCGATTTGGCAGGTGTGAGATTTACGAGATTTCCAGCAACGCTCTTGTAAACACGTAAGGGATTGATGAAGGCTGAGCCTTTATCTCCGAAGACATTGCAGTAGAAGAAATCGCCTTCGCGATGGAAGGTCCAGCTTGACTCGATAGTGAGAGTGACATTATTTGCAAGCCGCAAGAAGACGGCACAAGAATCTTCGACTTTCTTTGTATACTGATGATAGCTTGTCGCGCTGATCGTCGATACCTCCGGATAATTCAGAAGCCAGAGTGCCATATCGAGCATCACGATTCCCAGATCCAGGAAAACTCCGCCGCCAGCTTTTTCCTTCTGCTGCTGCCAGGCTGCTGCCGAGGATTGTTGCTTGAGCCAGCCGGATTTGATGTAAAAGATCTTACCCAACTCGCCATTTTCGATGAAGGATTTCAAGATCATCGTATCAGGACGGAACCGGTTATTCATTCCGACCATAAGCTTGCCACCGTATTTTTTTGCGGCATCGGCGATCTCCTTGGCTTCCTTGTATGTGCGGGCGATCGGCTTCTCGACAAGAATATCCTTCCCCGATTGCAGGGCAGCTATTGCTGCGTTCTTGTGCTGATCGGTAGGAGTACAAATATCGACGGCCTGGATCTCCGAACCAATTGGTGAAGCAAGCAGGGCATCGATCGATTTGAATGTTTGGGGAATGCCAAACCGGAGCGCAACGGCCTTGGCTTTCCGCTCATCGGGATCGACAACGGCAACGACTTCTACATCCGGCATCTTCCTCAAGATCGGTAAATGTATGACCTGACCTACGTTTCCACAGCCGACAAGGGCGAGTTTTATCTTATCCATGCCGCAAAAATACGGCACAGAGGCATCCTGCCGCCATTTTTCACCGAAAAAGCTGAAACAATTCGAGTAAAAATGGGTTATTAAAGTATCCTAATAATATTCTCGAGAGGATCTTGCCTATGAAAAAGCTGATTGTTGTCGCTCTATCCCTATTTCCGTTGCTCGCATTCGGCCAATCTCGCGTGGAAGAATCTCGAGCGTTGATCAACCGAGTTGATGACCAGACCGGAGCGCGCATTCAGCATACAATTTCCTCTTCGATCGATAGGCATCCATTGCTCATGCAAAATGCTCCGCAGGCAGCAGTTTCCTTCAATATTGTTATGCATAAGGATGAGATTAGCTTCAATCCCGGCAGTGTTGCGACCATGACTGGGGACATAACGAATTTAACGAACGGTACTGTCAGAATTATTTTTAATCGGAAGCATTTGCGACTTCCTGACGGCTGGACTTCAAGTGTCTGTTTTGGGACAAATTGTTTTTCACCCGCAACCGATAGCATTCCCCCGATGAGTGCCTTCAGTTTAGACCCCGGTATTACAGGCTCTTTTGTGTTGAATATCTATTGTCCGGCTGAGAATACCAACATTGACTCTCTCATCGATTATATCAGATTCTCCGCTCTTAGCGGCGATCCGGAAGACACATTGTCATTCACGTTAAAGGGTTTACTCACTGCTCCATCTGCTGTGCAGAACACTCAGCCTAAATCAGGCTCTCATCCAATGATCACTTCGATCTATCCGAGCCCGCTTATTTCTGGCGATGCGATCAAGGTGAAGGTCTCGAGCCCGCGCGAAGGAAATCTTTCCTATTCTATTTATGATGGAGTTGGAAGGGTGGTTGCATTAGGAGTAACGAAACAACATATCAATCTTGGCGACAACACAATTTCGATCGGTTCGCTCGACGGACTTGCAAACGGCAGTTACTTGCTCAAATTAACCTTTGCCGATGGATCAAGTGATACGCATTTCTTCCAAGTCGTGAAGTAGAATATTATCTATGAATGAATCCGAAGGGCGCATCTATTGCGCCCTTTTTCATTCAGGGAAATAGATCTTCTTGCTCGGGCAAAGATCGGCAATTCCGCATTCAGGACACTTCGGACTTCTGGCAATGCAAATCTTTCTTCCGTGGGAGATGAGGTAATGCGTGGCCATTGTCCATTCCTTTTTTGGAACAAGCTCCATCAAGTCCCGCTCGATCTTTTCAGGTTCTTTATGCGTAGTAATCTTCAGGAGATTCGCTACTCTGGTGACATGGGTATCAACGGCAATTCCTTCAGCTATACCAAAGGCATTCCCCAGCACGACATTAGCAGTCTTGCGCCCCACGCCTCTCAAGGTTGTGAGTTCAGCCATGGTCTGAGGTACTTTTCCCCTAAATTTCTCGATAATATCCGTTGCCATCGATTTCAACGATTTCGCTTTTTGGCGAAAAAAACCGGTGGATTTGATGACTTCTTCAATTTCTGAGAGATCGGCATGCGCTAAGGATTTCGGAGTTGGAAATCTGGGACGAAATGACTTCATTACGATATTGACCCGGGCATCGGTGCACTGAGCAGATAGTATCGTAGCGACGAGCAATTCGAACGCATTCGTAAAATCGAGTGCACAGTGCGCTTGGGGATACATCTTCCTCAGTTTGGAAAATATCTTCTTTGTCCGCTCGTGTTTTTGTTCTTTCGTTTCTTTTGCCATGATCGGATTACAGGATTTTCTTCTGTCTGAATCGCTTGATACCTTCTGTCCCTTCTCGTGCAACAATGGCGCAGAGCGAATCGGCCTCCGTTCTGTAATAACGGTATGTCGGCCTGTCAATCTTTTCGATCAGTGCACCGAGTTCAGTGGCCCTGGTAAAGAGATCAGTGTCGTCAGCGTAGGGAATGTCAGAAAAGCCACCGAGACGTTTGAAGAGATCGCGCCGGATAAAGAATGTGCCTCCAACAACGCACTCGTAGATCGGAATCAACTTCGATGGATCGAAACAATCGGCGACGAGGGGATCACCAATGACTTCAACACCTCCGTGTAGTAGCTCTATCGCCGGCACTCGAGAAAGTACTTCTTCTCGAATTCCCAAGTGTCTGGGAAGATATTCGTCATCGGAATCAAGAAACGTGAAGTACCTCCCCGAAGCAAAAGATGAGCCAAGATTTCGCGCTGCTGCAGCTCCTTGATTCTCCGAATAGTGATATGAAATCCTTGGATCACGATCTGAAAAGATTCTGACTACATCTCCTGTCGTATCGGAGGAGCCATCGTCAACAATGATCATTTCCCAATCCGGAAAATCCTGATTGGTAACACTTTCGATCGCTCTTGCGATTAGATGAGCGCGGTTAAATGTCGGAATGATGATGGAGAAAAACATATTTGGTAGAAATTAGTGCTGAGTCGTTAGCGGCAGGTCAACAGGGTTCTAATTCAACACTTACCGTGGTCGTCTACCTCAAATAACCCTTTCATACTCATTGAGATCGATCTGCCATACCTTGACGCCGCAATACCGGTTTCCTTCGGGGCATATCGGACGGACATGGGCAAGATCACGCAATCCGCATGGGGGAAGTAAGTATTTGCCGATCATCGGATGGATTGATCGGATCTGGTCCGCTTCATCGACAGATGCACGCCAAATCTCTTCCTGAGCATTATAACAAAGGCGCATAGCATGCTTATGGTGCAAGGCAAGCAAGTCACTTGATTCGGTGAAGCGGATATTGGTGGCGTTGGGCAGTATATATTCGCAGAATTCCTGTCGAACCCCAAGCGAACGGAGAATCGCGTAGCTTTTCCATGAGCGCTCGATCGACTCCCGGTACCGGTCTTGAACTTCTTGAGGAGAAGTTGTTACGACCATTGGCGTTTCGTAATCTGGTACGGCATCTCGCAATTGCATGTGTAAAATTGGTCTGGAGCCCGGAGTCATGCGGTGACGCTGGTCCTGGGAGTCTGCTGTATGCGATAGCTTCTTTCGAAACGTGTAATGCACATTATGCATTGCACGAGAAAATTTTGTCTGTGTCGTTAGAACAAGCGTTTCGCCAAGGATGGTATTTTGTGAAGGATCAAGTACAAGTGCAATTGCGGCTTCGTCATCGATCTCTCGTTCCGTCTTTCCCAGAACTTCACGCACGCTACTTGCCAATGTCCTTTCGGCAAAGGCCTTATAATCAACGAGCTTCGAATATTTGCCATCGAGATCGTCATCAAATTCTTTGATGAAATGTGCGATGTCATGGTCAGTATTACCAGTGCGGATGTATTCGGCCTCGGGATATGATTCCGGATCGAGGGGCTCTTCAAGGATGAGAGCATAGTTGGGATCATATCGCAACAGTTCGTCGACCATTGCCCGAACGAGCAGGAATGTCTCGCTCGGAGTATCGGCCATTTTGGCAAGACGGTAATATCGCAGAAGCGAAATGCCGCTGATGGTATGATAAAGATAAGCTGTTGTCGATACAGGAAGAACATATCGGGCAACTTCTTGGGCTTTCTTCTTGATCTCTTTCTGATATTCCTCCGACTTTTTCCTTCGATGGGGGAATCGATCGAAATAGGCATCGGCAACAGCCGGAGTCAGGAGACCGATGAGATCATGATAGTCTCGCATGATTCGATCCATTTCCGATGCATAGAGCGATTGCGCTTCGCTATTCTCAAAATTTGGAGTCGTAAAGCTACCACTCTTGACTTCGACATAACGCTGACTGACCTGCTCAGAATTGTAGAACGGATGCGAATGCAAGAACGACCAAATTGAATGCCGTGAAACGCCTTCGATGGCGAATTGAAAATGGGCATGCTGAAGCGTAGTATGATGGCCGGCTTCATAAATGCTTTTGGCAAGTGCTGTGTGCTTTTCGAGTGAGACACCCTCATCGGTGATGATGCCTTTCGATGAATAACAGGTCCTGGCAGTTGCTATCGCATTCTTGAACGGATTTGCAAATGCATTGATCAGTTTGACTTTTAAGGGAGAATTGATAAATGTTGATTGCGACAGGTGCTTTCCGTTTGTTCGCGATTCGATCGTGTCCAGTAATGCCATGAATTATGCTACGTATTTAAGAGCCTCGACGGCAAGGCTTTCCCATTTTCCAGAATATTTCTTCGGAACAACGACCCATTCCTTCATGGGCCGGTTCATATCCGAGGGGTCGAAAAGCTTTGCCCCGTCGTATGCCAGCGCTCTCTTATGCTCTTCGCCGGATAATTTAAACACCATATCGCTTCCAAACAAGCCGCAAAACGCCTTCGAGTGAATTTTTAAAGTTGGCATGCCAAACATTTTGGATTTCTCAGCGCCGGATTTTTCGACAAGCGAATCGGCAATGGTTTCGTATCTTCGGAGTGATTTGGGATCGGGTTTCGGTAGCGGCTTCATGTGACAAATTTACGAACAAAATGCGAGAGAGGTTCTTGAAGAAGGCTTTTCTTTGTCGGGGTTCAGGCGTGATACCATCCATCACTGGCCAAGAATCTCTTTCTTGCCGGCAACAATTCGGACAATGTGATGCTCATCGTTATCGTCGAGTTCCAACCCGTTTACTTGATAAATGAAATCTCCGGATTTCCACAGGTAGGTTGTTCCCAAGGAACAATCTGTGCTGCTTGAACTTTTGCCAAACTGTTTTGTGAGATCGTGCTCGATCTGCATCCGAGTGTTTCGTGCCGGAGGAGATAGGACTGGCCTAAGTCTCGATTCATCGACGCGTTCATAGCTTACACCTATATCAAATGAAAATAGAATTGAATGCTCCGTTGAGTCAAAATCGATCCACCCGGAACACTTTGTATTCCATAGTTTGAATACAGGCAAAGAAATATTCAAATAATACTTTCCCTCGAAAAAAATGGCACTGTCTGCATAATTTAAATGTAATTTTCTAAGAAGTGAGTGCGTCTCAGACTTTGTCAGTCCAATGAATTGGGGTAGTTCGGTCGCAGGTGCTGGAGTAAAAGGGATCATAGGCTTCCTAAGCATGCCCGCAAAGTCAAATGTCGTTTCCGTTGTATCGTCGGTACGGCGGACCGTGAGTTTATAAAAAAACCGTTTCGTTTTCCAGGTATAGCTTACCCAACCGTTGCTATCTGTTCCCGAGACCTTTGGATCCCCGAATTTTTCTTTCAATTCCTCCAAAGCGATGATGGATTGCTTCCACATTCTGCCATGTCTTCTCTGGTCTTTGCTTTCATTATGTTTTTGCCAGAAGCCATAGTCAAAGTCGGCTACACGTCTTTTCGAATCGCATTGGATAGATCCGCTCCCTTCTTCTCCCCAGCGATACATGTTAGGCAGTAGAGAATCGAATGAATCAGTAAACCGGTTCGGATACATCTTACTGTCATAATGCAATTTTTTGAACAGAGAAATACACTGCCGCTGGGTTTTACCGAGATACTCTTCTTGCGCATAGCCAAGGCTTGAGAAAGAAACCAGCAGAACTACGGTCATAACCAACCATTTTGTACGGACTTGTTCGGCAATGCTCTTCCCACTTTGTAACTTTACCATTTGCGACAAATATACGAGGCTGCCGTAGATTGATCGATCCACCGGAGTTTGCAGGGTCTCGACCGAATATCGTGCCCTGAACTAATTCATTATCCGCATTGTCACAATTTATTGATCAATATTTGAATATCCTGTTCATGAAACCTCAATCCTTCGCGCTCCTTCTTATCCTTGGTTTTGCTCTCTTCCCAGGCTGCAAAAGTAATCCTGCTGCGCCCTCTTCCGACCAGAACGGAAACCTCAGCAACATCTATCCAATGAAAGTTGGAGATAGCTGTGTCTACCGTCAGCAAACTTTCGATGTAAATGGTACAAGTGTGCAGGATGAGACCGGAACCGTTCTCATCAGTGGGGAAGAAACCTATCAGGGGCACCATGCCTATCACTATGGGATTCTTAATGTTCCGGGATATGCACTCGTATACTGGGTCGATTCTGATCTCTATAGTTTCGATCCCAACGACAGTACGTCGACGCCGCACATGGTTCTTAGATATCCTATGAACGTTGGAGAAAGCCTAACACTGTTTGATTCAAGCATAGGTGGGGCATTGCGAGTCAAAGAAACTGCAACGTTAGTTAAGACCGGCCAGCCAATTTCAACGCCGGCAGGCAATTTTTCCTGTGTCCAATTTCGGATTGTGAACGAGTATATTTACCCTCAAAATATTGTGGATACGAACTCTGTCTCCGACAAGTTCTACGCCGACGGTGTTGGTCTGGTTCTCGGTAGAGACTATCAATATGCGTCTTCGGCGCACTATCTCGATGGTACGTTCGAATTACAGAGTTTTTCTCTGAAGTAGTCCCTTGGGCGGTAACTTCCTTTAATTGCTTATATTTTAATGGCTTGTGGATAAACCTCGCCTGAAAGAGACAAATCGATCTCCATTTTGTAACAATTGAAGGTGAATATGTGTCTTTAAAGGTTAGGCAAATACCCTGCAGGAGCATCTTGCCAGAGAATAAGAAACCACCATATCGCGATTCAGAGATCGGGACAGCGTCCGATACGGACCTTTCCGAAAGTAAGATCATCGAGGCATTTATTGCCGGCGATGTAGGGGCGTTTAAATACGTCTATAATAAATATAGGGAGCGCATCTTCTCATACTGTCTGTATGTAATGGGGAATAAGTCTCTTGCCGAAGATGCGTTTCAGGAAGTGTTTATTCGAGTCTATCAGCGGCGTGATCAGCTTCGGGAGGCGAAGGCGTTAAAAAGCTGGCTTTTATTGATTGCGAGATCGGTGTGCTTGAATATGACTCGCGAATCCGTCTTTACTCCGGAATTTGTTCATCTTGATGATGAACATAGAGAACCGATAGGATATTCTCATCGCAGAGAACTTTCCGTTGAAGGAATTGACCAGGAGTATCCGGAAGAGATCTTTCAGCATGCGTTCAACAAGATCGCCCCGATCTATCGAGACGCTTTTATGCTCCGCGAAATCGAAGGATTTACTTGTGAGGAAGTTGCGGAACTCACGGGAACGACGAGTGTAAATGTTAAGGTACGTGTTTTGAGGGCGAAGAAAATGCTTCGCGAAATTTTAGCTCCGCACTTCAAGCACCGCTTGGAGACAATCGAAGAGAAATCCCCTGCGAAACCCGTACCAGAAATAGATGGAACAGTTGAAAGTGTGCAACATGAGGGTAAAAAGACTGTACTGATTGCATGAGCAAAGAGTTAGAAAATAAGATCATTGCCTACTTTGACGGAGAGCTCTCCGATGCCGATAGCGCAGAGCTGTTGCATTTGACGAGTGTTTCTCCGGAGATACGCCTGCTCTTTCGAGAGCATGAGATGCTGCGCGATCTTGCTCAGGATGCAACTAGATCGGTAATGGTGAGTCCGGAGGTCGAGTCGTCGCTTTTCTCCAGGATAGAATCCCTTGCCTCTACTCAGGTCAAGCAAAAGGGAATACTTGTCTTTTCAAAACGTACTGCAGTTCTGGCCGCCCTAGCCCTCATCCTAAGCTCTGGCGCATTGGGCTACTTTGTACCCAAATTTATTTCCGCAGGTTCACAGGAGGCAGCTGAGGTGCTTCCTCGAAGAGCGTTGCCGAGTTCGCAATTGTCAGACCGCGCAAGCTCTGAAGTGCCGGCTTTGGCGCTACGGAATTCGACTTCAAGTAATACCTCCCATGCAGTTTCGATTTCTCGGCGGACGATGGGAATTCCCGTTATGCAGACGAGTCCGGCTGCCGAGCACAATGAGTTGAACACGGATGCCTTCGTCGACGGCTCATCAAGCGGACAGCATTCGGCTTTGATCGACATACAACCTGTAGATCTGCAGATCGAAGATGTGCATTCGGATATTGGTGCGGAACGCCACTCACCGTTCGATCATCATGATGGTCTGCCCGAACAACGTTCTCTCTTTGAAGGGAGCCTACAGACTTCCAGCGGATTTACCTATCCTGCAGATGCATCTCCAATCAAGCCATTTGCTGATCAGCGCATAAGCCTTGCCTATCATATCTCCGAGAATAATTTGATCGGATTCAGGCTTGGTTCCGGATTATACCAGCAGCTTGGAGATGTGAAGCGTAGCAATGATAATGGTACAGAATTGATCTCACGAAGTATTGAAACCAAGCGCAGTTTTAGCGAGGAAATATTCGTCTCCCATCTGGAGCCTCTATTTTTTGCAGGAAACTTGCTTCTCGAATTCTCTCTTGGTGGTGGATTAATACCGAACGGATACACACTCGATGCAGAAGCGGGTGTTCGAATCCCATTTTCTGAGAGTCTTTCGTTCGGTGCTGCATTTGCTCTCTCTCGTGTACATTCAAATGCTCTTTCGGCAAGCGCTGTCCTTGCTGCGGAAAATGCGAGTTCGAAACCTGTGATGATCGATGCTGCCGATATTCGGAACACGCTTAACGGCAGATTGCATTACGGTCTTATTTATCGATTTTAATTAAGGAGAACATGATATGAGACTCTTTATCGGTTCTGCTATTTTGATCGTTGCAAGTGCCTTAGTTGGTTGCAATGCTCTGGTCGATTCCGCTCCGTCTCAACAGAAGCCTGTTCTGAATATTGAGGAGTATTACTTGCCGCTAAAAAGTATTGGCACCTCTTACGCATACTGCCGTAAGAATTCCACAGGCGCAGATACGATCTGGATGACGATGCAAGGTAACGATGCTTCCGGCTTGATGATGGGAAATCAGGCATGCTATTCGGCTGACATGACAAAGATGAATCTCTACCTGAATAACTTTTATTACGCTATGAATGATAGCGAAGCGTATACGCTGGGAAAGGTATCATGCGGGAATAACGAGAAGTACTGGTTGGATCTGAAGGCGCCTCTCATGGTAGGGCAACAATGGAAATTCAATAACTCGAACGGCAGCTACTACATCCAGTCTCGCTACACTGCAGAGGTCACCCGTCGCGGTGTGCAAATGAAAATGCCTGATGGCAAGACCTACGACGATGTCGCAGAAGTCGTCTACACCTCGCAATCCGGTGACTCTACGGTAAAGTGGTTTGCCCGCGGAGTGGGGCTCATTTATAGTACTTCAAAACAGCCAGACTCCGATTTTGGCGAAGAGATGCGACTAGTCGGCCAGAAATAGGTCTCTTACTGAGGTCGTTACAAAGAGCAGGCTCTGCCCACGAAGTACCGGTTCTTTACTCCGAAAGCCATACCCTTTTCATTGGATTATTATCTTGCGCATCGATGGGGAAGTCCTTGACCCACGGCTGAATGACATGATAATCCTCATCGTAATATAGGATTACTTGAGGAGCATCTCGGATTGCTAGCTGATCGCATTGGGCCCAGAGCTGCATGGCCTTCGAACGATCAATTTCGTGGATCGCCATCTCATACAGCTTGTCAAATTCCGGATTCTTATAACGAGTCTGATTAATTGAGCTCGGTCCACTGGATGGGATATTCTTACTATAGAGCAGATTCAGAAAGTTTTGCGGATCAGGGTAGTCCGCAATCCATCCGAGCCTGAAATACGCAGCCTTGCCGTCATCGATCATTGGCGTAAGCTGTGCCCACTCCTTGACTTCGAGATGAATGTCGATGCCGAGGTTCTCCTTGATCATTGCCTGGACTGCCTGTGCAACATCTTCGTTTCTTCCACCGCCTTTATTCACGTAGAGTGTCAGGTCCGGCACCTCACCGTGGAGTTCTTTCTTCGCGATCTCTAGCTCGGCTCTGGCACTATCGGGATTAAAAACAAAGCCCTGCACTTGGTCGAATGGGAATCCCGGCATCGACGGAGGTACTAAGCCATGCTCTCCAGGAGCAGCTGCTTGGTTCTTCAAAATGTACTTTACGATTTTTCTTCTGTCGACACAGAAACTAATGGCCCGCCGAAGGTGCACATTCGATACGCCAGGGAACTGACAATTAAATCCATGAAACTGTGTGGCGATCGCTGCGATCTTACCAAGTTGATACTTCTTATAATCGCCTTTGAGGTTCTTATTCTCATCTACAACGTCGGCAAAAAACTCGTTCGGTATGCGATATTTATGGTCCAGATTCCCAGCTTTGAATTCCTGGAATTCAGCTTTATCATCTTGCATAAATGAAAAGCGAACAGTATCCAAATAGGGAAGCTGGTTGCCAGCTTCATCTTTCGCCCAATAATGCTCATTGCGTACCAAGAGGCAATATCTTCCCTCTTTATACTCAGCAAATCTGAAGGGACCTGTGCCGACACCATGGTGAGTAAAATCCTTTCCATACTTCTCAACAGCTTCATGTGGGTAGATGAAGGCGTTTCCGACCATACAGTAGTTAATGAATGGTGAGAAAGGGACTTTCAGAGTCACGATGAATGTCGAATCATCCGGAGCTTGGAGGCCTGCAACACCCCCTGCAAGCTTAGCCTTGCTATCGAAATATTCCTTGGCTCCCTTGATTATCTGGAAATAGGGAAGCGCAAGCGTATTGGTCGCCGGGTCTAATGCTCTGCTCCAGCAGTAGACAATATCCTTTGCAGTCATTTTTCGTCCTTTGCCGCCCGGGAAGCAATCATCATCCTGAAAATAGACGTCGGTCCGAAGATGAAAAGTATAGGTTACTCCGTCAGATGATATTTCCGGCAGTGCCTTAGCTAAGGATGGATGGAGTTGGAGTGAATTATCGAATTCAAGAAGACGGTCGTATATATTCTCACCGATATGACCACTTGTTTGATCGTTGATCTGAGGAGGATCAAGAGAACGGAGATCACCGGTTTCATTCAGGTGTATCGCGCCGCCATACTTCTTGCCGCCTTTCGCGTCCCTAAGAGCATGCCGTGATCCTGACTTCTTCCCACAAGATATGAAAAGCAATACGAAGCTGAGACACAATAAACCGAGGAATTTCTTCATACTAACTCAGAGATAATTAGAATTATTGAGATATTGGAACGGAAAGAATGACAGATGGAATCCCCAGCCACAGTGATTTTCTGTCCAAGTTCTCCATTATGTCGATCGACCTGCCATCGTCCCAGCCTTACTGAGAGAACCAGACATGTTTCATCGCATTATCATTCTGTGAATTGATGGGAAAATCCATAACCCAGGGCTGCAACAAGTGGAAGTCCTCGTCATAGTAAAGAATAACCATTGCGGCATCCTCCACAGCGACCCTGTCGCATTGTGCCCATAAATTGAGTGCCTTGGATCGGTTGGTTTCGCGTAGAGCCTCTTCATATAACCTATCGAATACTGAATTACGGTAGCGTACCAAATTCATCGAACTAGGTCCCGAGCTCGGAATATTGTTGCCATAGATAAGTGCCAGAAAACTTTGGGGGTTAGGATAATCGGATATCCACCCAAGTCTGAAGAATGGAGCCTTGCCCGCATCGATCAATTCGGTCAGATCCGGCCAACTTCTAATTTCTATTTGAATATCAATCCCCAAACAGTCTTTTACCATCGAAATCACGGCCTGCGCAACTTGCTGATTTCTCCCCCCACCTTGGTTAACACAAAGTTTGATTTCGGGTATCTTTCCATTCAATTCTTTTTTCGCGATTCCAAGCTCCTTCCTTGCCTTTGCGGGATTAAAATTCATGCCATTGATCGCACGATTCGGCAACATAGAGGGCGGGACTAGGCCATAGTCGCCTGGACCGGAGGCCTGTTCCCCCAGGATATCGGCAACTATTTTTTTTCTATCGATTGCAAGACTGATCGCCCGGCGCAAGTGAACGTTCGACACACCGGGCATCTCACAGTTGAAACCGTAAAATTGCGTTGAATTCGCAGCCACCCTGCCTATCTGATATTGTCGATATTCATCCTTGAGACGGTTGCTCTTATCGAATACATTTTCAAATGATCCGGAGGGAATCCGATATTTGTGATCAAGACGCCCTGCTTTAAATTCGAGCATCTCTATTCGACTATCCTGTACAAAGGTAAATCGAACGGAGTCGAGGTACGGCAATTGGTTGTCTTCTGGATCCTTGCCCCAATAATGTTGATTTCTTAGTAATAAGCAGTAGTTACCTGCCTCATAATCAACAAGCTTGAACGGACCGGTTCCAACGGCATGATGGATAAAGTCGTCACCGTACCTCTCTATTGCTTCCCTCGGACAAATGAAACCTACGGTTGCACAATAGTCGATGAAAGGAGAGAAAGGCGTAGTCAGCGTAACTACGAACGTGGAATCGTCCGGCGTCTGTATTCCCTTGACTCCTTCCGAGTGCAATATCGGGTCTGCGTAATACTCCTGTGCACCTTGGATTATCTCGAAATATGGCATGGCAAGTGTACGCGTCCGAGGATCACATGACCGTGTCCAGCAATAGAGCACATCTCTTGCCGTGAACTTTCGACCGATGCTTCCCGGGAAGCATGGATCATCATGAAAATAGACATCAGTGCGGAGATGGAAAGTATATATCAGTCCGTCCGGGGAGATCTCGGGCATGGATTTGGCGAGACTCGGTCTTACATTTAGGTTTTCATCGTATTCAAGTAGGCGATCATATATATTTTCCGCTATGTCGATGTTTCCTTTCTCGCTGATCTGGGCAGGGTCGAAGGAGCGAGGCTCCTCATTTTCATTGAGATGAATGGCACCGCCATATTTTTTGCCGCCATTGGTGTTATGTAGGGTATGTTGGCCGGGTGATGCCTCACTGGCAGTTGCTTCGAGGATCACGAGTAGCAAGACAAAGAGAATAATGATCTGCTTCAACTTAATCTGTAGGGCGGATGGTGAATTATTGTAGATAGAACTTAGAGCGGAGTGAATGAAATCCCGGTAGCGCTTTGGAACTTAGCCTATCGATTTCTCATTTTCCATGCCGTGAAGAATGAAATAGTAAACATCGATCGCAAATCCCCTGTATTCCGAGCTTCAATCGGGCTACTTGCAGTCGTACTACTTATGATTAGGCTCGCCTCGCCCTATCTTCACACACATGTATTCGAGACTCAAACAACCTCTGCAAAGGTCTCTGTTCTTCATTGTGATGCCTGCGAATATGAAGCAACCCAGGCCGTAGATCCTGGTGACGCAGTAATTTTACCGATGCAGACCTTTAGCGTTTCGCATCGTATACTCCAAGCATTTGCGCCTTTTCTCGGTAAATTTCATTCATCTTCGGAATCTCGCGGCCCACCCTCTATAGCCTAACCTCTGCACGTTTTAAACTTCGTTAAGAAGTATTTGCTTCTCTTTTTATTAATCAGAATCTTCACTTTTAAATATGTTCAGCCGAAAAGGATTTGTCTTTTTCGTATTTCTCGTTCTCCTTGTTGGAGTATTTAGCAATGCGTTTTCGACCACATTGCCGATCGAGGGTGTGTCATATTCCGTAGTCGTTATTGATAGCACGCAAGATACCCCTCTTCAGCTAGCACGAGTCTCCCTGAGGAAGAATGGCGCTTTAGTAGTAGGTAAAATTACCGATCCTACAGGTAGAGCTACTTTTTCGGATATTAAGCCGGGATGGTATATCATCTCTGTGCAACTTGTCGATTATGTGAGCTATTCCGATTCCATACTCATAGATAAATTCAACTCTACAAAGACCGTTTATCTTAGAGAAGTCATTCATGAAGAGCTAACCGTCACTGGCGAACATGACCAGAATATTACGACCATCGATCCAAAGACCGGAGCACAAGTGTTCGAGGCCGAAACATACCACCCTTCTCCGATCGCTCGAATGACAAATTTGATTCAGGAGAACATGATCGGTGCTGCCAAGGCTCCGACCGGAGAGGTTCATATTCGAGGGCAGCATGGTGAGTATATGTACTATGTCGATGGTATCCCAATACCACTCGGTGTTTTTGGAGGGTTGAACGAAGTAGTTGATTCCAAAGTCATCGAGCGTGCAACGTTCCTCACCGGCGGATTCCCTGCCGAGTATGGCGGACAAATGGCAGCGGTAATTGATGTACAGAATAGGGTGCCAGGGGGCAAAGCACATTTTGATCTTTCCACGTACGCCGGAAGTTACCTTGGCCGGGACAATAATTCTCCCGATTCTTTGGGAATTCACTCTCAGAAATTAAGGCCATTTAGCGTGAACGGTCAAGCTCTCTCTTTCAGCGATCACTTGGGAAAGCTTGGAGTTTTTCTTTCCGGATCCAGACAGGAAACCGATCGACGTATCGATTCTCCACTTCCATTTATATATCACGATCACGGGTTTGATTATTTCTTATATGGGAAGCTTGATTATCTGGCGGGTGACAACGACTATCTCACAATGAATTTAAATTTCGGAAGAACGCAGACCGAAATCCCTTACGATCCAATTGAAGAAGGACCGAAGGATGATCATCAGCAAACATCAAATGCCTTTCAAACTTTATCTTTGTTCCACACCGTCTCAAGAGAAGCAGACAAGGAATCGAACGTATTCATTGGATTTTATGCCCGTGAGGGGGGATTGATCTTTTCTCCGGGCGCTGTAGATGCCCATAATTTCAGATTTCCATCAGATACTACCAAGGGCTATACGCTTGCGGAGGATAGGGGATTCACAACCTTTGGAACACGCGTGAAGTATGATCTGCGCTTTTCGCATGAATTCATGGTCGCGGCTGGTCTTAGTCTTTCGGTTACCAGAGGTACAGAGAATTTTTCTTCAATGGATTCGAATGGAAGTTCAGGCCCCGTAATTGCAACTAACTATGTCGGATCGGATTTTGGTTTTTTCGCCCAATCGGAGATTCATCCTGCAGAATGGACTGCTATCGATCTGGGCATTCGTTATGATCAGCATATTGCCCCGGACGCGCCCTTTCAAAAACAAATTAGTCCTCGCCTGAAATGGAATATTTTTTTTGATGAAAATGCAACAGCCTATCTATACTATGGCCGACTGTTCATGCCGAATAATATAGAAGGATTGCGTACGATTTCTTCCAATGTCGCGGGTAATACGGCATTCCCGACAGTGGCGGAGAGTGATGACATGTATGAGGCTGCGTTTCTGTACAATCTGGACTTCGGTTTAAGATCTAAACTTGCCTTTTTTCGCAAGCTCGCAGTGCCGGGTGTTGACGATCAGACTGTGGGCTCAAGTGCAGTGAAGACCCCCGTAAATATTTCAAAAGTTGTCACTAACGGAGTGGAGGTTGGATTATCTTATAGTGATCCATCAACCTTTTTTTCAGGATACGCAAATTGCGCTCTCGTTCATGCCTTCGGATCGGGTGTGATAACGGGAGGATTCCTCGCGTTTCAAAACGCCGGAATTGTAACCGATCTTGATCACGATCAGAGGCTTTCAGTCGTATTGGGGCTAAAATATCAACCGCACGATTGGTATGTTGATGTGACGCCCATCTATTCATCGGGGCTGACGAACGGGAATTCCATGTTTGAGTATAGCTCCGGACTCTTCGATTTCAATCAAGGTGCACATACAACACCTTCGTGGGTTGTTAATCTATCCCTAGGATACACACTTCATTTATCGGGCGGAAATTCGATCGAACTCTCTATGTATATTAATAATTTGTTCGATAATGACCACCTGATTAAGGGTGCTTATTTTAGCGGGGCTGCCTGGGAAGACCCGCGTAATCTTGTGCTAAATATGGCCATGCATATCTAGTATCCTCCATAACCTATCGATGTGGAAAGCCAAAAAGTTAGACAGAAATTGAGGAACTGCGACCTAGGTGCTGTGCTGTTGACTGTTGATAAACTTATTAAGATAACGATGAATTCTAATCGGATAGTCCATAGATCCATTCTTATTAAAGCAACTCCCTCAAAGGTTTGGGAGGCGCTCACTGATCCATCGATCGTCCGTCAGTATCTTTTCGGGACAAATATGACGGCCGACTGGAAGGTTGGTGGCAGGATCAGCTACAAGGGTGTCTGGGAAGGAAAGGAGTATGAGGATGGCGGGACAATTTTGGAACTCGTCCCTAAGAAGATCTTGAAATCCACGTACTGGAGTTCGATGTCCGGAACCGAGGACAAGCCTGAAAATTATGCCACAGTGACATATCTATTAGAAGAAATGGATGGCGGTACGAGGCTCACCCTTACGCAGGATAACAATAAATCGGAGGCGGCCAGAGAGCATTCCGAACAGAATTGGGGGCACGTTCTCGAAGCAATGAAGAGAATCTTGGAATGCTAATCGTCAGAGTGAAATAATACTTAAGCTTCGTATCAAAATCTCTCGATCCTCAAGCACATTTTCGACAACCGTTTGAACGGTTATTGTGTATTTATCTATGGGTATATCATGCTGTTACAAGAAGCGGGTGCGAGATTCCCCCTTGAAGCATTTCCTTTCCCGCTAATGAGCGGCGAGGAAAACTATTTCCAACGCCTTAATCGTTTGAAAGTGCACCGTCCCCTAATTGATCGCCAGAATACGGAATAACAATGAAATTAACTATACATACCGTTCCAGGTGTAGCAGTGAGAGTTATCGTCGAGGATCATTTAAAGGCCATGGGGGTGGAATACGAAATGGGCAATACTAGCGCCTTGATCGTAGATGGCAGGATAAGCGATGAAAAAAGAAAAGAGCTAAACTCTGCACTTTCAAGATTCGGAATTGAACTCTCCGAAGATGTTCCTGACGATCTGGTCGAACAGATCCGACGAGCGATCGTCGATATGGTTAAGCAAGGCGAGGACCGCCCGAATGTCAATATTTCGGATTATCTAAGCAAGAAGCTTAACTATAGTTATGGCTATCTGACAGCGGTTTTTTCAGAAGCAACTTACACATCCATCACTCATTTTACTATTATTCAAAAAGTGGAGCGTATTAAAGAAATGCTCCTCAATGAGAATCTCACCCTTACTGAAATATCCTATCAGCTTGGTTACAGCAGCGTAGCATACCTCTCAAATCAATTTAAGATGATCACGGGGCTAACACCTACGAAATTCAAGGAAATCATGCTTAAGAAACGCCAGGTTGACTAAGGGGCTGCGAAATCCCTCAAATATATTGATACGATCATATTTGCGATTATAAGCCATCGCATATCCATTTACCAATAATCCTGTGCCCGAAAAAGTAGTCAGAGAAGGGTATAGAAACTCAAGAGACCTCTAAAACTGTTGAGCCCATGCCGAATGAACGCTGTGTATTTTCATCACAACGCCGCCTGAATATACTTTTCCTTATTTTGTGACCGATTGATGGATACTGATGCACTTCATATCTTGCTTGCCGATGACGACGAGGACGATCGTCTATTTTTTAAAGATGCCATCGAAAGTATACGGGTCAAGACGGTCTTGAAAATGGTCAATGATGGCCAGCAACTAATGGATCTATTGATTAAGGGCAACGGAGTCCTTCCTGATATCATATTCTTAGATCTGAACATGCCCCGAAAAGGCGGCATCGAATGCTTGGAAGAAATTAGAAGTGAAGAAAAATATAGGAATATTTCCATCGTCATTTATTCCACATCTTCCTCGGAAGAAGATATAGAGAAAACATTTCTTAAGGGTGCCAATATTTACCTCAGAAAACCAGACGAATTCGGAAAATTAAAAAAAATGATAGCGGAGGTCTTGAGTATCAATTGGCAATACCATACGACACGTTTGAATAAGGAGAATTTCTTGCTTGTGATTTGAGTGCCCTGTAACTGGTTCAGAATGTTTGATTAGCTTGCACCCTATTCGAAGGCCCGAACAAGCTACACGGGGCCAATATTGAATTAAATAGAATGCCCCACTCGTGTTGAGTGAGGCACCCCACCTTAGTTCATTTTAGTATCCAGAGGCCCAGAAAACAAAAAATCCAACTCATCGCATGCAACAACCGAGTGTTTCCTCCCCAAAAAACCTTCGGAACCGCTACATGCGATGAAGTAATGGAAAATTCCCTTATGAATAACTCGTACAAATCATAGTGTCTCACCAGTGCAGATGCCAGATTCTCGCGCGCACAATGTTATTCATACACACAGGTCTATCCATCAAAATTCTTGCGTAGCTCATTGTTTGCGATACAAAAATAGGCTATCTCCTATCGTAAAACCTTACAGTTTTTCGCCTTTCGATTTGTAAGTTTCTGAGGCAGTCATCGTGTCTTCGCCCATCTACATTGTTCTCACAAGATTATCTCATTGGGAACAAAAGAATAATCTATAAGTCTTTTAGGAACCGGAATGGAACTACCAACGCCAATTTTTTTCTCATCAGCGGCAGAGTTTCGACACTGGCTCAAACACCACCACTCATCTGCAAAGGAAGTCTGTGTCGGGTTCTATAAACGCCACACAGGGAAGGCCACCCTCTCATGGAAGGAATCAGTTGACGAAGCACTTGCCGTCGGTTGGATCGATGGAGTTCGGAAAGGATTGGATGTTGACAGATATCAGATCCGATTTTCTCCTCGCAGAGCAGGAAGTATTTGGAGCGCCGTAAATATACGGCGCGTGAATGAGTTGACACTGCTTGGTCGGATGCAGCCGGCAGGTTTGAAGGTATTCGAAAATCGAGATCCTCGGAAAGTAGACCGTTATTCATTTGAAAGACAGTCAATCGCATTCAGCTCTGCGGAGGGAAAGAAATTTAGAGCGAACAGAAAGGCTTGGAGTTATTTCCAAGCTATGCCGCCTTCATATCAAAAACCTGCTACCTGGTGGGTAATTAGCGCCACAAGACAATCAACGCGAGAGAGGAGACTTGCAACCCTAATATGCGATTCCGAGTTGGGAAAGAAAATTAAAGTGCTTTCCTACAACAAATCTACGACGAAACAGGCTTGAATGGATTATAAGGATTATTATAAGATTCTCGGAGTCGAGAAGGGTGCCTCTACGGAGGAGATCAAGAAAGCCTATCGAAGGCTTGCCCGAAAACATCATCCCGATCTCAATCCTAACGATCCGAAAGCGAAGCAAATCTTCCAGGAAATCAATGAAGCGAACGAGGTCCTCGGCGATCCGGAAAAAAGGGAAAAATATGATCGTTACGGAAAGGATTGGAAACATGCGAACGAGTTCGAACAAGCACGTTCGGCAAGTCGCGGTGGCCGGGAAACCTTTGGCGAACAGACAGGTGGCTTCCGAACGCCGGAAAATGCGGATTTTTCGGAATTTTTCACTTCAATGTTCGGAGGCGGAGGATTTGAGTTTCAGCAAAGGCAAACGAAATTTCGAGGTCAGGATTATCACGCAGAGTTACGTCTCAAGCTCACGGACATCTATTATACCCATCAACAGAACGTAGTTGTCAATGACAAAACATTAAGAATTACCGTCCCGGCAGGGATCGAGAATGGACAGAAGCTTGTCCTACAAGGTCAAGGCGGTCCTGGAGTTGGAGGCGGGCCGAATGGAGATCTTTACGTTACTATTGTCATCGAGAATGACCCAAAATTCAAGCGACTGGGTAGGGATCTACGCACCACTCTCGAAATAGATCTCTATCAGGCTGTTCTTGGCGGTGAGATTATTTTCCACACCCTAAACGGAAAGGTAAAGCTAAAGGTGAAACCCGAAACTCAAAATGGAACCGAGGTCAAGATGGCCGGAATGGGAATGCCCGTATATAAAAAGGAAGGGGAATTTGGCGATCTCTATGTACGATATTCCATCAGAATCCCCACTGGCCTTACGGAAAAAGAAACAGAGCTTTTTCAGGAATTAGCAAAACTTCGATCAAGGCAATGAATCCAGAATTATTATTACCGCTCTCCGAATGCTCATTACGACTTGGCGTGGAAATAACCTTTTTCCGTGATCTTGAGGAGCGCGGATTGATAAAGACCACAATGGTTGAAGAAGTACTGTCCATTGAAGCGATTCAATTGCCACAATTGGAAAGGCTTGTTCGACTGTATCAGGACTTGGAAATCAACTTCGAAGGACTTGAGGCAATCGTTCACTTGCTTGAGCGTCTTGAAAGTGCCCAAAATGATCTTACGGAACTTCGGAACCGGTTAAGACTCTATGAGTAATACCATCCTAGCCCGGTAAACAGGCACTTTCCGGCTCTGCATGCGTTAATATCAAGAATGACCATACCTGAACTTCGAACGAGAAAAGCTGAATTACTCAAAGCTTTGGAATCGGTAGCTAGCTCCGCCGACCTTGAGGCATTCAAACTAGCCCATTTAGTACGAAAAGGGAGCATCGCAACGCTCTTCGATGACCTGAAAACCGTACCAAAGGAGGTTAAGCCGGAGGCCGGAAAGTTACTGAACGAATTGCGCACTGCAGTTGAGGAAAAATTCAAAGAAATAGAAATTACTCTTGCCAGCTCGCAAAAGCCTAAATCTAGACAGCTTGATCTCACGATGCCTGCGAGACCAATTACTGTTACAGAACCAGGACATAAACATCCTCTTGCGACAACTCTTGACGAGATGGTTGAGATTTTTGTCAACATGGGATTTGACGTGGCGTACGGACCTGAGATTGAAGATGATGAACATAATTTTGGGAAACTGAACTTCGCCCCCGATCACCCTGCTCGTGATATGCAGGATACATTCTTTGTCAAGCCAAATAGCGATTGGACGCCCGGCAGCAAAGAGAAGCCTGTACTGCTAAGGACACATACCTCTCCGGTTCAGGTACGCCTAATGGAAGCGGGAAATCTTCCTATACGCGCAGTTATGCCGGGAAGAGTCTACCGAAACGAAGCGATCAGTGCTAGAAGTGCTGCTTGTTTCTATCAACTTGAAGGACTCGTAATAGACAAGGGTGTCTCTATGGCTGACCTTAAGGGAATGCTACTTTCCTTCGCACAACAGTTTTATGGTGCCGATTCCAAGATCCGTCTGCGCCCATCGTATTTTCCATTTACGGAACCCAGTGTCGAAGTTGATGTGAGTTGCTATATTTGTGGCGGCAAGGGCTGCAGGATATGCAAACATACGGGTTGGCTCGAAGTTTTAGGGGCCGGGATGGTGCATCCGAATGTCTTGCGGGATTGCGGTATCGATCCGGAAATATACACAGGTTATGCATTCGGCATGGGAATTGATCGCACGGCGCTTATGCGATATGGAGTCGGTGATATCCGCCTCTTCGCAGAAAATGATTACCGTTTCTTGCGCCAGTTTTAATATATTGACTACGTAGCCGAAAAGACATCGTGCAGTAAGATTTTTGTTTCATCACCTATAACACAGATCCACATAATGCTTAGACGTTATTTTCACACACTTACCGCAGTCTTGCTTGTCGGAATGCTTTTATCGGCCTGCAAAACTTCCACGACCGAACCCGGAAACCAGAATACCAATACGAACATCGGAGATAGCATCCCACGCTTGAATTCTGCTTATTCATACCTTATCTCCCAACTGGATCAGTCGGGGAATCTTGATCCTATATCAACAATTCAGGGAAATGCCTTCGTTGATACAGGCAAGCTGTCAATTTTTTCGAAATCGAGCTCATACTCGATTATTGATCAAAGCAATACTGCACACGATACAGCGTTTTTCTTGTATGAATCGAACAGTGATGTCTCCATGTACCTCAAAGACCCAGGATTCTTGAATAATTATCGGAACGGGCAGAGAGTCGATGAAACCCTTGAGGCAGTTGCAAATGCCATTTTTCATCAATGGATCACACTTCCGATCGCCTCGAAGGGCACAGTTTCTCTTCCCGACCTCAATACGAGCTTTTCTATTTCAGGTGGACAGGTGCCCGCAAATATCCATACTACCGTCGATTTTGTCGGGGATTCGAATATTGTCGCAACAAACGGGAATACGCTCATGCCGGATACGTTAGCGTCAAAACACTGTATTCTCTTAATAACTGCGAAACTCTCCTTCGGTAATGAGCAGGTTACCCTGACCCATCAGAGGGATATTTGGTTCGTACCCAGAATAGGCTATATTGGTAAGGAAATGACTAGAACGAATATGCCGGCTGTTCCCGTTTACGTAATACCGCTTGATACGACTGCAACAATAAAGACATTGACCTCGTATATGTTACGATAGTGCACACTTGTTGTTCTGATTTTACTTTCAAATTACACAATATGACAGATCGAAAATTTCTCGCTTCCGTTTTTGGTGCCTTCCTGCTGATCGCTCTTGGTCTCTTCGATTCGGGCTGCAGCTCATCTTCGAGTCCGCAACAGACGGGGTCCAATAACGTCACGCCGAAGACCGGCAGCACGTATACCTATTCCAAGTATCAGACGGATTCCAACGGTACGAAAATACCCGGTACTGATCTGGTTATCAGCGCCAGCGTTATTGATGATGGGAAGACTGTTCGTGGACAAAATAACGTGTATACCGTTGTCGACGATGGTGACACTGCATATTTCACCTATACTAGCAGCAATGACGTGAATGTTTTTGTTGAGAACAACGGACTGACTGGAATCGAGCAAGCTGTTGGTGATGAAGTACTGCATCGCTGGATCGTTCTCCCCATCACCACTCACACTAGCGCTACAGTGCTTGACACCAATACCACGATTTCTGTATCCGGATTTCAGGTGCCGACACATCTGGTTGCGACCGTATCCTATGTCGGTGATGAAACAGTCAAGATTGGAACGACTGATAGCTTAGTAACCAGTATCTGTAAGCTGACGATAACTGCGACAACGAATACGATTTTGATCTCTCCGCCGGCGACGTTGACCTACGAGAGGAACATATCTTTCTCGCCCAAGATCGGCTATATTGCTAAAGAAGTTTCTAAGACTGCAATACCTCCGATTCCAGCGGCAGGGACTGCAGGCTCAAAATCCGGAGACTTCAGAGTACTTACATCCTATACGGTAAAATAAGCAGAAGGCTTTTTTTTCGTAACCCTGCCACTTTCGTTGAAGCGGCGGGGTTATTTATTTTAGCTATAATCTGTTGCAGTGTTCGTTTGAAGCCGTATTTTTGACTAATGAAGATCTCACTTCGATGGCTTTCCGAGTATGTTTCGTATCAATTTCCGCCAAAAGAACTTGCGGATCGTCTGACTGCACTCGGAATTGAAGTCGAGTCCATTGAGGATTTCTCATCTAAATTTGCCAAGATTCTTGTCGGCGAGGTGCTTTCGGTTACCCCTCATCCGAATGCTGATAAACTCCGTCTTACCACAGTATCGATAGGAAGTGGCGCGCCGCTGAATATCGTTTGTGGTGCGCCCAACGTGAGAATAGGTCTCAAAGTAGCGGTTGCAACTATCGGCGCCGATCTTGGAGATGGGTTCGTGATCAAGAAATCAAAAATTCGCGGTGAGGCAAGCGAAGGGATGCTTTGCTCCGAACGCGAATTGGGGCTATCCGAGAATCATGAAGGAATTTGGGAATTGCCTTCAGATCTCGAGATTGGCAAGCCACTTGCTGAAGCCATTGGAAAAGATGACATCATATTTGAGATTGGCCTGACTCCTAATCGAGCTGATTGTTTGAGTCATATAGGAATTGCCAGAGAAGTCGCAGTATTGACCGGAGGCAGAATAAAGAAACCGGCTATTGAGAAGAAACTACTGACGTCTTCGTCAGAGCAAACGGATAATGCGGCTAAGGTAACTATTTCTGATCCAGATCTTTGCCCGCGTTACGCAGCACGCATTGTTCGAGGCGTTAGGGTTGGGCCTTCGCCAGAATGGTTGAGAGAAAAGCTTGAGTCGATCGGCCTTCGACCGCGGAATAATATCGTCGATATAACAAATTTTGTTTTGATGGAATGCGGGCATCCCCTGCACGCTTTTGATCTGAACTCCGTGGCGGATGCACATATCATCGTGCGCCGTGCAGAAGGTTTTGCGAAGAATTTTGTAACGTTGGATGGTAAGCAGCGTTCGTTAGACCCCTCCACTCTTCTCATAGCCGATCAAGAGAAACCGCTGGCGATTGCGGGTATAATGGGAGGCCAAAATTCGGAAATATCCGATTCTACAACTAATGTCTTAATTGAATCCGCCTATTTCAATCCCGCATCAATTCGCAGATCGGCAAAGCGATTGGGCCTATCGACGGATGCATCGCACAGATTCGAGCGGGGTACCGATATCGAGAACGTGATCTTCGCAGTCGATCGAGCTGCCGCCCTCATGGCTGAACTGGCAGGTGGGGAAGTTCTGCAAGGGATTATTGATGAGTATCCTGAAAAGAGACCGCAAAAATCCTTCCCGTTTAGGCCTAAACGGGCAGAGGCCCTACTTGGGAGAAATGTTGCAGAATCCGAAATGGAGAAAATATTTTCTTCGTTGGAGATCGGCCGGAGAAAAACTCATGCCTCTTGGGATTTGACCCCTCCAAGTTGGCGAGTGGATCTTGAACAGGAAGTCGATGCAATCGAAGAAATCGCCAGGGTGATTGGGTATGACGCACTTCCGGCGAGCCGCGAAGATCGAATTCCCATAACGAAGGTGCGCGACGTTCTTCCGAAACGAGATTTTGACGCCGATCTCCGTTCTTATTTCGTTGACCTGGGATTTTCGGAGTGCATTTCTACACCCATGCTCCCAAAGAACCAGGCTGAGATTTTCCACTCATCACCAATTGAAGTCATGAATCCGCTCACGGTTGAGCTTGAGAGAATGCGCCCCAGCATCCTGCCAAATCTTCTCGATATTGCTCGGCGGAACGAACGATATGGTGCTTCGGGGCAGCGCTTGTTCGAAGCAGGGAGCGTCTTCAACTACGCAGATACCAGGCAAACTATTGCGCACGCGCATGAACGATGGGAAATTGCTGTCCTCATAAAGGATGATATGGAAATGAAAAACCCATATAATGTAAAAGAGCAGAAAGCCGATATTTTTTACTTGCGAGGAGTTATCGAGAGTGCCCTCCGCCATTTTGGAATATCCGTATTAGTGGCCCCACTCTCGGAATCATCACCCGTCGGGAATTGGGTGAATGCGAGAAGCTATCTTGATGCGACCGAAACCCTGATCTTTAAGGCTGGAAAGACATTGTTCGGATTGGCCGGAAGGCTTTCGGGGGTGGTGCAAAAGGAATATGATCTGCGCAGTGAAGCATTTGTAGCGGTGCTCGACTATGAAATGATTCATGAGCTAGCGCGGGCCAGAATGCTCAATCCGCCCAGGGTCACTGAGCTTCCGAGATTCCCTGAGGTTGAAAGAGATATTGCCATCACGCTTTCGAGGAACGTCGATGCACAAAGGCTTATCGATGAGATCGGTAAGACGATCCCGAGAGATCTGTTTGAAGGTGTCAGAATATTTGATGAATTTGAATCAAAGGAGATGAAGATGGTTTCAGAAAGGAGTCTTGGGCTGAGGATTTCAATGCGCGCCCAGGATAGGACTCTGGAAGATGCTGAAATCGATGAGATCATGAGTATGTGTGTCGGGATCCTGACGTCGAAGTTTTCTGCGCGATTGCGTTCTTAACTAATTCCACAAGGAGAGAGCATGCTTGATTCGAAACAACGCGAAGCACAGTTGCTCCAAGCCCGCGAACGGCTTGCACGAGCTTTTGCCCGATTAGAAGCGATGATCGGTGAATTGCCGGATCGCATCCGGCTGCTCGAATTATCACGCGATAAGTCGCAAATGAGGATCAGGGAGATCGAAGAGCTTCTCGATCGCGAGCGCGCAATCACTGCTCAGCGTCAGTCGCTTTCCGAGGGGACGGCTGAAGAGATGCAAGTTCTGTCTCAGAAATTCGAGAAACTGGAAAAGCATCTTGCTGAGCGGGACAAGAGGATAAGTGAACTGGAAAATGAGCTCGACCGAAGGAATAATGAGCTTACTTCGTACGAAAAGTCTCACATTGATTCTCTCGAACGTGAACAAAGGTATACGGACTCTATTCAGCGTCTTGAGACAGAGAATTCAGGAATTGAAAGACAGCTGGAGTTGAT
>JAUZOQ010000031.1 GCA_030706385.1 Bacteroidota bacterium | reverse complement strand
GATTTTGTCGCGCAGAGTCATTTAGGTCACTCAGATCCACATCCTCATTGCTGTACCGTAATTGCGAGAGATCACTAAAATCTGCATCTCCGGAGATCGTTAGTCCCGATAGACTGAAGGAGATGCCTGCTCCAAATTTCATTGGAGTCGTGACGGTATAATTATTGACTATAATAGGATTAAGAGATCCAACGTCGGGATTAGTGAGTTCATCGGTAGAACTGTGAGATGAGCCATCTCTGAAGGTTGTTCGTCCGGTACGTTGGAACTGGTCTTCGACGGAGAAGACTTCTGGCGTCTCGAATGTAAAACCAAATCGTAAATGATCATTAGGACTTGCAAGCAAGCCAAGTTTAAGACTAAAGCCCGCCTGGGACTGCGATCGGGTGTCGATGATCTGAGCACTTTGGAAGTTATCAGGTGGAAGGGTATCATTAGGGGCAGTGAAAATATTATTAACGTCCTTCTCTGAATATACCCTCCGATAATTGTAGTTACCGAAAAAAACGTTTACGGTTGCTCCAACGGCGAGATTCTCTGCAACGTCAATTCCTCCGCCAAACCGGAGTGCATTCATACCGCCTTCTTCAGTGACGGTTCCGGACTGTAAAAGGCCTCCGTTTCCGAACGGAGTTGTCAGGTTGGGATGTGCCGAATCGACATCATGAGTCAAGAATAATGCCCAAGCAAGATTGTTTGCATCAAGGAAACTTCTGTAGTCGGCCGTTGAGAGGCCGAAGCGATTGCCTGTATTATCCACAAAGCGCTTTGTATCCAAGAGGGAGGAGTTCAGATTGACGGCGCTAAATGAATACGTCGTGTGGTAATCCTGGACGCGGTCATAGCTTATTCCAAATGCAAGATGTCCTCGAACTGTTTGGATCGGCGAAGCATAACCAAAAGATGCCAGATCGGTATTGGTCAACGTCTGAACGCTGGTGTTTCCGAGAAAGGATGCAGTAGAGTTGTGGCCCCTGATCAAAAGTGACAGATTAACTTCGCCAAAATCCATCAGCGTCAGTGCAGCAGGATTCCAATCAAGAGCACTAAAATCGTTAGCTGAGGCAATTGCAGCGCCGCCCATGGAGATCGACCTTGCGCCTGTTCCCATAGGTTCTTTTGCCAATCGGAGGGCATCGGAAAGATTCTGCGCATGAGCAGTTCCGAGGCTATACACAACGAGTATCATCGAGAGAGTGAGGGTTTTTAACATAGCAGTTTTTGTCGATTAAGTTCTTTCGGGAAAAGAAAAATGGTGAGGTGGAAGAGTCAAGACCGAGTTATCTACCGCGGTGTCCGCCTCCGCCGGAACGAGAACTGCCGCCGCCATGGTAACCGCCGCCGCTATAACTTCCGCCACCGCGGGAAGGTGAACCGCTTCTCGGGCTTGCCCCTCGTTGAACGCCGGAATAAGAGCCGCGTGACGATCCTCGATATGAGCCACGACGAGGTGCAAAGTTCTGTCCTACTCTACCTGAGGGAGCCAGCCGGGGATTATTTCGAGGGGCATTCATCAACTGGCTTTGAGATCGATTTCCGCTATGCGTTTGGGCAGGAGTTGAATGTTCTTGAGGTGCGGCATTCGAGCGAGCGGGCTCAGGCGCTGTTCTTTCATTCGCGCGTGAGTTACTCTCATTTTCACGAGCTGACGAAGCCGGCGATGTTTTTTCACTAGATCGGGTAGCCGCCTGACTTGCGCCTGTTGAGCCTTGAGTCCGGCTTGCTGCATTTCCAGTTGCAGGATTTTGGTTGCTTGATCTAGATCCGGACTCTGTTGAGTTTCCGTTAGGCTGTTGTGCTGTTCTTGTGCCCGATGTTCCAGATTGAGTTGACATACCGGAACGACCGCTC
Source organism: Bacteroidota bacterium (assembly GCA_030706385.1). Taxonomy (GTDB): domain Bacteria; phylum Bacteroidota; class Ignavibacteria; order Palsa-1295; family Palsa-1295; genus PALSA-1296. Next base: position 32,303 of record JAUZOQ010000031.1, on the reverse strand, counting down.
GACCCAGAAAGAGTGCCTCCGAGATTGTTGTTTTCCGATCTTGTCGATGTGCCACTTCCGAATCCGGATTGTCCGGTCGTACTCCCTCTTCCACGATCTTCTCCACCGCCAATTCTCCCAGATCTTACATGATCATTTGCAAAACCATGGTTATCGCGGTGCCCGTGATAAAATCCGTCGTAGTAACCACCGTAATAGTGATGATATCCGCCATAGTATCCAAAATATGGATTATAGAATGGATCATAGCATGGGTACACAGGAGCGATGCAGCCATAAGGATAAAAACCGGGTTGATAGTACCAATCCCAGTATGGATCATAGTATCCCGGATACCAAGAAGGGTACCAGGAAGAGTAGCCCAATCCCCACCATGCATGGTGGCCGAATCCAAATGATAGACTTACTACGGGCGGAGGAACGTAAGTCCATCCCGGCGCATAACCGTAATATCCATCATAGTACGAATCGCCGTAAGAGTAGCCTTCATCATCGCGGCCACGTTGGTCATCGGAGGTACTATCCGGCTGTTGATAGGCTGCATTGGAATCGATCTCGTCGGGGACTACAACAACTTTTTCACGCTGGTGACGACCGGTATATCCCCAGTAATCACCCGACGACTTTACTTGCGTATAACAGCCGGTGCCAAACAAAACCGACAGTAGCAAAATGTTTAGGCGTTTCATATAAGTGTCAGATAATGAATTAATAATTATCGCATATCATCATTGACGCCAATACTAACGTAAGCTCGAGTAAAAAGATACGCGTTTTTGACCTTCAATTTGATTAATTCTTCTTCATTAATGGAGAAAAGTCGGGCTCTTCAAAAGTCTTCCTTGCTCTCTTGAAGAGAGTCCTTTCGACGCCTCGAATGTTTTACTCAGTCATTTTGTTTTTGAGCGATACAAAAATATTACTATTCCACCATTAACAATATGATTTCAAATATCCTAGGACTTATTCTCATGGCTCCTGCGCAAGGTGGCGAGCAAGGTTCGAGTGCAATCTCGACCGTCATTATGTTCGGCTCCATTATTCTTATTTTCTATTTCATGATTTATCGTCCTCAGCGCAAACGTCAAAAGGATCGCGAGGCTTTGGTTGCGAAGATGGATAAGGGAGATAAAGTCATTCTTGCCGGAGGTATCCATGGTACGATCAGCGCTATCGAGGATACGACCGTTCTCATCCAAGTTTCAGATAACACGAAGATCCGTTTTGAGAAATCTTCGGTCAATTCGGTGATACCAAAATAAGAATAGCTCGCCACCGGAATTCCACCTTCACTTATGTTCGGGATGCGACCTTATTCATGTTCTTCATACTACCGGCCATAAAATGCTAAATACCATTGATGAAGCCTTAGCGGATATTAGGCGAGGGCGCTTCGTGATCGTTGTCGATGATGAAGACCGTGAAAACGAAGGCGACTTTGTTGCGCCTGCAGAAGTCGTAACTCCGGAAATGATCGCGTTCATGCTTCGCCGCACGAGCGGGATTATTTGTGCACCACTGACTGAAGCGCGTGCCGCAGAACTTGATCTGCCGATGATGGTTGATGTAAATACTGCGCGTCATGGAACTCCTTTCACGGTTAGCATCGATTATGTTCATGGAACAACGACAGGTGTTTCTGCTAGTGATCGTGCCGTTACAGTTCGTGCGCTAACAGATCCGAAGACGAAGGCGACGGATTTTGCGAGGCCGGGCCACATTTTTCCTCTTCGAGCAGTGGATGAGGGTGTCCTCCGACGTGCAGGCCATACAGAAGCAGCAGTCGATCTCGCTCGACTTGCTGGATTTAAGGAAGTCGCGATACTTTGCGAGATCATGAATGAGGATGGGACGATGGCACGTCTTCCCGACCTCAAGAAAGTAGCGGTTGAATATGATATGAAGATCATCTCTGTTCAGGATTTGATCAAATATCGTACGGAGCGAGAGAAGCTTGTGGAAAAGATCGTTGAAGTTAATTTACCCACGTATTACGGTGAGTTCAAGCTCCATCTCTATCGAAATAAGGTCGATGGTAAAGAGCATATCGCTCTTACGAAAGGCAATATCAGTGGCGAACCGGTACTTGTTCGTGTTCATTCCGAGTGCTTCACCGGCGATACCTTAGGTTCGTTGAGATGCGACTGTCAGGACCAATTACATGCCGCAATGATGATGGTGGAGAGGGAAGGAAGAGGTATTGTCCTTTACATGCGCCAAGAAGGTCGCGGTATTGGGCTTGCCAACAAGCTGAAAGCCTATAAACTGCAAGAAGAAGGCAAGGATACGGTTGAGGCAAATGAAGCGCTGGGTTTCAAAGCCGATCTTCGCGACTATGGAATCGGTGCTCAAATTCTTGTCGATCTTGGAGTTCGAAAGATGAGACTCCTTACCAACAACCCCAAGAAAATTGTCGGTCTCGGCAGTTACGGACTTGAAGTAGTCGATCGCGTTCCAATTGAAGTCCCGGCCAATGAGAACAACGCCTCCTATTTGGAAACCAAGAGAAAAAAACTTGGTCACATGATCGGAGCAGATTCGCATAGCGTCGAGGCCATGCTCAAGAGCCTGATCGAAGAAAAACCATGATGCCTTGGCAAGCTTTTGGAATCGCGTCAGCAATGCACGACGACATCTGAAGCCATTCGACATCGGCATTGAGAGGGAACATAATGGAGAAAAAAAGCCTTTAATACCGCACGAAGAATTTATGCGAAGGTATCTTTTTGCAAAGCGCGGAAAGATGCCTTCTTTTATTATAGGTTTGCACACATGCCAGCACCATCGAAAGTATATGTTACTCGGGACAGATTGTCGGAGATCGAAAAAGAACTCCAGCACCTGAAGTTTCACGCCCGGAAAGAAATTGCCAATAAGATCGCTGAGGCCAGGGCGCAAGGGGATCTCTCGGAGAATGCGGAATACGATGCTGCTAGGGAAGAGCAGGGGTTGCTCGAGTTGCGCATCCACAAAATGGAAGTAATGTTGATGAACTCAACGATTATTGACGAGTCCGAGATATCGATCGATAAGGTAGGGATGTTAACGAAAGTGCGGGTTCTCAATAAGAAAACGAAGAAAGAAAATACTTATCAGATCGTCTCTGCCGAGGATGCAGATTTTGAAGGTGGCAAGATATCGGCTTCTTCTCCGATCGGCAAGGCACTGCTGAATAATCCGGTAGGGAAGTCAGTCCAAGTAAAGGTACCGGCAGGGATTTTAGAATTTGAGATCCTGGAAATCTCGCGGTAGTATTTTTGTATCAGTAATTTACTCTATTCTGCCCGGATGGCGAAATTGGTAGACGCAGCAGACTCAAAATCTGCCGCCAGCAATGGTGTGTCGGTTCGAGTCCGACTCTGGGCACTGAGCTAAAGAGAATTCGCAGCGAACTTTCAAAGAACAAACGAGCCGCCTAAGAGTGGAAAGTTCGCTGTACGGAACGTGTGGAAAGCTACTCCTAAGATGCTCAAATATTGTTAGTTATAGTTAACGTTTCCGTGTCTTTTTCAGCAAAACTTCCTCTGCTTTCAGCCACAAAGATACAAACACCTTTGTAAGCGGCCGACCGATCCGAGAAAGAATTTCTTCCCAGTGATTGCACAGACTTTCCTAAATCCATACCGACACTCATACCGACACTCATACCGACACTACTCCGGGTAGTTCTTGAGGATTTGTCTTGCATATATAATAAGGGGTTCTAAAGAGAATGAAATTCTTTCCCCCAAATATAAGCGAGTGGAGGAGCGCGAAGCGCGGACGAAGGTACTCCTTCGTATTCTTGAAGTCAAAAGGTTTATGTCGTAAATTTGTCCAAGGATTCAGGTTTCTTGAAAGACATAACCGCAGTGGTAGCCCCAAACAAAGCTATGACCCTATTTGAGACAGCGTTTGAGAAAGTGTCCGTGTTAGTTAATGAGTTCGCTGCAAATGAAGAGCACTACCTTTCCCCTAAGTATCAGGAGGCAGAAGTAAGAGAGGATTTTCTGAACAAATTCTGGATTGCTCTTGGGTGGGATGTTCGGCACAAATACCAAACGAATCCCCGAGAACAGGAGGTAAAGGTTGAAAGGAATCCAGATTCATCGGCAACATCTCGAAAAGCGGACTACGCTTTCTATCTGAAACCGGACTACCGGAATCCCGTTTTCTTCTGCGAAGCTAAAAAGCCTTCCCGCAAATTGAGTGATCCTGAGTTCTATTTTCAGCTTGTAAGGTACGGACGCGGAGCAAGCACACCTGTTGGAGTACTGACTGATTTTGAAGAATTCCACATAATTGATTGCCGTTACGAACCAAACCTTCAAAAGAGTTATCCTTCGGCACAGATCAAAACATTTGTCTACAAAGACTATCTCGACAGGGAGAACTTCGGGTATATCTATTGGTTGTTTTCTCGTGAGGCAATCGAAGGTGACAAGCTGAAAGAATTTGCAAGGGGACTCCCGAAGCAACGCGGAGCAGGAAAAGCAAAACTCACAGTTGAAGAATCCAAACCCGTTGACGAAGCATTCCTCACAAAGTTGGAAGAATACCGTCTTACGCTTGCCAAGGCTTTCAAGAAAGCGGACGAATCACTAACAGCCGAAGACCTCACCGAAGCAACTCAAAAGGTTATTGACCGACTTGTTTTTGTTCGGTTCTTGGAAGATAAAAATATTGAATCGGATTACATTGTTGATCAGATTGCAGCTAAGAAAGGTGGTGCGTGGAAGAGCTTCATTAATTGGAGTAAAGAGCTTGACGTAAAATATAATGGTATTGTGTTCAAGCCTCACGCCATAGACAAACCTTCATTTGTTGCACCGGACGACAAAGTATTTGCGGAGCTATGTAACGACATTTCACATAGGAATTCGAAGTACCTTTTTAGTTATATCCCCATTGAGATTCTGGGTTCTATATACGAACGTTTTCTTGGCAAAGTTGTAACTGCAACTGCAAAACGAGCAGACATAGAATATAAACCGGAAGTCCGAAAGGCCGGGGGGGTTTATTACACCCCAAAATATATTGTTGACTACATTGTTTCAAATACGGTTGGAAAGCTAATTGAAGGGAAGAAGCCGAAGGAAATCTCTTCAATGCGTTTCGCAGATATTGCCTGTGGCTCCGGTTCGTTTTTGATTTCCGTGTATGACATTATTCTTCATTCAATTGAAAAGTATTACAATGGAAATCCTTCCGAGGCAATAAAGGCCGGATGTTTGGAAATTGACAAGGGGGTTTATGCTCTTACCCTAAAGCAGAAACAAAAGATTTTACTTGATAATATCTTTGGTGTTGACATTGACCACCAAGCAGTGGAAGTGGCTCAGCTTTCATTGTTTTTGAAATTACTCGAATCAGAATCCGACGCTACTGCCGGGCAGCTTTCATTTGAGAAAACAAAAATACTGCCAGACCTCTCAAAAAACATTCAGTGCGGCAATTCGCTTGTGGAATACGACATTGAACAACTCTTTCCGCTCCTCCCTGAAGATTTCGAGAGAATAAAGCCATTCGATTTCAACACCTCATTCAAGCAAGTAATGGAAAATGACGGATTTGATGCGATAGTTGGAAATCCTCCCTATGGTGGCTTGTTAGATGAAAACACAAAATCCTACATAAAAAGAAGATATAAGTCTTATCAGTATAAGTATGACACTTATCTTTATTTCATTGATCGAGCGATTCAGCTAACTAAGAAGGGTGGATACATTTCTTATATCACCCCCGAACTATGGCTAACGCTATCGAACTCAGATAACATAAGAAGAATTGTTCTTGAAAATTGTGCTTTTGATGATCTGACAATCTGGGGAGAAAATGTTTTTGCACAAGCTATAGTGAATACAGTCACTTTTGTACTAAAGAAAAGCGAAACTAATAATACTCTGATGGTTAAGTTTCCAAATGAAGGGGGACGTACTACAAGAATGGATCTGGACAAGATTAAGAGGAGCGAAAAGCGAGCGATTGATTATCGAATATCTGAAAATGTCGAAGCCATATTAGATAAATTTGTTCCACTAAAACGATTGGAACAATATGGTGATACCATACAAGGGATTACCCCATATGATAAGTACCGGGGACAGAGTGAATCAATAATTAAATCTAGAGCTTATCATTCCAAAACACAAGTTGATGACTCATACGGGAAATGGTTAGCGGGTGGCGACATAATGAGATATATTATCACGTGGAGCGGAGAATGGTTAAGTTACGGAAATTGGTTGGCAGCACCGAGAGACCCAAAGTTTTTTGATGGTGAGCGTTTGTTATTCAGAGAAATTCCGGGACAGGGGAAAAGAATTCAGGCTTCTTTTGCTGTTGAGAAATTCTATCATGGTCACAGCATAACGCCATTTCTTCTAAAAGATCGGTCGGTAAATCCACTTTTTTTGCTTGGTATAGTTAATTCAAGATTACTCAGTTGGTATGGTTCATACAAATTGTCGAATTTTGGTAAGAATATTTTTCCTAAGTTGAACCCAGAAGATATCAAAGCATTGCCGATTCCGAACTTCGATGCTACTCGTTCGTCTGACAAGCTGCGGCACGATGAACTTGTGAGCCTTGTCGAACAGATGCTTAGTTCAAAACAATACCTTGCTGCGACAAACAGGGATGCAGAACGTGATCAGATCGAAAGGAAGTGTGAATATTTAGATTCGCAGATCGACAAATTAGTATATGCGCTCTACGGACTGACTGCTGAAGAGATACGTATTGTTGAGCACGGATAAATGTGGTATTCGGCTTTTCAATACTATCAAATCTCAACGCCAATAATGTCTGGATATTCTTAATTCAAGATCGACCGAATCCAAATCGGAGGTTCCGGCGAGTTCCTTCATTTCTTGGGTAATCTCTTCCTTTTCTGCGTCTGTTAGATATGAGACAGCATAACGAGTTTTCAGTTGAAGCCATCGTTCGTTTTCCCATAGTGAGTTCCATTCCATCCGAATCTCACCATTCTCCATATCCCAGTAAGCAGCGACTCCTTTGCCAACAATGTTCCCATTTTCCATTTTGAAACATCTTAGCGCAGCATATTCAAGAGACTCTCCTATCTCATTGCAGCGCCGTGTAAAGCCCTCAAATACCGCGGACACATACCCATCAGGAATAATCGTGCCACCCGGAAGAATAGCACTACCAATGGGCTTGAAGTCTTCTTGAAAATTAAAATATATACTCATCGGAATCTAAACAAGATCGGGAAGATTCGGTTTCCTCATTAAGCTTTTTGAGAAGCCTCAGGAAATTCCCTCCCCATAGTTTTCGAATTTTGAAAAGCCGTGTTAATAGCTGAAATAACCAATATTCCTCTCTGCTAATGGTCTGAGGGTTATCAAGCGTCCAAAGGAAGAAATGACAAAGTTTCGTTGTAAATAACCGTATCTTTGTAAGTATCTAATTTCAAAAGATATGTCAACCTATAAGTTGACTACCAGGTTCCACCGAGTCAACTTATAAGTGAACTCTTTTACCCATCTGAAGCTTATTAAACAAACGGGGCGTGGATTTTTCTATGCTCTTTATTGTGAGGGCGAGGAATATTCCGAATTTGGAGCGTTCCTGAGAGAATACGGAAATCACCCTGAATTCGAATTCATTCGCGCCATTATTAAGCAATTGCATCGGCGGGTTATCGGAGAAAGCAATATGAACGAATATCCTTTTTTCCGACCAGAGGGGGCTTTAATCGCAATCCCTGGGAAAGATGATAATGATGGAATCGTAGCAGGCAGCGAGATCGGTCTTCGACTTTTTTGCTTTATGCCCAATAACAAGACACTTGTTTATTTGAATGGGTATCACCACAACGGCATTACGTGTGATTATAACGTACACCCCAATTATGCTCATAAGGCTCGGCGTATTACCCAAGCGGTGAACGGCATTAAGAAGGCAGAAAGTCTCGGATATATAAAATTAGCACCGACAGGCGGCTATTACGAAGATGATGCATTGAGGATATTAATCCGAAATAAAGAAGAATTTAACTTGACCGAGTATTTGTAATGACTATTACTCAAAAGCAGATTGATCGCTCGTTAGCGCAAAAAACCGTAGATGTTATCGGACGCATTAAGGAATTGCTTAAACGCAATTCAATGAGCCAAACGCAACTTGCCGAAATAATAGGCATGGAGAAACAGTCGATTTCCCGAATTCTAAGTTATCCTCCAGGCTCAAATATGACTCTGGAAACAATAGTTAAATTTGAATTAGGATTGAAGGGCGATATACTTGAGTCGCGCTCTTTTTACATTGATGAATTTATTAGTAATCCAGAAATAGTGATAGCCTTAAACGAAGCTATCATTAACAGTGATCTTTCCGATCAGGATATAAAAGATTTTCTTGATGAATTGGAAAATGTATGCGCGAAGAGGCTGCGAATAAGTAAGAACGGTATCGTTCGCAAAGATTTTGAGAAAGTATATTCATCTCAGGATAACGCTCAAGCAGCAGCGCCTTTTGTAGAGCCTAAAATTTTTATTGAAGCACATGGATAAATCCGAAAAGAAATTAGATGCTGAAAAACCACCCTCTCCTGAAATTAGAATTGATTGGTTTCAGATAGCTTCTTATTTTCTCGCGGAGGAATCACTTCTGCCTGAAATACGGGATATACCTCAGGATCAATTCAATTTCAAAAATACTATGACGTTCGGTATTTCCGAAGATTTAGCGAATGTCAGAGTTGGGTGCAGTATAACAATGAGCCCTAAAAACGATATTGATCATACACTACTTTCTTTATCCACGCTTATGTATTTTGGGATTAAGAATGCTGAGTTTTACACTGATAAAGGCTTCGTCTTATTGCCTGAAACTACTTTAGCATTCCTAACTATAACGGCTTTAAGCACGACGCGGGGAGTTATGTTTGCAAAGAATTTCGGGACGGCTTTTGAACGAATAATTCTTCCGATTTTCGATATAAAGAAACTCTTGCCTCAGAAGCCCCTGCAATATCTATCCGATGAACAAATTGGTGCTTTGACATAATAGGCTTGGAGAACTCAGTCACGACTTTCCGTATTTTGCAGAGCCTCCAAAGATCGGGCTGTTTTACTCCTATCCATGTGGGGGATTGGATCTTCGGGGAAAAGCCAATCTTCTCACATTAGGGAACAGATTGGCAAGGGTTGGTCAGGCATTTTGTTCGTTGAATTATGTCCTTTTGTGCTCCGAGTATATAAGAATGTTTGCACTTTTCGCAAAGAGCATGGTTTTGAAAAATAAGCCCTGAAAGCCGTATGTTTGCTATGTGGCCGAATATATACCTTATGTAAACTCTTCCCATAACGCATTATATTTCAATAAATTACTGGTAATTATACCGCGTTTCGCGAATTCTCACATTGCCCTAAAGTACCATTTTTTGCTCAATAATGCCGATTTTGCATAAATCAGTGTTTTAGTGGCACAAAATGCACACTTTTCGGACAAAAAGGAATTCTGCCTACCGATTCCGCATGAATCGGGTTTTTGACCGTACAAAATGTACACTTTACGAACAAAAAGGAATTCTGCCTTGCATGGCTGCGGCAGGATCGGAGAGAATATTCCGTCTCGGTGAAGGGGAGTTCTTCAAATCGAAAGATTCGAGTTTTCCGACGCGGTGAAGTGGAGTTCGTAAATTTGAAGGATTCGAATTATCGGACGCGGTGGAGGCAATGCCACCGGTGACCTAACCTCAATTCTAAAATGCCGTACAGGGGCAAGGAAGTGCCTCAAATGAAGATTGCAGTTGGCAAAAGCGGTTGGCACTTTTCAACTTCCAAAAGGCAATTTTCCGTATCGGCAGGAGATACCAAATACAGTTGAAATGCAGTCTAATAACAGTGGGAAAGCAGTGAGGATGGAGCAGAGATCTATTTCAAACCTCAGGTGGCAATATTGTGACTCAAATGGCACAAATTGTCTCACTTAGACAATAAGAAGATTGAAGACTCCGAGAGAACTCTTTTGGCGTTGAAGGGTTTGAACAGATGAAGGTATATGTCAAACGGATAGTGGACAAAGTTCAAAGAGTAGAGGAAAGGGAATCACAATAATTAGCAGCCTATCAATTTTATATAAATCAGTCACTTAAAGTGATAATTAGGAATTAATGTAACAAAGCACAGGTTAGGCGAGTTAATAGGTTACATTACTATGGCAGAATTCAGAATAGACATACAAGCAACTGTAAATAGCGCGTTATTTGTGATTAATAAGCTTAATCAACGTAATGTGGATTTTCATAAGCTTTTTAAGATTCTCTATTTCGCAGATAGAAAACATATTGCTACGTATGGAAAACCCATAACTGGCGATACTTATGTTGCGATGACACGCGGTCCCGTGCCCTCGGAATTATATGATATTCTTAAATATAATAGGGGAGACGAATTGCTATTTGTACCTCCCGCTGAATTACTTCCATTGATTAAGAATTTAAAGGTTATTCTCCCTTATTACGTCAAGGCAGAGTCAGAGCCAAATTTAGATTATTTGTCAGCCTCTTCCATTGAAATGCTTGAATGGTCTGTTGCACAGCATGGAGATAAGAGTTTCGATGCGCTAACCACCGAATCGCATGATGTTGCCTACGACAAGGCAAGCGAAAACGCAGACATTTCTTATAAAGATATGGCAGAAGCTGAAAATGTAAGCGACGAAATGAAAGCTTACATTGCGCTAAATATTGAAAATGCTCAGTCTCTCCACGCTCATGCCGGACTCAATCGCTGAACGACTTTCAAGAGAATCATTAGTCGCTTTATCCCAACCGGTCATTGTCGTAGGATCCATATACATTGCATATTTCCCTCAGATTGGGAAAGAAAAATTTTTTTCAGTCGCGGCAAAGTGTATTCATGATGATAATGACCTTGGGGTAATAGTGATAAATTCCACTATCAATGTGAAATGCAATCCTACGCCCGCGCAGCAATCGCTTCATATTCCGATTACCACAACAGAGTACCCATTCTTAGGATGGGATTCATTTGCCGACTGTACAACCCTTTTCCCTATCTCAAAAAAATACATTGAGGATATTATTTCGGCCAATCCCAAAAGTCACAAAGGGTTTTTGAGAGAAAATCATATAGCCGAGGTAAAACAAAAGATAAAGGCGGCCGTAACGATTACCCCAGATATAAAGAAGAGATACGGACTTTATTATTAACCCTCTTTACTTACGCTTCCCGGATCCGTTGCAAGAACTCCTGTAACCCGTGAACAAGGTTAGGGTCTGCTTTCACGTTTTGAGTGCATTTTGAAAGAGCGGATTCGAGAACGGATGCGATTTGTGACCTGAGCGAATTTCCGAGTTGGTAATTGAGGACTTCCAAACGAAAAGCACAACACTCTTCATAAAGGTTACCTGCTAATCGCTGCTCTTTGAAGTCTCGTTTTAGCATGGCAAACCCGTCCTCTGTACAAGCGAGCTGCTTCAAATATGCCTTTGGGGTTTGCTTTGTTTTTCCGGTCTTTGGAGGATCGGGGACAGATAGGAAACGAGGAAGGGCAATTTGAAGATACCGTAATGCTGCAAAGTAGCCGTCAACCTCTGTTAGGTCTCTAAGCGTAAGACGTCCCTTGAGTAATTTATTTTGCCTTAGATACTTTGAAACTTCTTTCATCCGCAGTTCAAGACGAAACAGGGTGGGGTGCAGACTTTCAATTTCCCTCTGAACGTCTGCGGGTATACCGGCCTGTTCGGATTTCTCATACAACGAAAGAATATGAATACCATTGAAGTAGTGAGGTTGTAGTTTAGGGTATGGAGCATATCCCTTCGGAGGCTTGAAGAATTTTAGTAATGTCCCAAATTCCTCTTCTCGCTCTATTGTCAAAGTAATATGCAATTCGCATACGGGAGCAGACGCAAAATCTATATCGTACTGCTGTCGCAGTTGCAATATCATTCGTGAGATTGTTTCAGGATTCGCAAGCGAAACATTGTGGCCGTTAACGGCCTTTGCCGGATTGAGATTTACTTTATACATGACTGCACCATACGGAGTCGTAAACGGCGTAACATGAAGCGAATCCGAAACTCTTAGCGTACCTTCGGGGTCGATTCGCGGACTATTCTTTGTAAGCAGAAAGAACTCTTCTTTTGAAAGAGGCATCCAAAGGACAACGTTATCAATTCCGACACTTTCAAACATGGTCAGATAGTGAAGTTGATATTCCGAGCCGTTCAAGCATTTTTATTGGGAGCCCATATTCCGATTCACTCGCCGCCAACTTCGCGGCAGTCCCTGGAGGAGTAAGGGATCTGTTTAGAGCGGCGTACATTGCCGGAGTATGCGTATTCAGCAAGGAGGTTTTGGCATAGTGTGTTTCAGTAACAGCACTTGATGAGTGGCCGAGCATTTGTGAAATGTATGTCTCTGTACTGCCGTCAATAAGGAGATTCTGCCCAAAGGTATGTCGAAGTGATTTGAATTTTATTTTTCGATCTGGAAATACTTGTTTTGCGTGAGCAATCCAAAACTCTGAAACGGTACGTTTACGAAGAATGCCTGAACGCGTCGCAGTTGACGGAAATAAGTATTGTGAACCCCTTATGGAAACGTCCGAAGATTGCATTTTTAGTGATCTTTGAAGTTGGATGAATGCGATTGCCTCATCGCTTAGTGGAATCGGTCTGCTCTTTCCACTCTTTGTCCCATGTTCAACAGTATTCGCAACAATTAGTGTTTTGACTTTATCCGTAATCATGATATCCCTTTCTCTAATGCTTACGGCCTCGTCTAAACGAACTCCCGTTTCGTAGGCAAGTCCGATAAGGAAACCGCTTGCTCGCTGAAAATAAGATTCTTTCGGGAGTGTTAATAAGAGTTCTGCAAATTCGTGTGGAAGAATATATTCTTCGTCCGCGGCTTTGAGTCGAAATTTTAAAGCTGCCCTAACAGGATTCCATTGAATGTAACGATTAATGACTGCACGTTCGAAAAAGGTGTGGAGAATTCGTCTTGCCGCAGCCTTTCGGGACACGGTTGCGATTGAGTTGAGATATTTATTTATGTGCCTTGTTTCAACATTGGATAAGAGAGTGCTGTGGCCTAACAAATCTTTAAGTCCGTTGCAGAATTGTCGCGTATCCTTGAAGTGGCCGTTGTGACCTTTTCTTACTCCGTCGCGGACTTCGTTAACATAGCAATCAATTTGTTCGCCCAACGTTATGCCTTTGCCGCTTAGTTTCTTATATTTGGCAAGAAAGGCCTGAACTATCTCACGTTCTCTTATTCGTGCCCGTGTGAGCTTCTCTTCGCCTGTTGATTTGGTATACGTCCTTTTGACTCCGGTATCAGGATCAAGATAGCGGATTTCTACAATGTAAAACTTACGGGATTTGAGTTTATAGATTGATACACTTGTCACAGTATTTTCTCCTATGTTATACGAGATGTTCTGTGAAAGTGCGTCTGCGAATTCTCTTACCCTCTCAAACTCTGTCGAGTCTGTCTGCATTTAGTTTGCTTATAGCAATACCCTGACGCGTACATCGTATGAGGGTGTATGGTCAGAGAAATAAACACAGAAAGAAAAAAGAGGAAAGCCCTTCGAAGAATCAATGGAGGGGGGCAACTTCTTCGATGAATAGAAGTGTATTCTATGCACGAATAGTTTCACCGATTCAGGAATTCCGAACCGTTTCTTTTCGTTGCCATACCGACACTCATACCGACGTAGTCCTACAAACCTTATCGGAATAGGGTTTAGCCGTAGACTCAAAATCTGCCGCCAGCAATGGTGTGTCGGTTCGAGTCCGACTCTGGGCACAATACTCATAGTCTTCAACGAGTATTCGCAGGCGATACGAATGGCACAATCGACGGCAAGAATCGAGACTCTTGGTGACGGCGTATTTGCGATTGCAATGACTCTGTTGGTTCTCGATCTCAAAGTCCCTGTTGGGGCTACTCCTGGGAAATTACTTGATGCGGCCATTTTATTGGGCCCGCAGCTTGCGGCCTACGTCGTAAGTTTCATGGTACTTGCAGTATATTGGATCGGTCACCATAATCAATTCCATCTCATCGCATCTACTGACCGCACGTTGCTGTGGATTAACATTTTCTTCCTCATGTCAATAGCATTCGTGCCTTTTTCCACAGGCTTACTGGCAAGTTATAATCAGGAAAAAGAAGCAGTAATCCTATACGGAGCAAATGTCATATTCTCCGGAATTGCATTATATCTCCATTGGGTTTATGCTTCGGGAAAAGGAAACTTAATTCACCCCAATACTCCGAAGAGTGTAATTTATATAACGAAGGTAAGGATATTGACCGGCATCGGCTTCTATATCGTTACTACGGCGATCGCTTTCCTCTCGACACGCATAAGTCTCGTGCTCTTCGCCGCACTACCATTCATGTATATGTTTCGCTCCAGAGTTGATAACTATTTTAAAGAAGATGATTCGGATCGCTAACTCTTTTTGTCCAGCGAGCGATATATGATCACGTCCACTTTTTCGAGCGTCACAAGGCCCGCTCCGATCATTTCTTCGAGATCTGGAAGTACTGACTGAATTTTTTCGGAAGTATCCACGACTTCGATTACGATCGGTTGATCTAGCGAAAGGTATTCAGAGAGACGTGAGTGAATTTTCGCATTTGCTCCGAAGCCCGCTATTGCACGGATGACGGTTGCACCGGCAAGACCTTTTTTCCGGAAGTCTCTCAGAATTGCTTCCCAGAGTGGTTTCCCGGCATATTCTCCTCGTTCGGCCTTATCGGATTCACCGATAAAGATCCGCATCAATTTCCTCTCGCCGGTCAATGTATCGTTCATTAGAGTTTTAATATGAATTATCGAACTGAACGAGCAATAAGATATCCGATCAGATAGGCAATAGGCGCGAGAAGAAAACTTCCGCCTCCATAAAGAAGGGCAAGGCTAGTCTGTCCTTCCCGCAGCAGTGTTATACTTTCATGACTGAAGGTACTAAAAGTTGTGTAGGAGCCGCAAAATCCTACTGTAAGCATTGCTCTCATTTCTCTACTCGATGCCACACCTGACAGATACTCCATCAAGAATCCCATAACGAAGGAACCGGAAATGTTAATGAGAAAGGTGGCCCACGGAAATCCGAGAGGATTCGGGGAAATGCCGGTCACCCATAGTCCTAACTGATACCGACTCATTGCCCCGGCAACGGAGCCGATCGCAAGGTAGAGATAAATCATTGAGGTGCTACTCCTTTTCCTTCTTCACCATCGTCCACAACCTTGAAACAAGATCAGGAATATTTTCGCCGGTGACGGCACTGATAATAAGAGGCTTCTTCCGATCGAACGTCATCGTCGAAAATTCCCGCAAATCCTTTGGTGTGAAGGCGTCGGATTTCGTAATCGCTACCAATCGTGGCTTCTTCATCAACTCCTTGCTAAAGGCTTTTAACTCTTTTTTTAGTATTTCATATGCCTTCTCGGGATGCTGGAGCGAGTCGGCTCCATCAAGAAGGAATAGTAAAATACTTGACCGTTCAATATGCCGAAGGAATTGCAAACCCAATCCTTTACCTTCACTCGCACCCTCTATGAGACCAGGAATATCGGCTACTACAAAAGAGCGATGTTCTTCCGGTGCCTGAACAATGCCGAGATTTGGTATTAACGTAGTGAAGGGGTAGTCGGCTATCTTAGGCTTTGCGGCGGAGATGCGGCTAATGAGCGTCGATTTACCTGCGTTTGGAAATCCAACAAGAGCAACATCAGCCAAAAGCTTTAATTCAAGCTCAAGTTCGAATGTTTCACCAGGTTTGCCAACAGTCCTTTGTCTTGGTGCCTGATTCGTAGCTGATTTGAAAAAGTTATTTCCCAAGCCACCGCGGCCGCCCTTTGCAATTATTGCTTGATCGAACGGTTTTACGAGATCGGCCAAGATTGCTTCTGATTCAGCATTCTTGATCAAGGTACCGACAGGTACCTTGATAATGAGATCAACGCCAGTTCGGCCTGTGCAGTTATCGGCTTCACCAGGATTACCATTTTGCGCTTCGTACTTCCGGTTATATCGAAAATCCAGCAACGTTGAAAGTTGCGGATCCGCTTGAAAAATTACGTTTCCTCCGGGTCCGCCGTTGCCACCAGTTGGGCCGCCCTTCGGCACATATTTTTCTTTGCGCCATGCAATGACTCCGTCGCCGCCTTTTCCTGCGGTAACCGTGATTTTTGCTTGATCGACAAATTTCATTATTGAATTGATGATGTAGATGTAATTCCAAAACGAGCACGAATCGCCTCGTTCATGCGAATCGCCACTTTAGAATCCTGTGAAATCTTATGAAGTTCAAGCACTGAACGCAAATTTAGCTCGGACTGAGAATAATCGGGTATTTCATCGATCATCCTCATTGTCCGCTCGTATTCGTTGATGTTTGACCGAAATACCTTCTCAAGTATCTTCTTCCGTTGCTTGGCGCTGATAAACATCTCAATCGGCGGTAGCGTGATCGAATGATCCTGTAACTCTCCTTTTTCTTTATGTGGAGGTGGAAGCACGACGCCGACATCTCGCAATTCTTTCAGAAAGGCATCATACTGAGGAATCGGTGGAAATTCATTTTTCTGTTCAGGTATCGTTGATGCCAGAAGGGACTCCTTGATGGCGAAAACAAATTCATCGCGATTGAACTGTTCAAGCGCAGTTGAGTCGGGCATCGTAAGTCCCTTATCACGCAAGAACGAGTCGACGATGGTTCGGTCAAGCAAGTCGGTCTTGTGATGAAACTCAAATATCGGATCAAGGTATTTGACGATCCGCTCCGTGGGTGCATATGTCATAATTGCTCTGTCAGCCCGCAGGAGAAATTTCTGTAAATCGCTCCTCGGAATTTCTGTGCATCCTTCGCGCAATTGGATTGCGAGCCATTCGTCAATCATTTCTGGGAAATACTCGTAATCGACGAAGTAGCTCAATCGTGACAGCATTGCCTCATTAATCCGAAGTGTACTCCCACCATTGCATAAAAAATCTGCAATAAACGATTCCGGAGTCACCAAGTACGAATACGTATTGCGAATGGCCTCATTTACGATTGAGTGTACCTCTTCAGGAGAAAGTTCGAGATCTATTCGGTCTCCGGGAAAACTTTCCTCCAGCAATAAGTGCAGGAAGGCTTTCGTATCCTCATTCAGGACTCCTACCTCAAAGAGTCGGGCAACCGAGAAGGTGCTCTTGGATATATCCTCGGTCCGGGATATCCAGCGCATAACTTCGGAGGCTTTACCTTCGCAAAGCATTGCGATCGCAGTTTGATGAGCTATTGTAGATTCCATTGCAGCAGGATTTTTCTGGACGGAGTATAACGCAGAAAACCATGGAAACATTTGCGTTCCTGCCTAGAATGAAGCCCTTGCCTCAGCTCTGGCATTATGGATCACGCTACGGTTTAGACCGTCCGTCAGCTCGGATCGACCACTGTACCCGGCTGTCAGAACTATACCAGAAGCAATCTGCACGTCAAGGGAGACAGTCCAAAGCCATGTTGACCCCAGAGACTTGCCCTGCGACACTGAGTAGGGTATCGCAATGATACTTGCCGCATTGCGAACAATAAGCTCATCTCTTCCAAGTTCAGCACGAAGCCGAGTAGTGCCGGATACACTATATCTGCAATTAATTGAAACCGTGCTCATTGTGGCCTGAAGTTCAGGATGAAAGGAATTGTCGGATGCTATCGAGTAACCGACCTTGGAACCGAACCCTAGTGCAGATGCGAAAGGCTCATACGTCAACTCGGAATGCATGTCGAGCCGAGTGGTAGCGTGAGGGTATGTCGTGGAGTGTTCGCCTGATTGAGCATTGTCCTGAATCAAGGAAACTACCGTTTCATCGCCAATTTCCACGGTTGGTCGGAATCTTCCACGTAGTGAGTATTCGCGATAGTAGAGTCGCTCGAGTCCGGTATTATACTGCACCGCGTTCTTTCGTTCTATCCAGCGCAACCTATAGGATTGAGCAGGATTATTATCCAAGACACTGAGATCCTGCTGTGTTTCAATTAGCCCCCGAATTGTCGAAGTCTCATTAAGAAAATGCGATAGTCTAAAGAGATAAATATCGGACGAATTTGGATCATTACTGCTCTCTTCGATTCGAATAGAGGTTTCCACTCCTAAATATGGCAGAGGATTCATGCGAACGTGGAGCGATGAACGAAGATCGGTGACAGGAAAGAGGGCTTCAGTCGGAAGAGTAAGTAGTATGAAAGCTCCTTCATCAGCGTATGCTGCAGGGGCAAATTCATCGGGATCTTGTTTTCCGTTTCGATTTAAATCGCCAAGATATTTGTAGTTGCCAAGTCCTTTTTGTACGGGAAAAAACACTCGTTCTAGTCGTGCGGCTCTCTGCTCAGATGCTTCATATATTCCGTCGA
The DNA here is from genome assembly GCA_030706385.1 of Bacteroidota bacterium. Taxonomy (GTDB): domain Bacteria; phylum Bacteroidota; class Ignavibacteria; order Palsa-1295; family Palsa-1295; genus PALSA-1296. The sequence continues at coordinate 13,906 of JAUZOQ010000031.1, read as the reverse complement.
TATTGAGGAAGGAATTCGAGCTTTGATAACGGGGAATCAAACGGACGAGAAGGCTTGAGATATTCCCGCCGTTCAAAGTTCGGGAAAGTGAATCATGATATTCTTTGTTAAGATAACCGAGATCGATTTGCGTTGAGAAGCCGGAAAGATTTATTAGTGATGAAGTGAACTGGTAAGTAGCTGCAGTACTAACCTGCTTAAAAAGTCCTAATCTTGAACTGTCGTCGTTCCGAAGTTGAATCGATCCTCCCAGATTTACGTGAGGACTAAGATAAACATCAAGTGAGGGCGTGATTTGGCGGAAACGAAATGATTGTGCTGTGAGTGAATCACTTTTGCTCAGCGTGTTCGATGCTCTGCTCTCCATGCTAGCCTGAAGGCCAGGCGTCAATTGAAAAGTAGGTAGCTTGTAGGTTTTTTTTGCGGTCGCAGAATAGAGTTCCCATTGAGAACGGAGTGTATCGGATAAATCAGTCGTATTCGTTCGTGAATCCGTAACAATTACTTTCGGAATGTAGCCAGTGTCCTCGTTTAGACTTAGTGCGCCGGCAAACCTCTCTGCTTGATAGATGTCAACTCCTCGGGTATATGAAGCATAATTCAATGCGAGCGAACCCGCGCCGATTCCATACTGCATCTTCGCTTTTCGTTCTCGTTCCGAATTTGACGAAAAGCTGTAGGTTTCAATTGGAGCGTCAATACCGTAGTCTCGTAATTCCTCGACTTTGCGATCCCTATCAATCGGAGAAAAATTACCGCCTTTGTAACGTTCAGAATAATTCGCTTCAATAGCCGAGGTGCCGATCGTGTCCTGGAAACTGCCATAAAGGTGATATGCATTGTCTTGTACTGAATAGTTTGGAGCAAATCGATTAGGCTCTAAGTCCGAACGTGCTAATTCCGTTGTGAATGCCAAAGTCCGGAATGGGAAAAAAGAAAGTTGTGCCGAAACTAACTGAGTGAGTTGCGGCAGCGGGAGAAAGATCGTAGTATCATAATTCCCGAGACCTGGCCCAACAAATGAGTATTCGCCCAAAGCATTTCGTACATAAGATCCCTTAAGATTGCCTGCATATCCAAATGCTACATTGTATATCGCATTTGTTGTATCGTACGGCGCATATTTGTAGAAGAGAACCCGTAATCCGGAAAGTACCGTATCTTGCCGCAAGTAATTCCCACGAGCCCTCCCCAAGGAATCCCTCCCTGTTGTTATGACTCCTGATTTACCGGCTTTCCTTGGATCGGGCCCTGCACTGGCAAGGATCATTTTGTCGGAGTCACTCAAACTTAGGTTCAGCGGCGAGTTCTGGTCTTCTCCTTCCCTTATGTAACTAGTGCTGAATTGAAGTCTGTTGTCAAAAAATAATGAGTTTTGCGAACCTGCCGCGAGAGTTCGGCTGTACTGTTCATCGGTATACTCAAAGTCAACTGTTATTCTAGTGGAGCTGGTAATAATACGTTTATTGGTGAAGCGAATCTCTGCTAAGCCGTAGTCAATAACATAATCATTCAGTTCACCTCGAAGAAGTTGGACTCCATCAATATAAACTCTTTCAGTCCCCGCAATTACGACTATTGCGCGCTCGCCGTTTTTTCCTTCGAGTCGGTAGGGACCTTGAACAGCATCTGATCCCTGAATCGCAAGAGTCGTAAATTTTCCCTTTGTTGCTGATCCACTCAAGATAAGTTCGGTCGGACCTACTTGAAGATCTGTCCTAACGCCAAGGACTTTACGAGAAAATTCATTATAAATTGGCTTCAACCCTATGTCGCCATTCATTGATGACATTCGCCTTGGATGGAGATCAAGCGTATAATCTCCTAAAACTGCTTGGAACACCTTGCCCGCAATCATTTCCAAATAGATTCGATCGATTTCTCGAAGGGTCTGAGTGTTTCCCTCGGGCTGCAATGGAGTGGACTCCTCACTTACCGCGCCCTTAAAAGCTAGTTCTTCACCGAGATTCCCACTAAAGGTGAGATTAAAACTATTCGTGAATGTCAGATCCTGTGTATTGCCTGCTTGCAAGCCACGGGTGATTCCTCCCGACTTCACCAAATTTAATGGTCTCTCTTCTGCTGCTGACAGATATCCGGGTTGACTCTTTACTAGGTCTGTATCGAGAGCAATATTGTGCTCGAATCCAGAGTCTATCGGATTCTCATATCTTGTGTACGTCTTACGCAGGTTTACGGGAAGTACGGAATAACTAACTTCCAGACTCCTCGGTCGGAGGTAGGAATTCTCGCCGCTGGGTGCGCCGAAAAACACGTTTCTAATTCGGGAGGAGAGTATGATGATGCTTAGACTCGAATCAATTGAGAAGTCGCTCCCTTCTTTCAATGCAATTGCGGAATCAACCTCAAGATTAATACTTGAGGGTATGAGAAATTCTTGCGGAAGACGAATAACCGAATCATTGAATGAGCTCAGGATAATATGGAAGTGATGCTCTTGAGTTAAGGCCTTTTCTGGGAAGTATATTCCAAGGATGAAAAAAAAAGAAAACGAGATGATCTTAATGCCTGCTTTCACTCGCTTCCAGTCGAATTGTGTGTTGCTTCTTCACTATACATATCGCATGTCTCAAAACAGAGAAGTACTTGATCTTGTCACCTATCTTTTAGGCAATAATTTTCCCCTGGCGCCTTCAACGACGACAACGAATTCACCTTTGAATGGATGTGCAATGAAGGTATTCCGGAGTTCAGAAAGTGTTCCTCGCTCGAATCGCTCAGATGGCATAGTGAGGTTCATGCATATGACAGCATTACGCTCCGGCCCGATTCCATTCGAGAGGTCATCGAGGAGTTGGTTCAGCCTATATGGTGCTTCAAGAAAAACAAGTGTCTCCGAATGGTTTCGATATTTCAAGGTTACAGCTTTTCTTCCATTCTTTTCACGTGGGAGGAAACCTACAAAAGTAAATTGCAGTAATGAGAAGCCGCTTGCAACTATAGCGGCTAAAACACTTGATGCACCAGGAATCGGAGAAATCGGAATGTGCTGGCGTATGCACTCACGGACGAGCTCACTCCCGGGATCTGCTAGAAGAGGGGTTCCATCGTCCGAAATGAGAGCGAGTGATTTTCCATTCTTAAGCAATTCAAGGGCTTCACGAGTAGCTTCTTTAGTCGTATGCTCATTGAGCAGGATGAGTTCTTTCTGAATCTTCAGACCCGCAAGAAGGCGTCGAGCTGGCTTCAATTCCTCACAAATAATAATATCGCAATTTTGCAGAACTTCGATTGCACGAGATGAAATATCTGCAGGATTTCCTATCGGAGTGGAGACGATAAATAGCATTGATTGAATATACTACAGAAGGGGATGATCGGCAAGGGCCTGACGGTATTCTCTGACGAAAAGAAGAATCACTCCTGTGAGCGGAACGGCGATGATCATTCCCAGAAATCCCATGAAATAACCGAATATGAAAATCGAAATAATGATCAGTATTGGTGGAATCCCAACTCCTTTGCCGACTATCTTAGGGCCAAGATAATAGTTTTCAAAAGTGTGCAGTCCTGCAATCACTAATACGCCGCTCGCGATCGTTGAAAAAGTAATAGGCATCGTTAGCAGTATTACGGCTTCAACGACTACAATGCTCATGATGAGTCCGATAAACGGAATGAGATCAAGAAATGCAATGACAATGCCAAGAAGGGCACTGTACGGAATTCCTATTATCATGAAAACGATAGCCGCGAGAGTCCCAATTGTTATTGCAACGATTGACTGCCCTCGAATATATCCATAGAGTACTTTATCGATGTTTCGGAACGTTGCTATAAAAGGGAGGCGATGCCGTTGTGGAATCAAAGACTGAATGCTCTCGATCATCGTATTCCAATCCTTTAGGAAATAGACAGCGGCGATCGGAATAATGATAAGATCGAGAAGCCGAGCTGCATACCCGGGAATTGCAGATAGGATAGCAATCGTGATGCGAGGCAGCTCGGCATACAGTGATTTTAGCTGAGGAATGAGCTGGCCGGTCACGTATTGGTCAACATACTTCTGGGACAGTCCGATTGAGAGAAAGAAATTTCGGATTCCAGTTTCGTCAAGAGTGAGCGTGGATTGCTGAAAATAGTCAGTGATCGTTGTTAGCAGTGCCTGGAGTTGCACGACAATACGTGGTATTAGAAACAATCCAAGTAGGAAGATGATACCGCATAAGATGAATACAATGGCAAGAGAGCTCCAACCGCGAGCAACTTTCCAACGAATATCAATTCGCGAAACAAGGGGATTGAAGAGATAGGCGATCAATAAACCAATGATGAATGGGAATAGTAAACTTGCGAGTGTAATGAAGAGCCAAAGTCCCATCAATATCCCTGCACTGAACATTATTGTTCGCGCTGCTCGATAGTCGCGGTAAGGAAAGAGCAGGAGAAAGAGTGCCGCACCAGCAATAAATGGCCAATTACCCGTTATGATAAACCCGACTAGAGCAATGAAAGCTGCGCCACCCAGTGCAATCGCAATACCATCGAAGCGTGATGAGCGCTTCAGCGCTTCGGCTACCGACTCGGGATCGTCCTGTTCGGCCGTTAGAATAATATTGTCCTGTGTTTTCGCCACGCGGTAGTTACCTGAATCTAAAGTAATTAATGCAATTTAACACATTTTTCATCGATTCCTTCGCCTAACCTCGTAAATTTGCGGTTTGCAAGACTTTCGCTTCTTAGATTACCGTCGACTGGGAGTTGAAATTTTCGTTCGACTTTTTCAAAAGCACGCATTTATTGACGATACAATCAGCATGCCTACGAAACAAACTCTGTATTTGACCGGATCATCAGGTGCGCTCGGAAGTGAGACACGGGGATATTTCCTCGAAAGGGGCTGGAATGTTGCTGGTTTTGACGCAAAAGATGACGGTTTTGAGAATAAGAATTTTTTCTTTCAGAAGATCGATAGCACAAGTGAACTCTCAGTCCAAACGGCATTCGAGAGCGCTGTCTTAACCTTTGGCCCTCCGCGCACCCTATTTGCGACGATCGGAGGTTTGAGACCTTGGTCTCCACATCAGGAAATCTCAATCGAAGATTTTCGATTTATTACAGAACTCAATCTCATTTCCACATTTACTTGTGTAAAGCATGCAACGAAATTAATGAAACTGCTGTCTATTGGCTCGATCATCACGATGGGGGCCGAAACGGCGTTACATCCGGATCCCAATAAATCAGCTTATGTGGCTGCAAAATCCGCGGTCATTGGGTTCACCCGAGCCATCGCTCTGGAAACAAAGGAATACGGAGTAAACGCGAATTGTATCGTTCCCACGGTTATTCATACAAAAGCGAATGAATCTTGGGGTTCACCCGATGAATTCAGCAAGTGGACAAAGCCGGAAGATATTGCAGCACTTTGTTTGTTCCTATCTTCGGAGGCGGGCAGGGCCATAAACGGTTCAATACTGCGAGTGCCAAATAAAATGTAAAGGTGACAAATTCTGCAAGCGTTTGTATGCTATAGTACAAGATACGGACGAAAATTTTACTAACGAACATCTCTTATGGCATTAAAGGACCAAATTAATAATGATCTAACCGCATCGATGAAATCGGGAGATCGAATTCGAACAGAAACACTTCGTAGTCTTCGTGCACTTGTCTTGGATTTTGAGAAGAGTGGCGCCGATCGTGCAATGACTGCAGATGAAGAGTTGAAACTTCTACTCTCGGCGGCCAAAAAACGCAAAGAGGCGATGGAGCTTTTTGCCGCTAATAATCGGCCAGAACTTGCCGAGAAGGAGAAGGCCGAGTTGGAGGTAATTTCTGCTTACCTTCCGCAGCAAATGAGTCGTGGTGAGGTAGAAAAGCGTATAGCTGAAGTAATCGCAGAAGTTGGTGCCAAGGGGCCTGCAGATACGAACAAGGTAATTCCAGTTGTGATGAAGGAGTTAAAGGGCAAGGCTGAAGGAAAATTAATTCAGGAAGTTGTCAAGGAGAAACTTGCCCAATTATGATCATCGATATCATCATCATCTTATTCCTTTGTCTCGCAGCATTTCGCGGTTGGCGGAAAGGTGCAGTGAGAATTATTGGTTCGTTCTTGATTCTCATAGCTTCAATAGTGTTAGCCACGATCTTCGGCACTCAATTCGGGAGAGCCTTGGGCGTAGGTCCGACATTATTACATCCGGTCATAGGATTTTTCATCCTTTTTGTTATTCTACTTATCATCGGCAGTTTCCTGAAGCGGCTTCTTACACCGAAGGGAGGTTTGTTTTCCGGTGCAAACAAGATCGTCGGTCTTATTCTCAATACTGTGATCGCTGTTCTCGTATTGGGACTGATTTTTGGCTTTCTGAGGATTTTTCAAATTCCATCTGTTAAGGTTGCCAACGGGTCCGTGGCTTACCCCATAGTGCTAAGGAGTAGCGCGATCATGGTATCGCAATTGAAACCTTTAGCCTCGCAGCTATCGGGAGATATCTACGAAGACATTGCTCCTGAGAAAATCCAGAAGACTCAATGATGGATCAAGCCGATACCGCTACTCAGGACATGTTTCTTATTCCAAACGAGCAATTGCTCGCCCAATTTCTTCGCGAAATTCCGCGTGTTTTCCGTCGAGCGGCTCTCGCATTGGAGTATGATAAGATTCTGTCGGAACACCTGAAGTATGCTCATACCCCACTCGGCAGATCAACTCTGGCAAAAGAACTAATCCCAAAATTAGATCGGGATCTTATCAACTCTTCCCAAAGTGAAATTGAAGAGCTCCGCACTCTCCTTAATAGCGGGGAGGTTCCGAGTTTCACTGGCATTGTCGATATCAGGACAGTATTGCATAAGGTGGAGATCGAGGGCAGTACCTTATTTATAGACGAAGGCCAACCATTGCTTCAGACCCTGCGCGGCATGCGTCAGCTTAGAGATTTTTTTGCCGGCCGGACAAAGGCAACCCCAACAATCTGGAAATCTGCTGTCCATTTGTTTGAGGACAGACTAATCGAGATGGCATTTGACTCTGTGTTCGAGGAAAACGGCTCAGTCAGAGATTCTGCGAGTGCAGAGCTGAATAGGATTCGCCGCGACATAGTCACTACCGGTGAACGTCTAAGGAGTAAACTAGCTGCACTGATTAAGAAATTCACTGATGATGATCTTCTCCAAGAGAATATTATTACCCAGCGCGATGGAAGATCGGTCATCCCGGTAAAGACGGAGCATAAACGTAAGGTTGCCGGGATGATACATTCCGTTTCCCAAACTGGTCAAACTATTTATATTGAGCCTGCGGAGACAATTGAACTCAATAATGAGCTTCGGTCATTCGAGTTTGCTGAGCAGCGTGAAGTTGATAGAATCCTTCGGGAATTGACCGATCGACTGCGTTCTTCTGTCCCTGCGATCTTGAGGTCAATGGAAATCGTTGGTCATCTTGAATCCATTTATGCAAAGAGCAAATATGCAACCGTGATCGAAGCCTCGAATCCTACAATTGGTACGCATCGAAAACCCGAGGAGAATGTGATTGTCCTTCGGGAGGCAAGACATCCGTTCTTAATAGCAAAACTTGGAAAATCAGGGACGGTCCCATTCTCGCTATCGCTAGATCACAACAGTCGTACACTTATTCTCACAGGACCTAACGCTGGAGGGAAAACGGTACTTTTAAAGTCTGTCGGGCTGCTCTTTCTGATGACGCATGCCGGTTTGCCAATTCCTGCGATGCCCGATGCGGTGTTGCCTTTGATCGATGGTTTGTATGTCGATATCGGCGATGCCCAATCAATCGCAGATGATCTCTCAACTTTTAGCTCCCACATCAAGTCGTTAAAAGAAATTATTGAGCATGCGAATGAGTATTCAATAGTGCTGCTAGATGAGATTGGGAGCGGCACAGCGCCTGAAGAAGGGGGAGCCCTTGCCGAAAGTATTCTCGAATACCTTACTAAGAACTCCGGTTTCACTCTTGCAACAACACATTTTGGAAGACTTGCTGCGTTTGGCGAGACGTATGTAGGCGCAGTTAATGGCTCAATGGAGTTTAGTGAATCGGATCTGAAGCCCACCTATCGTTTTCGTATCGGAATTCCTGGTTCATCCCACGCCTTTGATATAGCCGAACGCTATGAACTGCCGAGGACTATCATCAATCATGCCCGCGAAATTGCCGGCGGAAAGACATCGCGACTTGATGAATTGCTGCATTCGCTCAGTATGAAAGAACAGGACTTGGCTTCGAGAAAAGCTGAAATGGAGAAAGAACTCGGCAAGTCACGGATTGCAAGATTAGAGTACGAGCGACTTTCCGAGGAGATCAGTACACAGAAGAAGAAGATCCTTGCGGAAGCTTCTAATAAGGCGGACGATCTCCTTGGGCGTGCAAACAGTCTTGTTGAGCGAGCCATTCGTGAAGCACGTGAAGCGGCCGGCCAATATGCCAAGGTAGCTGGCGATGAGACTGCTACAAGATTATCAGAACTGCGATCCCGCCAAAAAGAAGAGTTAAGAAAAATAGAGAAAGAGGTTTCCAAATCCAAGTCTGAGAATATTTCTGTCCCTCAGTCAGGACCGGAGTTAACTCTCGGTGCGAGGGTGAGACTTATTTCGAATCCCGCTCAAGTTGGAGAAGTGATCTCTGTTAAAGGAGACACTGTAGATGTAAGTTTTGGCTCCTTGATGATGAAGGCTAAAGTTGCACAACTTGAAGTTGTTTCAAACAAGGACGCCAGGAATGAAGAACGCAAACTAAAACAATTTGGCACTTTTTTTGACGAAGCATTCTCACCGCGCATTGACCTTCGTGGTAAGTACGGAGACGAAGGTGTCATTGAAGTCGAGAAATTTCTTGCCACTGCTAATGCGCGAGGATTAAACAGAGTTGAGATCCTTCATGGAACAGGGACTGGAGCACTCGGTAGGCGGATCCATCAAGCTTTGAAATCCAATCCGGATGTAGCCTCGTTTCGTTTTGGTGAGAGGACTGAGGGAGGTATGGGAGTCACAATTGTTGAATTGAAATAATGAAGTTCAAAAACATACTGATAGCAAATCGGTCTGAAATTGCTATACGAGTTATTCGTTCGGCGCATGAATATGGATATAATACAATTGCAATTGCTTCACCACACGATAAGACTGCTCTTTATGCTCGAGAAGCAAGGGAGTGTTTTCAGCTATCTGGAAATTCTCCTAAGGAGTCGTATCTTGATATAGAGCAGGTGCTTCGTATTGCGTCGAAAACGAAGACTGAAGCTATACATCCAGGCTATGGCTTCCTTTCTGAAAATGCCGCCTTCTCCGAAGCCTGCACGAAGTCTGGAATAAAATTTATTGGCCCGACGCCGGAGTCGATCGATCTTCTTGGCGATAAGACAAAGGCTCGGAAGCTGGCTGCAAAGTTGGGAATTGCTACTCCGGGGGGCACAACAGAAGCACTTAAAGATGCGGCAGAGGCTATTGCGGTCGGAGAAGAGCTTGGCTATCCGATTCTGCTCAAGGCGGCGGCCGGCGGAGGCGGTAAGGGAATGCGTGTAGTCGAGTCATCGTCGCAAGTCCCCGAGGCTCTGAACCGGGCGATGAGCGAAGCGCTGGGTGCGTTCGGAGACGATAGGGTATATATAGAAAAATACATAAGTGCTCCGCGCCATATTGAATTTCAGATTCTAGCCGATTCTCATGGCAACATTGTCCATCTTGGAGAGAGAGAATGTTCGATACAGCGTCGGAATCAAAAGCTCGTGGAAGAGTCACCATCCGTTGCGATAACACAGGCAACTCGGAATGAAATGGGCGAAGCTGCAATTGACTTGATCCGGGAAGCGCGGTATGAAGGTGCGGGGACTGTTGAGTTCTTAGTTGACCAGAATGGAAGATACTATTTCCTTGAAGTAAATACAAGACTGCAGGTTGAACATCCCGTAACGGAGTTTGTAACCGGACTCGATCTGGTTCGCGAACAATTTCGGATTGCCGAGGGAGAAAAACTTGGAATTCGTCAGAAGGATGTTCACGCGCGCGGTCACTCAATAGAAGTCCGGATTCAAGCAGAAGATGTGTGGAATGAGTTTATGCCGAGTCTTGGACGAATTACCCATGTTCGCCATCCTGGTGGAGCGTTTGTTCGCAATGATAGCGCTCTTTACCCAGGACTCGTCGTATCAGGCTACTATGACTCCTTGCTGGCAAAACTTGTTGTATGGGATTTGGATAGGTCGAAGGCGATCAAGAGAATGAAACGCGCAACTGAAGAAATGAAGATCGCCGGAGTTTCGACCACAATACCATTCGCTCGATTCGTGATGGAGAATAGGTTGTTTCAATCCGGAGAGATTTCTACGAAATTTATCGAGACGGAGTTCACCGCTGAGATAAGTAGGGATCTATGTGATCAAAATGGAAATGAAAACGCAGAGGCCTTCCTATCTGTGCAATCCCTTTTAGACGAACGAGCGAAAGCAATGGTATTTGTCTCGTAATTGAATTTATTATTAATGTGGGTACGAAATGAGAGTTGATGAGGTAGGAGGTTATTTACTTGAATTCAGGTCAAAATGATCCACGAAAAGTTTAGATCAGCACCCGGGGAATATTCAATATGGCTTCCTTGTCTCGTGCTCGCCATCGTCTTGACATTTACCTTTTCCCCCTACATTTTCGATGGAAAGACATTCCTTCCTTCCGATCTTTTCGACACGATGACCTCGCCTTCTAACGCTGAGTATAAACCGCCGCAGGCACAGAATCACTATATTTTTGACGGGCTTGCTCAAGCCTACCCATATAAGATACTTACACAACAGGCGCTCAGGGATGGAAATCTTGCCTACTGGAATCCTCATATCTTGGCTGGTTACCCGCAGTATGCCGAGTCGTTGGCGAATAATTTCGACATTTTTAATTTATTGTTGTTGTGGTTTAATCCCCTCGATACAATTCTTCTTCAGACAATTCTCGAATTGTTTGTGGCCGGAATCGGTATGGTTTTGCTTCTGAGGTTTTTTGGTGTAAATCGGTTAGTCAACATCGCGTTCGCCGGCGCATACATGCTTAATACCATGTTTATTACGAGCGCACATTACCGATGCACAATTGCATCCTTCTGTTGGATGCCCTTCGTTGTGCTAATGCTTCTGCGATTCTATCATTACGGAAACAAAGAGAATCTCCTTTTCGCATCCATGTTCCTGGCACTGTCGTTTCTGGGCGGGAATTTCCAGACATCATTCTTCGCAGCCGCGATCGTTTCGGTAGTGCTGATCGGATATCCTTCGAAACAACAAGAACATTCACTTTTCGCTCGGTGTGGTTTTGTTATTCTCGTCGGTTTATTATCATTCGTTCTATCAGCGGTTATGTGGTTGCCCTCTCTTGAGCTTCTGTTCCAGACCCTCTTTCATGGAGGAAGTCTGAATTCAACAAATGTCTATGACGAGTATACAATCCGGCAACGTATCCTATCCCTGCCGCTCCTCATTACATTTGTTTTTCCAGGAATAACCGGAAACGCCCAATCCTTCAATCTCAAAAAGATAGCAGGAGTTGACATTATGAATTTTAGTGGCGCGATAGGTTACCTTCCGATGCTTTTCGCAATTTGGGGATCGTATAGGCTTTGGAAGTCAAAACATCTTCGTCCGTTTATCCTACTTATTCTCGGTAGCATACTTCTTCCGATCGCCACACCGTTATTCGCGATTCTCTATCATAGATTCTTTATTGTTGCATCATTTGCGATGTGCATTATTGGTGCGGTAACATTCCACTCCTTTGTTGATAATTCAACTACAAGGCGTGAGTTCCGGTCGTACTTTCGGTGGACTAATATTTTTTTCGCGTCGATGACGGTTTTGCTACTCATTGCGTGTGGGTATCTCGCACTCATGCATGATTCAGTTTACCCAAGAATCGTGAAGTACGTTGCGGGCATGATACCTGGTTCTGCATTCGGAACAGGTAACGAATCCTGGATGTATGGCAGAATCGAAAAGACATTACAGTATTATTCCCTTACATCACTTGGTCTCTGGATTCCCATCGTTGCTGCAGTTGTGCTCGCCGTATTACTGAGTTCTTACAGTAACGGCAGAACGTCGAAACGAACTCTCCGCATGCTCATAGTACCTTTCTCGCTCATCGGACTTGTCGTATTTACGTTTGATTGGCTACCTGCTCTTGATCAGAAAAAATTTCCGATCTATCCTGACAATAAAATCGTGCAATATCTGCGCGAGGATACTTTGCATGGGCGATACGCGACGTGGCGTGACGGATCTAAGGATCCATATCTGATGCCGGAAAATAATTCTGTCGTATACGGGCTGAATGATATTCACGGCTATGAGACCCTCTCCGTTAGATCTATGAGCATCTTCTTTCGAAAAATGGTACATACCGATACTTTAGATTTGCGTCTTCTTGGCTTGGCAAATGTGAGGTACGTTCTTACGGGTAAGAGGGAGGTTACCTCTTCAAATCTAAGAAAATTGTATTCAGCTGATAGCATGACGATTTATGAGAATCTTCGCGCCTTGCCTCGTGCTTATTTTGCTTTCAAGAGCAAAGTAGTGCCTTCTGATAAAGAAGCTTCGGCAGAATTACTACGGCCGGATTTCGACGGTTCGACGGCACTTTTCACGTCCGAAAATCCACCGGATAACTTGGAGTCAGTTTCCTCAGGCCAGGCAAAACTCGCATTTGGTAGATCAGAGAATGAATTGGTTAGCATCAACGCAGTAACCGATTCCAAATGTATTTTAATACTTACCGATACCTATTATCCGGGTTGGAAATGTTATGTCAATGGCCTTCAAAGAAATTGTTATCGAGTGAACCAATTTATGAGAGGAGTGGTACTTGAACCTGGAAAATCCGAAGTCGTATTTCGATTTGAACCTGATATATTCAAAGCAGGTGCAGGTCTTACTGCAGTTGGGATTCTCTTTACGATCGGCGGAATCGTGTTTTCCCGGCGCAAGAAAGGATCAGTCCTTTGAAACGATCGTTGAGGGACGCAATGACGAATTGGGGCAACCAGTAAGGATAACGTATAGGCTCATTCTACGATGAAACTACTTTCGATTATTATTCCCGTCTTCAATGAGGAGCACTCAGTAGCTGAGCTGCTGCGAAGTGTACTGGCCGTTGATCTTGGATTGCTTGGACTCGAGAAAGAACTTGTCGTTGTTGATGACGCTTCATCTGATCGGACTCTTGCGGCACTTGAGCCATTCAAATCGGATCCGCGTGTCAGAATAATGAGTCACGAGATCAATCAGGGGAAGGGGGCAGCGCTGCAAACGGGGTTTTCAGCGGCCACCGGAGATATTACCATTGTTCAGGATGCTGATCTGGAATATGATCCGCAAGAGTATCTAAAGATACTGAAGCCGATAATTGACGGAAAAGCAGATGTTGTATTTGGTTCAAGATTTGTGGGCGGTCAAGCGCACAGAGTATTATACTATTGGCATTATGTTGGCAACCAGTTTCTTACTCGCTTATCGAATATGTTCAGCAATTTGAATCTTTCGGATATGGAAACTTGCTACAAAGCCATGCGAATAGAAGTGATTCGCAAGATCACTCTGCAGGAAAAGCGATTCGGTTTTGAGCCAGAAATAACTGCCAAAGTGGCAAAACTTGCCAAAACCGACCGTATTCGTATATTTGAGGTGGGAATTTCTTATAATGGACGGACATACGAAGAAGGAAAGAAGATCGGCTGGAAAGATGGCATTAGTGCAATTAGGTGCATTCTCAAGTATAATATCTTTTGAGAATCCATTGAGGTTAAGATCGACATAAAAGCAGCAAAATACCGATTTTGGGAACCAGAAACGCAACAAATTCATTTTCACCAAGCTAAATTCTCTCCCGCCAATTACGGGGGGAGAGAATTTGATTTTTAGGCCGGCATAGCTCAGTTGGT
>JAUZOQ010000030.1 GCA_030706385.1 Bacteroidota bacterium | reverse complement strand
TCTCTGTTAACTATTATTTGGGGACCTTAGCTGATGGTCTGGGTTCTTTCCCTCTCGGCAATGGATCTTATCACCCACAGCCTCACTGCCAGAAAACATCTTACCGGAATTCGGAGTTTGTCTGGGGTTGGTATCGTTGTGACGACCCTAGCCCAATCAGTGCTCTACCTCCGGAAGACTCTTATCTGACGCTGCCCCTAAAGGCATTTCGGGGAGTACGAGCTATCTCCCAGTTTGATTAGTCTTTCGCCCCTAACGACAGCTCATCGGAACAGTTTTCAACCCGTACCCGTTCGGACCTCCAGTTGGTTTTACCCAGCCTTCATCCTGGCCATCGCTAGATCACAAGGTTTCGCGTCTACCACCCGTTACTGAATCGCCCTATTCAGACTCGCTTTCGCTACGGATTCGCAACATAATTGCTTATCCTTGCAACGGATGAGTAACTCGTAGGCTCATTAAACAAAAGGCACGCAGTCACTCCTCCGGATAAATCCGGGCTCGCTCCCACCGTTTGTAAGCGCACGGTTTCAGGTACTATTTCACTCCCTTCTAAAGGGTTCTTTTCGCCTTTCCCTCACGGTACTAGTTCACTATCGGTCACTGGAGAGTATTTAGCCTTACGAGATGGTTCTCGCAACTTCCGACAGACTTTCACTTATTCCGTCGTACTCAGGATACAGACAAGAGTCATTACCATTTCGCTTACGGGACGATCGCCCTCTATGGTGTACCGTTCCAGGTACTTTAGCTATGATAATGATTTTTTACTCTTTGATGATCGTGCAGATCACCGGTCCGTCCTATAACACCCTTGCGCCAACGCTTGCACGCTTGACAGCACAAATGGTTTAGGCTCTACCCGTTTCGCTCGCCACTACTCAGGGTATCACGTTTGTTTTATCTTCCTCCGCCTACTTAGATGTTTCAGTTCAGCGGGTTTGCTTCGTATACCTATGTATTCAGTATACGATACCGAGGCATTACCCTCGGTGGGTTTTCCCATTCGGAGATCCCGGGGTCAAAGTCAGCTTCCGACTCACCCAGGCTTATCGCAGGTAACCACGTCCTTCATCGCCTTCCAGTGCCAAGGCATCCCCCATACGCTCTTTGTAACTTCACCAAAAACCTTCATAATACAAGTATATGGTGCAAAGTATTTTTCGTACCTTACTACCAAAGTGCATCACTACAGTGTTTGATAAATATGAAATACAATCTTACAGCTCTCGGCGTAAAGCCGAAAGTCATAAGTTGATCTCATGATCTATGCATATAATGGGCAACTGATCTCAGCTATATTCTTCTTCGTGAAGCACTGACTCACGTCTGTACTTCAAAAATATCATCGCAGCATTTGAACTCTGCGAAGCATGAACACACTGATATTAGTCAATTGTCCTGGCTCGATGCTTGTGATTACGACATTCACTTGCGTGAACTCGTATTCCACAAATATCTATATATTTTCGATTTGATTCTTGCGCGGTTCCGAGGCTTATGTCTTGGGCAGATAGGACGGGCATTACTGCCTGTCAAACCGTTTTGTGCTTACAAACACAAGTCGAAATTTCACGCCGCATCTGTTGTCAATAAACTTCCCTTTTTGCAAGGGACGCATATAACGCGAAGCCAACCCTCCGTAGTTCCAAAAACGCGAAAATAAATTATTTTTTCACAGTTTTCTCTATGACCAAAGCCGCAAGTTGCACGCCAGCAAGGCTTGCAGAGGGTATCACGTTTATCAAGATTTCTTGGTGAAGATGGGAGATGGTATCGAATGGTTTACAATTGTATCAAGTTTCGCGATTGTTAGCAGCAGTTTCGCCGTTGCCTTTGTGGAGAAACGATAAACCCGCCTACCACATAATACTTGCCATCAATGCTGCATTTCGCTATTGATAGTAGATATAAAATCACATATAATACATTATAAAAATGTATATTTATATGATATGCTTGAATGTAATTGAGGGCAACCGAATTATGAGTTCCGGTTACCCTCTTTCTTTGACCGTCCGTGACAGGGGGAACATAATTCTTCGAACTACGGTGTGACTTTCATCTAAGATTAAATCCTACCCAATCAATGCAAACCCCAGCGCTGTATTCACCGCTGTCTTGACAACTGATAATGCCGCATTAATTGCCTGCTCAACGACGAGAAGTCCAAGGCCTTCGATGGTCAGAAGCAGTATTTTACCAGAGTTCACTTGCATTTCCAGCAATGCTTTTGCCCCGGCTTCGGTGAGCTTGCCGGCCACGTATTGCTCACCAATGAATGCGATCTGCTGCGCGATCTTTTTGAACTCTGTTTCGGCGTAGTCTTTGACATTTGCTCCGCCGCTAGACAGGATTGGAAGGGCAGCAGCAAGCATTTGGCCTGCAATTTTTCCGACATCAATTGGCATGAATTAATCTCCTCGTTTCTTCGCTAACTCAAGTTTCAACGCATTCTGACAATTCTGATCGATCGTATTTGCCGCCCCGAGAAAAAACGCTGAGCTCCCTGCGTTCAAGCTATCGGTTGACTTTATCAAATGGACCTGATCGGCAAGAAGCTTGATGATCTGCGTCGTCTGACTATTTAAGGATACTGAGGCTGCACGCGTCTGCAAGATTTGGAGATCAACAAAAACAGAATCATAAAAAGTATCACGGTAAATAGGTGGAGGTAACTTCTGTTTTTGAATCAGAAAGAGATCCATTCTCCTTTGGAAATCCGAAATCCCTTTGTCGATTACTTCATCATATTTCGATATCAGAGTGACCGAGCATCCGGCAACAAAAAGGAACAGTACAGCAACACGTAGCTGTCTAATAGGATAAAGTATTCTTGGACTCACCATACTATTTCATTTCTATTGCCCTATACCGTCCTGATCGTCCAACAATCGCTTGAGAGATTTCTCTCCATTAGGTAAGTGTATGGCAGAGTGAAGTAGCCCTTCATGCCCCATTTCGGGCCCCAGGAGTTGCGGATAATGAAGACTTGCTTGGCATCGTCGTAACCGACAGCCAGAACAGCGTGGCCACCTACAACCGATTCGTTTCCCTTCGGCATCGTGCCAATGCCCGTCTTTGCGACTGCCGGACTTTCAAAACTCTCGTAGACGGTAAAGCCAAATGCGAACGGATATCCACTTGCAAGACAGCCCTTCAATTGCTGCAAATTCTGCACGAGTCGCTGATATTGTGTCACTCGATGTGAGGCTGCGTCAGTGTACGCAGGCTTAGGCGGCTTAATAGTAACTTTGGTGACGTTGTACGGCCAATCTGATTCAGAACAGTAGCCTTGCTTTGTCACGGTCTTAATTCCATCGCGGATCTGTGCGCCACTATCGCTGGAAGTACTTCCTTCAATAACACGCTCGTTGTAATAAATGAATAAACGAGAAGGCATGATGATCTTCGAAAGCTTTTCTTTTTTCTCATCGAAATGGATGGCTCCGGCAATGGCGTGAGCCGTGCAGCTTCCGATCTGTCCCTGATCATAGACTGGCGGACATTTTGATCGAAGATCGACTTTCGGTGGAAGTTTTCGGATGATTGCCATAGGTGCAGCATACATCAGATCACGATGGTCGGGCAGATCAGGTGCCCATCCGTAGCGGCTTATCCGACGGATCTTTGGTTGGCTAGCAGCAGTTTTCTTGGCCATGGGTTAATGCTCGAAAAATGACTAAGGTGTTTTAGGTTCAGTGCGCGTGCAAGACTACAAAACTAAGTAAGATCTGATATTTTCCACCCCCCAAAAACCACCCAATGTGAGGATTGGATTTGGAATTCAGAACTCAGAAGTGATGACTCAGAAGCGAAGAATCCTTAGAGTAGGTGCTTCTGTAGATTCTGACTTACTTCAAGTCCGAGTTTTCGTCGAATGTTGGTACGATGGTTTTCTACAGTCTTTTCTTCGATGGCAAGGCGCTCGCTTATTTCCCAGCTCCTAAGCATTCCTTTGATCAGAGCACTGATGCGAAGCTCCATAGGCGAAAGTGTTGGAAATCGCCGAGCGAGATCGCGGAGATAGAGAGCATAAATACCTCCGGATTCGCGATCGATCTGATCCCACGTCCGGTGGCGCTTTGCGCGCGAACGGCGCACCACTTCCTGCTCAGCTGTATGATTCTGTAATGAGGCTCCTGAGGTGGGACCAGGGGCGCTTCGGTTTTTGTGTCTCAAAAATCTGTCTCGTTTCTGGGCACGAGAGGCAGACTTATCAAATGCATGGGGATCTTGCATAGTCTGTGGACATCATCAATAACACGGTACAAAGATACTACGATAAATTGCGATTGGAGTACTCTAAGAGTACTCTATTTTAAGATATTCTTACCTTGTAAGATTTGCACAATCTTAGTCAGAAGCATTTCTAAGACTGACCAGACAATTCCGGTTTTGAGCCGGAATTGCCTGATTTTTGAGGGGTAAAACAGTACTCCCAGGCAATTTGCCGTGCCTGGGAGGTGTTGCCTCTTTTTCCGTGGCAGGGTATCTATGAGGGCAACTAATGCGTGGCGGACAGTGCAGTTGTTGTGTAATGCAAAGTAATCATGCACAAAATTACGGCTCAGCAACCTAAATCCATTACTCTAAGAGTACTCTATTTCAAAGGAAAAATAGAGTACTCTTAGAGTACTGGATCACCTATAGAATCCCGTAAATTTGCATTGAATATATCCGTTGGCCTCAAGAAGAGGGAGTAACCCTCTTAATGCCTGATCAACCCGCGGATTACTACATAATGGAAAGCAAGAAAACACTTCGAACGCAACTAGAGCAGATCAAGAAGGAATTCCGCAAATCGGGATGGCTCGATGCTATGGAAGTCGAGATAGGCCACATTCATGATGCATCGCAAAAAGTCCAATGGTCGGAAGGCATGGCAAGGAGTCTCTATTATCAATCACGTGCCCATGAATTCAGGCGCGAAATCCCAAAGGCACAAGAGTTAAATTCGAAGGCAGCCGAAATTGCACGAAAGTTGGGACTCTTGGACCTCGAATTAGATTGTATGTCTGCCGAAGCCAATCTTCATCTCTGGGATCAAAAACTGAAAGAGGCATATTCGCTTGCCCTTGAGACGACGGCAAGAGCAGAAAAGGTTAATGCTTCATACAATGTATGTTATTGCAACTATGTCCTCGGCTCCGTCTCGCAGAGGTATTCTTCCGATGACGATGCGTTAAGATATTTTCATCATTCCTTAACCCAGGCGCAACAAAACGGATACCACAGTATCGAAGGAAAAATTCTGTTCAAGCTTTCTGAGCTTTTCCTGACAAGACAAAAACTCACTCAGGCTGAAAAATATGCGCATCAGTACCTCACTGTTCAGAAAAAGTCAAATCGACTGGCCAGTATTCTCAAGGCTCAGATCAGGTTAGTTACGATCCTCGTAGAAGCCAAGAAAAATAAAGAGGCAGAGGAATACATTCGGAATATTTCCGAACATGAGAACCTTTTGCATGAAGACGAGAAGGGTTCGCTCGCTCTCTGCAAAGGCAAGCTGTTTATGCACCAGATGCGATATTCCGAGGCCGAGGAAGCGATCACCAGTGCTATAGGTGTATTTGAATCTTCGCAAGGCGCTCCTCTCCTGCTCAATGCCTGGGGAATTGCGTGCGAAATGTATATCGAGCGAGGCGATGTTGAGCGGGCTGTCACCGCTGCGAAGCAAGCGCTAAAGCTTCTCCGTCGGGGTAGGTATGATTATCTTGAGGAGCACACATACCGCATGATGTATGAAACTTCGAAACTTGCCAATGATGCACCCAATGCGCTGAAGTATCTTGAACTCTATAATGAACACTTTGTAAAGCAAAGAGAGCAGTTACTGGAAACCCGAATCCAATTTATCGAATTGCAGGAGGAATGCGAAATGAAGAAAATGGAAATAACTCAGGAGCGACAGCGCTCCGATGAGTTGCGGATTGAATTGGAATATAAGGAGCGGGAGCTGACGGAAAAAACACGGCATCTGATCATGCAGACGGAATCACTGACACAATTTCGTGACGATCTTCGGGCTATTATACGGCGTTCTCCTGCAAACGATCCTCTGATTCGCGATATCAAAGAACGCTTAAAGTCGGCAACTGAAGTAAAGACTAAGTGGGAGGAATTTGAAGAGCAATTTCAAGCAGTACATCCGTTCTTTCAATCAAGGCTTAAGGAGAAATTTCCTACACTGACCGGAACAGAAAACAAAGTCTGCACCATGCTTCGTCTCGGTCTTACGACAACCGACATAGCGAAACTTCTCTACGTTACGGATAGAAACATTGAGAATCATCGTTACCGGATTCGTAAGAAACTTCTGCTCAACTCAGAAAGAAGCTTACACGAATACCTGGCATCAATATAGGAAAACTAAAAAAGGGCCTTTAGGCCCCTTTTTCAGAAAAATTATTTCAAGAAATCCTCTTAGTCTGGTTCTTGCATGATAACCACAACTCCATCTCCCGGTCCCTGTGTACCGCTGTTATTAAAATATTGAGTGTACCCTGTAAAAGGCGTTGGCGATTGAACCGAATTTCTGTATGAACTCGTCACATGAGTGAAGAACGTACTCGTTCCATTGCCAAAATAGGAGAGGACGTAATAATTATCTCCGGGAGTAAATCCGGTAACGATCTCCTCCGTTGTGGAAACATTCGAATTAAAGAGATCGGAGTTCGTGGTCAGGTCATGGACGACAACGTGATTAGTGCCTCCGAGCGGACAAAAGAGCAGAAGCCGCAGTCCGGCCGTATCCGGAGTAAATTTGATACTATCGGTGGCACTGGTCGGCGCATGCACCGCCCCCATTGTGCCCCGTGAGCCATGGCCATGTCCTTCTTTCTTACCGCATCCGGATCCCAAGAGAACGATAGCGCAAATAAATGCCAGTAATGTTCTATTCATAGAGGTATTTTGGAAATGAGTGACAATTCTATTCTCGAGCTAAGCTGGAATGGCATTCGGGGGCGGAGAATGCAGTATTTCCAGCGACAAAGATACGGAAGGCAAGCATTGGCCAAATAAAAAATCCGAAGGCGTATTCACCTTCGGATTACATCACAAATCATTTCCAAGTTCTTCTTACAATTTGGAAGCTTTCGCAACAGCGTCTCCGTTCTCAGTGGGCTGCGGAGATAATTGCTCCGATTCAAGAGCCACATCCTCCTGCGGTACGAGGACAATTTCCATATTCTTCCTCGGATATCCTAACCAACCAGGTCCACCAGATTCTTCTATTACTTCACTTGACTTCTGCTGCTCAGTCTCTTCATACTCATGATCATTTCCCATCCTAATGTCCTTCCTAAAATGAACCGGTGAAACGGGAAAATTGCTTCCCCTATAATTATACAAAAATACTCGAAGGCTCCTAGAATTCTATTTCATGATTCGCATGATTCTGTTGTAAGTTTATTATGCTCCAAGGTACAGAATTGCAGGAGTGGGGAGCTGCTCCGTTCCGATCAGGATCTCCAATTCAGAAGAATCATTTATCTGCCGATGAGGATCATCTTATTCCACAAGCTTCCGCCGCTTTTCGTATCAAGTTTGTAGTAATATACTCCTGATGCAACCGGAACGCCATTATTATCAGTGCCATCCCAAAACGCATCCTGCTCGCCACCTTGCTGAAGAACGTGATCGATTATCGTCCGGACGACGGTTCCGGAGAAGGAATAAATACTCATTGTGACTTCATCGGCATCCGGTAGTTCATATCGGATTCGAGCGCTTCCGGTTTTCGCTTCGCTTGCAATGAATGGATTCGGGAAACTCTGATCGAGGCGCAATGCTGAAGAAGAGCCATAATGTACTTCAACGATATTCGATAAGTGCGATGATCCGTCGAGATCGATCTGCTCTAAGCGATAAATGTAGACTCCGTCATCGTGTTTGGGGTCGAAATAATTATACGATATCTCCGTATTGGAATTCCCCGCACCAGGAATGAAAGCAATTTCCTCAAACGGATCGTAGTTGAAGCTACGCTCAACTTTGAAACCGGAGTTGCTTCGCTCACTATCGGTCTTCCAATCAAGCTTTGTTCCGCCCGATGTTTTCGTAGCGGTCAATCCGGTGAGTTCGACAGGAAGAATATTGACATTCCCTTCCCATATACTGCGTCCGTGCGTACCGACTCTGATCGTAGTCTTGTTTGCATGCACCTGCACATCCCAGCACGGAGCAAGCCCTAAACCAGAGCCGGCGATGGACCATGTCGAACCTGCATCGCGCGTATAATATATTCCGTTATCCGTTGCTGCGTACCAAACTGTCGATGGGCTGATCGAATCCAGAGCGACACAGTTGACGGGGACTCCCGGAAGTGTCTTGCCTGTTGTACCTGAAACATTTGTCCACGATGCTCCTGAATTCGTCGTTCGCATAACTCGGGCTGAGCTTCCGTAAACTTCAAACGATGCTAGCGCCCATGCAGCATCAGTAGGATGGCAAACGATCGAGCGTACAGTCCCGCCAGGCGTTCCGGTAGATTTGTCTGTCCAGTTCGTGCCTCCGTTTGTCGTCAACTGGATTTTTCCACCCTGCAATCCTGCCCAGTAAACTTGCGAATTGGCCGGAGATAGGCCGATCGATTCGATGAAGTACGTATTATTGTTGTAGACGAATGTTGGTGAGATCGGATTCCAGGTTGAACCGCTGTTAACGCTCTGCCATATTCTCTGCCTGCCGGTAAAGAGAGTCGCGCTATTTTTCGGCGCCATCGCAAATGGTGTCTCCCAATCTGAAGGTTCGAAGTTCGCATTGCCTTGGACGAATTGAGGTGCATCGATCGAAAAGTAGGTATTTCCCCCACCCCCAGTCGTCGATTTAAAAAGGTCGCCGAACGGTCCCTCGCCGTAGACAATATTCGAATTTGTCGGAGTGACAATAGGTTGGAAACCATCGCCGCCCAAGACCTGAGTAGGCGATTGCCCAGTAATCGTTCTCCATATCCCTTGATCCTGTGCTCCACCGTAAGTCTTGAGAAAATCGTTGTTATCGAGCGCTATATGATAAAACCTCATTGTCATCATCCCATTTGAACGGTAGGACCAGGTCTGCCCGGCGTCGGTCGAGCGATAGACTCCCCCGTCGGTTCCGATATATACTTTCCGAGTGTTCGTCGGATCAAGCGCGATTGACTGGTGATCGACATGCACCTGAAAGTGGGTATTATAATCGCTGTACGAGAACCAAGAAGTCCCGCCATTGAAAGAATAGTAAGCTTCCACTCCGCCAATATAAAGAGTATCATTTGTGGCCGTGTGAGGAGCGATCGCCAGATAAAGATCGTACCAACCCTGCGCGCCTGTATTACCTCCGGTAAAAAGTGTGGAAGGCACCGTCCCGACCTGTGTAAATAAAACACCTGAGTTCACAGACTTATATAAACCTGCATTTGCGAGATCGCCATTCGGGTTGGCCATTAGGCAATAGACTTTTGTCTTATCAAGTGTCGGAATGGCAAGAGCGGATTTGCCTATATTATTTCCGGCGGGTAATCCCCCTGCCGATATCTTCGCCCACGTTGCTCCATCGTCGAGCGACTTATAGACTCCGCATTCCGTAGAGCCGCCACCAGGCTGATTTCCCTCAACCAAATAGAAGAGGAATTTTGTGCCGATCAGTTGTGCGGAGGCTACATCCCAAACGACACCATCGGCAGTTTTTGCCGCCGGGAATACTCGTGCAAAGGTAACACCGCCATCGGTAGAGCGATAGACTCCACGATTGACATCGTAACTGCAAGCGAACACAATATTGGAATTTGTAGGATGAACAAGCACCTTGTTCACTGTACCCGTAAGTTTTGTCGGCGCCATGTGCTGCCAAGTCGAGCCTCCGTCGGTTGATTTATAAAGTCCGGTACCGGGCAAACCGTCAGCAGCAACAGATGGATCACCGGAGCCCACGAAGATCGTATTATGATTTGAAGGATCAACTGCGATCGAAGCAACAGCAAGATCAGGTATAACAAGATCGGTTATAGGACTCCAAGATGCTCCTGCATTTACTGTCTTCCATACGCCGCCGGCTGCGCCACCTGCGTAAATAGTGTTCCCATCGGTGGGATCGAAGGCCATCGCTTTGGTGCAACCACCGGTATTCGTTGGACCTACATTTGTCCAGGCATTTGCAAAAACAGGAAGCTTGCTTCCCTCAACTTTATCGGAAGTGATAACATCGCGCAAAATATCGGATTTGGATTGTTCGAATGCATCCACACGCGCCTGGCGATCATAGACTCCGTCAAGTCCGGCATAATGCTGCATATCATGAAGCATGCGAGCAAATGGTTTTGTACGGCGGACCGATTCGGGAATAGAATTTATGCCTCGGTATACGCCGACTTCATGAGGGACGGAGACAGGCAGCTTTAACATCTCATCTTCGGCACTTTCTGTTTGTTGGGCGAAACTATGCTGGGCGAAGAACAGAATACAAGCAAGAAATGAAAAGGCAACAATCTTGTAGAAACGTAGCATAAATATTCCTTAATCCTCTTAATTAGCTCTCGTTAACATACTCAGAAAGGGGGTATCTGTATGTAAATTCAATAATAAGCTATTGAGTTTCAGTAAAAGACCGAGGTTGACTTTGGATGTGTGGTGCTTTACCTGAGAATTCTTCATGGAAGAATATTAAGAATCCAAAGACCAATATTCGAATTCCTATGTTGCATAAACACTATGGCAACACCGCGAAAATACCCCGTTCAACCGATCCAGGAATCTCTTGGCGAAGTTTTTACTCCCCCCGATCGGTTCGCACCGCTTGCCGAACGCCTGAGGCCAAAGAACCTTTCTGATATCGTCGGCCAAAAACATCTTATTGGCGAAGGCAAGCCGCTGGATCAGATGTGGAGATCAGGCAATGTGCACTCGATGATCCTTTGGGGCCCTCCGGGCACAGGCAAGACGACGATTGCCAGAGTTCTTGCCGGCAATACGGGTGCAGCGTTCTTTTCGCTTTCAGCCGTATCATCTGGCGTAAAAGAACTTCGCGATACAATCGAGGAAGCGCGCCGTGCGAATGCGCGCAATAAAAAACGAAGCATTCTTTTCATCGATGAGATCCATCGCTTCTCGAAATCTCAGCAGGATGCACTTTTGGGTGCAGTCGAAGATGGCACGATCACACTGATCGGTGCAACGACTGAGAATCCGTCGTTCGAAGTCATCTCTCCCCTGCTCTCCCGAGCGCGTGTCTATGTCCTCGAATCTTTGAGCGAACGTGATCTTGAACTCGTCCTTGAGCGAGCACTGACCTTGGATGAAGAGTTGAAGCTGCTGAAGGTGACATTCGGCGACGATGCAAAGAATGCACTATTTGCACTGTCGGGCGGAGACGTGCGCAAGATGCTTTCAGCTCTGGAACTTGGAGTATCGCTTGCAGGATCAGGAAACCAGTCGCCGCTTCTAACGAAAGAAATTATCGAGAATGCATTCGGCCGCAAAGCTTCGCGCTACGATAAAGGCGGTGAAATGCATTATGATGTTATCAGTGCGTTCATTAAGTCCATGCGCAACTCCGATCCGAATGCTGCCATTTACTGGCTTGCACGTATGATCGATGCCGGCGAGGATCCGGAATTTATCGCACGGCGAATGGTCATTCTCGCCTCTGAAGATATTGGTAATGCCGATCCAATGGCGCTCGTTCTGGCAACCAGTTGCTGGAATGCGATTCGTGCCGTCGGTTGGCCGGAGTCGCAGCTTATTTTTTCCCAAACTGCAGCATATCTTGCATCGGCACCAAAATCCAATGCAGCAACGGTTGCAATTGGCAAAGCGATGGAAGATGTCAAATCCCATCCCGATCTGCCGGTTCCGCTCCATATCCGGAATGCACCTACCAAACTCATGAAAGAACTTGGCTACGGCAAGGGATATAAATATGCGCACTCTGAAGAAAAGGCTCATGCTGAGATGACATGCCTGCCAAAAGAATTAGAGGATAGAGTCTATTACGATCCCTCGGAGTATGGTAACGAAAGAGAGATCCGGGAAAGATTGAAAGGCCTGGACCCAGGGAAATATGGGAAATGAACTACTCGTAACTTCTCTCTTCCTCAATCGTTGGTAAAGCTTGGGGCGCAGAGTCATGAATGCAAGAATCCTCATTTGTGTAATAATACTACTATTCGCGAGAATAGGTGCTTCCCAATGGATTCAAACGAACGGTCCTTATGGTGGCTACGTAGATTGTCTTGCGACAATCGACTCATCTATTTTCATCGGAACAGAGGCAGGTGTATACCGTTCAATCGATAGCGGTCTCACCTGGGCGCATACAGGATTACGAAATGTGTACATAACGGCTTTCGCTCTTGACGGTAAACGAATCTTTGCAGGGACGATTGGTGATATCTACCAATCCATTGATGACGGGAAAAGCTGGGTCTCCTGTAATTTCGCTCACCATAATATCTCAACGCTCCTCGTGCATGAAGGCGATCTTTATGCTGCAGCACAAGATGGTGTATTCCACTCTTCGGATTTTGGATTTAGCTGGGAACCGCTGAATACGGGATTGGCTCATGCTTACGTATCCCATCTCCTGATATCAAATACTGTTCTTTTAGCGCTCACTTCGGCAGGCCTATTTTCTTCAAATGATCGAGGGAGAGAATGGTCCGCACTCCCCATCGGAAATTACCACATCAACACCATCTCTTCGTTGGGGGCCAACCTGTTTGTGGGCACAGATGACGGAATCGTCCTTAAGTCGAGCGACAATGGCTCAACATGGGATGCCACGACATTTGTCGCGTCCACTGGAGGAGCAAATGTCATTGCCGGTATTGGGAGTTATATATACGTTAGTACCTTTGATAGCCTATTCCGTTCTTCTGACAACGGAGCAACCTGGATTACCGTCTTTCACGATGCGATGAACTCAGAGTTCTACCCGCTAGGCATTTTCGGAAATCATCTTTTTGGCGGAACACGGGATGGGGATCTGCTTCGATCAACTAACGACGGATCTACCTGGACGGATGCGACCACAGGGTTGACAAATGCCTATGTCAATACTCTTTGTGTGACTGATTCCGGACTTTTCGCAGGAGCGTTATCTTTGGGTATGCTTCGCTCCAGTGACAACGGCAATAGTTGGCATGTTGTGAATAAGGGGTTATCTAATAGAGACGTTATTGTCTCCACTCACATAGGTCAGAATTTATTCATTAGTGTCGAAAACGACGGGCTCTTTCGTTCAACCGATAATGGCGCACGGTGGACTGCGATAAACAATGGACTTCTCCCGTACGGTTTTACGGCACTCACTGCATTTGGATCAGATCTGTTCGTCGGTAATTATTCCGGCAGTGGCGTTTCCATTTCGACCAACAACGGCGCTTTCTGGACCGATGCAAGCCGCGGCCTTGAGAATGTCTATGCGTTGACATTTGCATCTTCTAGCAACACCCTCTATCTTGGATCTGATAATGGCGTTTATAGAACTACCGATAATGGTATTAGCTGGACATTTGTCAATGGAGGAATTCTCTTTCCTCCCATAACGTCCTTAGTAACTTCAAGCACCCGGCTTTTTGCGGGCTCCGCCTACGGAGGCATATATAGCTCGAGCAATTCAGGGTCGGATTGGTCAAACATCGGATCCGGGTTGCCCAATGATTCGGTGTTAGCTCTGGCAACCTCAGGCAATGATCTGTTCGCGTCGACCATTCAAGGAGGCGTATTTTTAACAACCGATAATGGCGTGAACTGGAAATCTGTCAGTGAAGGACTGACCAAGTCGCCCGTCTATACTCTCGCAATATCAGATGGTTATCTTTTTGCAGGAACAGGCGGTGATGCAATCTGGAAGCGGCCACTTCCGGAAATGATTTCCGTATCTTCTACAGATTTGTCTTTACTTCCCTCAGGATTTCACCTTCAGCAAAATTATCCGAATCCCTTTTCTGTAAGCACGACGATCTCATTTGATCTACCTTCCAGATGTTTTCTTAGTTTGAAAGTCTTCGATGTTACAGGACGCGAGGTGGCAACTCTGGCTGAAGGTACCTTCGAACCCGGCTCTTACTCTCGAAACTTCGATGCAAATGAATTGCCTTCCGGGATCTATATGTGCAGGCTCGAATCGGGAGAAGTAAGGCTAACACGAACGTGGCTGCGTATGAAATAAGAAATATAAGGCGCCCATGAAAATAAAGAAGTCCGCACATGGCGGACTTCTTTGCACAATCAGGAAATTTCCTTCTTAGTGAACAATAACGAAAGGTACTTCGATGATCGAAGTCGGAGTGCGTGCGAGAACGCGATAAGTCCCTGCTGCAAGTCCGGCCGTATGAAGACCGAAGCCATTGGTGCCATTCGATACGATCTCCGTCTGTTCCGGCTGGATCAGGCGACCTAAAAGATCGATAACTGAAAATGTCACCTTCAATGATTGGTCACCCTCGTGTGTATAGGTGACGGCATTCGGATTGATCGTACTGCTGACGTTCATATTAAATTCTTTCGATCCCTGCGAGACAGGTACGCTCAGTACAAATCCCGATGATGGAGGATCGACACTCTGCACAGCCGTTCCTACAGATTTGTCGCCATCGTCTTGAACGAATGCAATGATACTTAATTGATCAGTCGTCCACTTCGAATCGTACTTATACTTGAAGAGGAATGTGCTTGAGCCGTTTGCTGCAAGGCTGAATTTTGTGCCTTTATAAGTTGGTAGCATTTTTCGGGCAATGTTGCGAAATATCTTCTCGCCATTATTCCCTGCATTCGTGTACTGATGTTCGCCTTCGACAACGATAACGCGTAAGTATGCATTCGTAACACTTTGTGTCGAACTGACCGTGATGCGAACCTGTTCGGAATCGCCTTTTGTATTTACATACCGGTTGATCATCATCGTATACGGATTGTCAATTCCTTGAGCATCGCTGACTGCATTCGTCAGTGCATCAATATCTCCAGGTGCACCCTGATACCATCCCGATGAGGGAGTAGCATAGCTTCCATTAACGACGCAGGTCGGAACGCCGATCTGATCGAAACCATAATAAGTTATGCGATTGGTATTCATCGATGCATCGCCGGTATACATCGGATCTGTGGAACCAGGCCACCAAGCATGATAGCTGACGCCTATGACGGCACCAGAATTGTCCTGAAGGAATTGCTCAAGGTAGGGATTCTGCGAAGCACACGGACCGCAGCTTGCATTCGTCGCTTCTTCAAGCAGGATCATGTTTGGCAACTGGGGATAAGCCGAAGAGGAATACAGTAGTCCACAAACCACTGCGAAAACAAAGGTTAGTTTTTTCATAAGGAACTCCACAAATAAGTTAAAGGAAGTAATGCAATTGACTCAGGTTAGAAACACAGGAGTCAAGAAAAGGTTGCCGGATTTTAATGCCTCCAATACCAGGGACAAAAATCCGAAAAAGCATAGCCCTACCCTGTCAATTTTTCATTGACTTTCGATAAACATGCCCGGAGTTCCGGAATCTCCTGTTACGCCGGATCGTACTCGAAACGAGAGAGAATGATCCCTGCAGGTTTGTGATTGAGACAGAAGATCAGTCTATTTTTTCCGTCCGGAGATGGTGAAGTGACTCCGCCAAGAAGTTTTGAGGTGTGGCAATACCAGCACTCCTGGATAGCTTCGATCTCTTCCTGAAAGCGTCTGGCAACTAATTCTTCTACGTATTTTGACTTTTCCATACTACGACTATAGAATACAATGTGTTGATAAATGCTCTAATGTTCACGAACTAATGTACTGCAAATATAAGAATATTTCGCTGCGGGTTCGCGAAAATCCGTGGGAGCAATCCTAATGGGTGAGGAAGCGTGGAAATATATAGAAGTAAATAATATTATTGTTGAAAATATTTCATAAAAATATCTTTAATGGTTCTTGTCAATTAACTTTGTCCCAGAGCATAAATAAATAAGGGATCCCCGACTATTCGGAACCCACCGAGTATTGCTTATCTTTGTTCTTCAGCAATGGTAACTCGTACCCAACTTTAGCAGATTCAAATTATGGCACACCGAAAAGATCCGTCGAAACTGCGGTCCCTTTCTCATGGTCGCATCCTATCCCGATCGCCCTTAAAGAGTCATTATCTTGCTGCTCGTGAAGGGCCGATCGGAGTCGAACCGGAAAATCTGTCGACGCTAGAAAAATTCAGGAAGACTGCTCTCTGGGCTTGGGTGGGAGCGGCAATCGGCTCGATCAAATCGTACATCGGAACGCGTCACGATTTTCAGGATCCTCTGGAATTGGAGAGCGGTGCTATCTACAAGATGCCAGGAGTGACTCGAATTGCAGTGGCCGGCGATTGGGGCACGGGCGGCTACGAAGCTGAAGCATCCGCCCGAGGAATGCAGAAAAATGACGCGGGAAATTCCGAGCAACCTGATTTCACCCTTCATATAGGCGATGTCTATTATGTTGGTTCAGAAGACGAATTCAAACATAATTGCTCCTTTAGCTCCGGAAGCAGCGTTGTTTGTTGGCCAAGAGGATCGAAAGGTAGTTTTTCTCTCCTCGGCAATCACGAAATGTTCTCGAGAGGCATCCCTTACTTTGATGTGCTTCTTCCGAATTTGGGAATGGCGACCGATGGAAAATATCCTAATGGACAAGGTTCGAGTGTCTTCTGTTTGGAGAATGACGACTGGATGATCGTCGGGCTGGATACCGGCTATAATTCGGTGAAGTGGTTCGTACAATTTGGACTTCGGGACGAGAATATCGAATGGTTAAAGCAACGTATCTTTACTGCCGAAAGAAAAGGTAAGGGTGTCATTCTCATGTCGCACCATCAATATTTTTCGCGGTTCGAAGGTGACTATACCAAGACGGCAAAGCAATTAGCAGAGATCGGCGGATTCCTTACCGGAAGAGAAGTCCTCTGGCTTTGGGGCCACGAGCACAGATTTAGTGGATACCAGCTTAGCACGGGAATGGATCTTGCTGTTCATGGAAGATGTATTGGACATAGCGGCATGCCTGTCGAGATCGCAGCCCCCGATACCGCAAAGTCGGGTGTTCCGCCTCTTGCCTTCTATGATAACCGAAAGAACTCATACTACAGCGAGCCTACGGGTATGAACGGATATTGCTTCCTTGATTTCAACGGGCCTCATCTGACGATCACCTATTATGATGCATGGTGGGCCCCGATCGGCGGGAATTGGGGAACAGGTGCGTCCGGCTCGGAGAAAATCCTTGTCGAGAAATTTCAAAATCAGAATGGTAGTGTCAAATTGACCGAAAGGCGGAAGATCAGCTCGAATCCTGATCTCATAGTTGTGCCCATCGCCTAAGATTTCCGGGATCATCGAAAATTCTGAGAGCCCAGAAAAAGTTAGGGCTTTTTTATGCTCATGAAGATGTTTGAGGCGGTGCAAAAATTATGAGCATACTTTCAAAATTCAAATCGGACAAGCTGAAAGCATCCTGGCGATTCCGGACAAAAAGCTCATCCGTTATTATCTGGAAGCTCTTGATCTCGCCGGACGGAATACTTGCCGGCGAAGAGCGTGACACGGATGCCAAGACGGCATCACTCTTTGCACTCAATGTTCCGACGGGCAAATTGCTTTGGCGCGACGTGACGATCGACGAAGCCTGGTGGTTCAATTCTGAGCGTGCAACAGCAGATACGATCTTCATCCAGAAATTTCGGAAGCCCGATATGCCCGAGCCAAAAGGTATTGTTGCACTTAATATCCATACCGGAGTCTTGCGATGGGAACAACCGGATGTCTCTATGCTATTCGAATTTGAAGGTCGAATCTACTCGCAACGCGAAGCCATCGGCAGAAAAGAATTTTTCGCAATCGATAGTATGAGCGGAGAGATCCTTGAGGCGTATGGCTCTGAAAAAGAAAATATCCTGGCATTGCAATCGATGGTTACCGATACGGATAGGCATTCTGTCTATTCCATGGCGATCACTCCGGATGACGGGATCTTTTCGGCCATTGCGGATGCACTCAAAGGCGTTCTCGAGATTTCCGAGCTTCGCGGCACGATCGATTTTGCGGAATTCGGTAAGTATATCGTTTTCTCCTATCATGAACGGATCCAGAATAATCCTCAGGCAATGCTGGGCAACCTTCTTCGCAACCACTTGAAAGTTCTGGACACTGAGGACGGAGCGATTGTTTTTAGCGATCAACCGAATGCTGAAACGCCATATCCTGTACCCGAAAATTTTTTTATCCATCGTGGAGTTCTGATCTATGTTAAAGAGAAAAGAGAGGTCATCGGTGTTCCGCTGGTTTAGCTGTGCGGTTTTGCTGCTACTGGTAGCCGGTTGTGATCGCGGCGCATCGGAGCAGATACAGGCCGCTCAGAAATTCGCCGATGCAGTCACGCGCAACGATGTTCCGGCGCGTGACTCCATGGTCGCAACTCGGGTATTCCGGTCATATTTTGAGAACCCCTATGTGACCAGTGATTACATCGGCTGGATGCGTACACTCTATGACATGCATAATCACAAATTCTTCTCCACCTCCCGTGCCGATGTCGATCGGGATCTGAAACAGGAGCTTCAACGGGGTTTGCTCTATGACGGTGAGATCGAAGAAACCGGAATGGTGCGGGTCAAATCCCCCAATGATGGAGAGCAACCGGCTTATTTTTGGATGGTCAAGCAAAAAGGACGCCATTGGGCCGTAGCCATCGTCACCAAGGGAGAAGCGGCAGTAGATTTTAAATAATTTATTGAGACACTATGTTAAAGGTTGGCGATAAGGCTCCCGATTTTTCCGGAGTGGATGAGAACGGCAAGAAGATTTCCTTGAAGGATCTCAGAGGATCAAAAGTTGTGCTGTACTTTTACCCGAAGGATAATACGACGGGCTGCACAGCAGAAGCGTGTGACTTCCGAGATTCATACTCGCGCCTGAAGAAGAAGGGCGTAGTACTTCTTGGAGTAAGTCCCGATTCTGAGAAATCACATCAGAATTTCAAAACGAAGTACGATCTTCCCTTCCCGCTTATCGCGGATACGGAAAAGAAGATCGCTAATGACTATCAAGTTTGGCAGGAAAAATCCATGTATGGCAGAAAATATATGGGTATCGTCCGCTCGACCTTCATTATCGATGAAAAAGGGAAGATAATTGCGATATTCCCTAAAGTAAAGGTCACCGGGCATGTCGATGAAGTCTTAGAGGCCTTGGCCAAAGCAGCATGACCATTATTGAAAGCAGTATAGCCATAGCCGCTCCGATCGAAGCAGTTTTCGATTTTCACACCGATACAAAAAACCTCGGGCTTATTTCACCGCCCTGGATGAAAGCCGAACTGATTCGGGAATCGGGCAAAGGGCTTGGTAAAATCATCGAGATGAGGGTAATGCAGTACAATTTCTTCCCCAGCCACTGGCTGGTGCGCATAGAAGAGTTCGATCGGCCATTCCGACTGACAGATCTTGTGCTGTCCGGCCCGATGAAATACTTCAAGCATACCCGCACTTTCAGTCAGCCATGCGCCTCGCTAACGGAACTGAAAGATCGGCTGGAGTACGAAGTCCCCTTCGGACTTATTGGCAGAATAGCGAATTCCGTTTCGATCAGGAAGATGATGGAGCAGATGTTCGAATACCGTCATCAAAAAACCAAAGAAATCCTGGAAGAACGGTTTTACATTAAAGAAGTCCCGGCCGCCGATGTTGGAAGAGTTTAAGCCCGTCGATCCGCTTCCCCGACACATCGAATCTCCGCGCCTCGAGATCCGGCAGTTCGAAGTCCGCGATGCTGAGGAATTCTTCTATCTCGAGCAAAGAAGTCTACATGTTCACTTGGCTCCTTATAGCCCACTAAAGCCCGAGCCTGCAACAGATGCCGAAGGAATACGTACGATGAGGGAAATGCTTCGCTCGACCATCGAAAGATGGGAAGATGGCCTCGACCATCGATTTGCGATCATCCTTAAAGAATCTGGTGCGATCATCGGCCAGATCGGAATCACCAATATTATTCGGAATGTTGCGCAATCGGCATTCGTCGGATATTGGATCGGTAACGAATATCTCAATCGTGGATATGCAACAGAAGCGCTGGTTGCCGTGCTACATTTCAGCTTCGAACTTGCCAGGCTGCATCGCATTTCATTGTGGATAGCTCCGGAAAATGTCCCGAGCCTCCGGATGGCGGAAAAACTGAATTTGCGCTTCGAAGGAACAGCAATTCGCGCGCTCTATCTCGGCGGAAAGTGGCAGGATACAAAGATCTTTGCGATTACCAGTGAAGAGTGGAATGAACGAAAAAATGAAATCTATGAATTCTTACAGCATCCGTAATACAGCTCTCATTCTGGTATGTCTCTTGCTATCATCGGCGTCATGGGCCCAGACAGCCGATGAAATGGCGAAGGAGCTGGAAAAACTCTATTCGCAAGGAGAAGGTACGACAATTTCCTTTACGCTTGACGGTGAAAAGAATTCGTTAACCTTCGCCAGCGGCTCCGGAAAATTCCGGATCGAGAATCCGCGCGATCTGATTATTAGTGACGGAACAACGATCTGGCATTTGGACAAAACGAAAAAGGAAGTTGTGCTCGATAAGGCCGATAGCAAGTCCGGCTCCCTTTCAAATGTTCAGGAGCTTGTCAAGTTTTCCTCTAATTATTCCGGCACACTCACAAAGAAACATAATACCTTCGAACTCGCCTTAACGCCATCAAAAGATATCTCGAAGGTTCTGGAGAGTGTTGGTGGAATTTCAATGCTAAAGTTTTCTTTCACCCGCTCACCGAAATCCGGGATCATCATAAATAAGATCACTGCTCGCGCAGCGATGGGAGATGTGGCAATTGCGAACATCAAAATGCAAACGGTGAAGAAGCTGAAAGCTTCGAGCTTCACTTACTCGCCACCCAAAGGAACAAAGATCATTGATCTCCGGGAGTAACGGATTATTTCGAATAGCGTTCGATCACTTTTTCCACAACACCGGTAGTCGATCTTCCCTCAATGAACGGAATGGTCAGAACTTTCCCCCCATGTCTTTCGACAACATCCCGACCCACAACATGCTCGA
Source organism: Bacteroidota bacterium (assembly GCA_030706385.1). Taxonomy (GTDB): domain Bacteria; phylum Bacteroidota; class Ignavibacteria; order Palsa-1295; family Palsa-1295; genus PALSA-1296. The sequence goes on along the minus strand of JAUZOQ010000030.1, from coordinate 13,229 downwards.
CACTCCAATCGGCACCCTTGACAAGAACATCGGGAACAAGAAACTCCACAAGTGATAAGGGTGTGTCATCATCAAAGATCACGACGCAATCCGTGGCTTTCAAGGCTGCCAGTATGTGAGCACGGTCGCCTTCGGATTGAAGCGGACGTTTTTCGCCTTTAAGCCTGCGCACCGATGCATCGGCATTACATCCTATAACAAGGGCGTCACCGAGATTTCGGGCTTCCTTAAGATAAGAGACATGGCCGTGGTGCAGAATATCGAAGACACCATTGGTGAAAACCAGATTCTTATGCTCATCGCGAAGTGCCTTGCGCCAGGCGCGAAGCTGCTCCTGCTCATGAGCATGGCGGAAAGTAAAGATCGGAGCGAACGTAATTTGTTGAGACATATTCGTGTTATTACCAGACGAATCAGCTTGCTAACGCGCATAACCCAAAAATGAATCGCAACCCAAAAATACTATCGAATGATCTTCTCGGGCTCTCGCAGCCGGAGATCCTGGCGGCGATCTATTCGAAAATCGGCGATATCCCTGCCTATCGCGGAAAACAGATCTACCAATGGCTGCATGCCAAGCGCGCCCGCAGCTTCTCAGAGATGACACAACTTCCTGCTGATCTGCGATCATTGCTCGACGAACAATTTACGATCGGTACGATCTCGCTTGCGCACAGGTCTATGAGTGAAGATGGCACGATAAAGTTCTTATTCGATCTCTCAGATGGTTTTCAGATCGAAAGTGTTCTCATTCCCAGTGAAATGCGCGATTCGAAAGGCGAAGCTCGTCGCAAGACACTCTGCCTTTCGACACAGGTGGGCTGCCCTCTTGATTGCAAGTTCTGCGCAACGGCATCGATGAAGCTCAAACGTAATTTGACCACCTCTGAAATTCTTCAGCAATATTTTGAAGTTGAGCGCCTTACAGGTGAACGTATCACTAATGTAGTTTATATGGGAATGGGCGAACCGCTGCTCAATTACGACAACGTTGTTCGTTCGCTTCGCATCCTCACCGATCCCGAACTCGATATCATCGGCTCGAAGCGCATCACTGTATCAACGAGCGGATTGCCTGAAGAAATTAGGAAGTTTGCTCATGAAAAGCTCGGCGTCAAACTTGCCCTCAGCCTTCATGCGACGACGGATGAACTTCGCTCAAAGCTCATGCCGATAAACCGCGCACATCCGATCAAAGATTTGCTAGAAGCTATGGATGAGTATTATAAAGTTACCGGAATACCGGTAACGTACGAGTATATTCTTTTTGAAGGGCTTAATGATAGCGATGCCGATGCCCGTCGTCTTGCAAAGATCGCCCGGCGCCTGCCAAGTAAAGTGAATGTCATTCCTTTTCATCGGATCGATTTTACGAATCCCGTCGGAATAGGCGCTGAACTTCATCCTGCAACCGACGAGCATTTCATCCGATTCAATGATCTGCTCCGCGCCGAGGGAGTTCATGTCATGGTACGCTCAAGCTCAGGTGAAGATATCGAGGCGGCTTGCGGGCAACTCGCTCTGAGTAAACTACCTCATCCTATCGCGATCGGAATCTAATGGCGTTCACACCGAACTCGCATACTGAAGTCTCTGACTTTCTTCGAAAAAGAAAGGATCTTCCGCTTCATATTTCAGGCAATGACGCTGATCGTCATGCAGAAGATACGATCTCGCTTTCGAAGCTGAACTCGGTAGTACTTTATGAACCCGAAGAAATGATCATTTCTGTAGGCTCAGGGATCCCGTTAACAAAACTTGAGAACATCCTTGTTGCCAAAGGCCAATGGATCCCGACCTTATGCGCCGATGAGTCATTGGAGCAAACCCTCGGCGCTGCGATCGCAATGGATCATTTCCATCCACGTTCACTAAGCAGCGGAGCTCTCCGTACCACCATTCTTGGTGGTACCTTTTGCACGACTAGTGGTGAGATCTTCAAAAGCGGATCCCGAGTTGTAAAATCTGTTGCCGGTTACGATATCCATCGCTCATTTTGCGGGTCGCAAGGGCGATTTGGAGTGATTCTTGATCTCACACTAAAAGTACAACCAAGACCGGAAGAATTTTTTCGTTTCCTGGCTCCCCTCGATTCAAAGCAAAGGCTTGTGCTTTTTCATCCGACTTGCCTTGAAGAATTTGATGGAAAACTTCTTGTCGAATTTGCCGGATATTCCGAAGATGTAAGTTATGATAGAGAGTTGCTCAAGTCGGAGATTATGATGGTCGAAGAATTGAGCGATTCCGAATGGGTCGGTTCCGTTCGTAAAATGATATTGCTTCGCGATGCTGGAAGAAAGGCCGTACTCTCACCCGTTGCTCAAGAGTTATTGATGAACGTGAGAAAAGTATTTGACCCGAAAGGAGTGCTCGTTTGAGAGGATGAACGATAACCTTCATACCGCACAATTTTTCGAGCGCTCCGAGAAATTACAGGCATGCATCCATTGCGGCCTTTGCCTCGAACACTGCCCTACCTACCTTGTGACAGGAGAGGAAATGTCGAGTCCTCGAGGTAGAATCTACCTGATGAAAGCAGTTGAAGAAGGTAGCATATCTGCAACCGATGAAATGTTTGTATCGCACGAAGGATCCTGTGTCGTGTGCCGTTCGTGCGAAACGGCCTGCCCTTCCGGTGTCCAATTTGGTATACTGATGGAGCAGACTCGCGAGATCATCAATGAACGAGCAGGAGTTAGTCTTTTTCGTGAATTCATCTACACGAAGTTAATTGGCTCGCCAATACTTACCCGAATCCTCCAAGTTCCGATTGCGGCCTTGGCCATAACCAGGCTCGCTCGGCTTTTCGAGAAAACTTTTGATCGGAGGAGCTTCCCTCTGAAACGCTTCGCTTCTTCTATTGCGCTTTTACCGGATCAAGTCCCGTTTCCCCATCGGCGAAATTCCGTATATCGATCAACAGCCGCTAAAAGAGGTTCAGTCGGACTACTTATCGGCTGCATCGGCGATCTGTTTACCGCACGAATTAACGACGCCACCATAAGCGTGCTGAACAAAATGGGATACGATGTTCACATTATTCCGGAAATAGCGTGTTGTGGTGCGCTTTCTGCGCACGCAGGATTCGGAGAGCATGCGCGCGAACTGGCTCTAAAAACGATCAGTGCATTAGAAAGCGCAACGATCGATTATTACATTGCCAATATTGCCGGTTGCGGAGCAATGTTAAAGGATTATCCCAAGTTATTCGAGGGCCATCCGGAGTATGAACGCGCTACCCGAGTTCGAGGCACGATCCGTGATATCTCCGAATTCCTTCTGGAGTTTCATGAGGATGATCTCCTGAAAATGAATCTCATGCTTCCGAAGAAAAAGACCATTGGATATCAGGCTCCGTGCCATCTCTATCACGGCCAACAAATTAAGGATGCTCCAGCTGAATTGTTGAAATTGGTACGCAACACCGATGTTTTTGCCTTTGAAGAAAATGAAATTTGCTGTGGAAGTGCAGGCACGCACAATATTGAACATCCGGAAATGGGCGAGGCATTACTTGAAAGGAAAATGATCATAATCACTTCGCGAACCCCTGATATTGTTGCAACAGCAAATGCCGGATGCCTGATGCAGCTTCAACTTGGAGTTCGTGATCGGGATCTTCCGATTCCCGTGATGCATGTCATAGAAGTTGTCAATTCTGCAATGTCCGGCAGTATAGCGTAATTTTGCAGGACGAATAATACAACCAAGAAGAATGATCAAAGCCGTAGTTTTCGATCTCGATAATACCCTTGTCGATTTTATGTCAATGAAACGCCGTGCTATCGATGCCGCTATCGACGCCATGGTCGATGCAGGTTTGGAACTTCAGCCTGCAGAGATTCGTGAACGAATCGATGCGATCTATAAAGAGCGAGGCATTGAGTACCAGCAAGTCTTTGACGATCTGATCTATAACATCTTTCAAAAAATCGATCACCGCGTTCTTGCTTCAGGGATCATTGCATACCGGCGGGCTCGTGAAGCGGCTCTCAAACCATATCCCCATGTGACAGCAACACTGATGGAATTGATCCGCCGGGGCAGCAAACTCGCCGTCCTGACAGACGCACCCAGTCGCGAAGCTTGGCTCAGGTTATGCTACATCAATTTCCACCATTTCTTCAGCGTTGCCGTTACCTTCGATGATACCGGTGAGCGCAAGCCATCTCAAAAGCCTTTTAAGATGGCACTGGAAAGGCTTGCCGTCAGACCTGAAGAGGCACTGATGGTAGGCGATTGGCCCGAACGTGATGTTGTCGGGGCAAAATCCGTAGGAATGAAGACGGCATTCGCGCGTTATGGCGATACGTTCGGTACGAAAGACCATGGCGCCGATCATGAATTGAAGGATATCTCCGATCTGTTGCACATCGTTCTATAAACTTCTTCAGCCATTCATGCGTGAATACTTTGAGAATAGATCATTCGAAAATGTCGATTTTACTCTTTCTCAGCCGGCAATCGCAGATTACGAGCAATGCAGGTTCCTCCGATGCAATTTTACCGAGGTTTTGTTGAGGGAGCTTAGTTTCATAGAATGCACATTCACAGGCTGCAATTTGAGTAATGCAAAAGTGGAATCGGCAAGCTTTCGCGATGCAAGATTTTTGGGTTGCAAATTGACCGGAGTAGACTTCAGCACTTCGAATCCTTCGATGATAGCCCTCGACTTCGAGGACTGCATTATGGACTATGTCTCTTTCGCAAGGCTTCACCTAAAGAAAACAGAATTCCGTAATTGCTCGCTGATCCGTGCTTTTTTCGATGATGCCGATCTCACTGCATCAAAGTTCACAGGCTGCAACCTCGAAAATGCTGTTTTTGGCAAGACAAATTTGGAGAAAGCCGATTTTTCCACGGCATATAACTACATCATTGACCCGGAAAATAACAGGATCAGAAAAGCACAATTCTCATCTTCCGGTATAGCTGGACTATTAGTGAAATACGATATTGTGATTCAATAACTATCTCGTTCGAATGCTCGGCAACGAAATTCTGGAAAAAATCAATCATGCACGTACTCTCTCCCAGGACAAGAGCGAGGCAGGGTATGTCGGCTATGAAAATATCGGCGAGCTAATTTTCAAGCGCGCCCGCGATTATGATACTAAGCCTTTTCTGATCTATTACGATCTCGATGGCAATCGCCGCGAAGATAATTACAAAGATTTCTTCATGCTCTGCGGAATGTGCGCGAACATGATGTACTCATTTGGTCTGAGACGTGGCGATAGGATCGCAACGATCTCACACAATCATGCAGATACGGTACTCCATTACTTTGCCGCATGGCTTATGGGGATCTGTGTGGTGCCGGTGAGTCTTTCCGAAGATGATCATCGCATTCACTATATACTGGAGAACAGCGGAGCAAAACTGGTTTTTCTCCGAAAGGACTACTCTGAGCGGATTCAAAAGATTATTGACAACATTCCTTCCGTTCAGCTAACGCTTTTGTGCGGAGAGCAAACAGCGGCTTTGCCTACGAACAAATCCGTCAGATGGTTTGATGAAGAACTGCTGAGTGCACGGTCAATATTCTCATCCGACGAGGCTGTTACGAAAGACGATGAGGCTCTGATCGTCTATACGAGCGGCACAACTGGGAATCCGAAAGGGGTTGTACTCACTCAATACAATCTGCTTGCAGACGCGAAGGGAATATCTGAGTGGCATGGCATCGCCAATTCCCAGCGCATGATGTGCGTGTTGCCAATTCACCATGTCAATGGCACGATCGTAACACTCGTAACTCCAATGTACGCCGGAGCAAGTGTTGTTCTTAACCAGAAATTTCAATCCGAACACTTTTTCGATCGCATCGAAAACGAGAATGTGGGCGTCGTGAGCGTCGTTCCCACTCTTCTCGCTTTCCTCCTTGAGTATTACAAATCCCGGTCCATTCCTTCCAAACCTCCGACGCTTCGGCATATCATTTGCGGCGCCGGCCCTCTCACGGTCGAACTCGGCGAACAGTTTGAAGATAGATTCGGGATTCGGATCGTTCACGGTTATGGACTATCTGAAACTACTTGCTACTCTTGCTATCTTCCGATTTCGCTCTCGGATGGAGAGCATACTCATTGGATGCGCGATTACGGTTTCCCATCGATCGGATGTGCGATACCTCAGAATGAAATGATGATCGCAGATGAGGAAGGCAATGAACTTCCACCATCACAAAAAGGCGAAATTGCGATCCGTGGATTCAATGTAATGAAATATTACTATAATAATGACGAAGCGAACGAAAAAACGTTTAGCTATGGGTGGTTCCGATCAGGGGACGAAGGATTTTATGAACTTGATGATCAAGGTCTGAAATACTTCTTTATTACCGGCAGACTAAAAGAATTGATCATCCGCGGGGGCGTCAATATTTCCCCTCTGGAGATCGATGAAGTCATTGCCCGCTGCCCTGGTGTGAAGGCCGGGATTGCTGTCGGGTTCGAAAATGATTTTTATGGCGAAGAGGTCGGAGCCTATGTCCAAAAGCTAAAGGGCACAAACATTGTCGCCGAAGATGTCATCCGATTCTGCCGTGAAAACCTTCCCTTCTCAAAAGCGCCAAAGGTTGTGATCTTCGGAGATGATATCCCTGTGACGAGCACCGGAAAATACCAAAGGAATAAGTGTAAACCACTCTTCTCGGATTGGAGAGCTGTGCAATTTCGCAAAAGCTGACCTCCCTCGTATCGATCGAACCAACCGATACGGAAACATTGTAGTAATAATTTGTTAACCACTTCTTCATATAGGCGCGGTAATTTGCCGCATCTATGGAAAATCAGGATATCACTGGCATGAAAAACGAATTTCGGACGACGAACCGAGAGATAAGCTGGCTACAGTTCAATGCGCGCGTCTTGCAGGAAGCACGGGATGAACGGACTCCCTTATTCGAACGCATTAAATTTCTCGCGATCTACTCCTCCAATCTCGATGAATTCTTCCGCGTCCGTGTTGCATCACTTCGGAGCTTGCTTAACCTCAAGAAAGCCGAGCACAAAGCACTGGAGATCGATCCGCGGCAATTACTGAAGAAGATCCATAAGATCGTCGATGCTCAACAGCGATCATTCGGCAAGATCTTTCAGTCACAAATCGTCCCTGACCTTCGAAAGGCAAACATCTATCTTGTCAATGAATCGGAATTATCCGAGGAGCAGGCGGAGTACGCCCGCAGCTACTTTACGGAGAAAGTCCTACCTCTTTTGAAACCCGTGTTCCCAAGCAAATCGGCTTCCGATCCATTCATCAATAATCGCAGTCTCTATTTTGCGATCGAACTGATGCCACGCTTCGAGACGATCTCCAAACAAGACGCCTTGCCTGAGGGTGGGAACCGCGAATACGCGATCCTGGAAATCCCCTCGAACGATCTGCCACGTTTTTTTTCCTTGAAGAAATCGGGAAAACAAACGCATATCATGTTCCTTGATGATGTCGTCCGCCTTTCGCTACGAGAATACTTTGCACGCTATGAAGTTCTTGGAGTCTACTCTTTTAAGATGACGCGTGATGCGGAACTGCATATTGATGACGAATTCCAGGGTGATCTCCTTACAAAGATTCAGGAAGGTTTGGGTGCACGTAAAAAAGGTATACCGTCTCGATTCCTGTATGACCCTGCCATGCCGGCAGAAATGCTGAAATATCTTTCGAAATATTTCCGCCTCTCTGACGATGACTTACTCCCCGGAGGAAAGTACCATAACTTTAGTGACTTTATGTCGTTCCCCAATCCCGGTCTTCCTGCTCTTGAATATAAACCGCAGCCTCCGCTTCCCCATCCGGATTTGAAGGACGCACGATTGATTTTCCCAGTCATCTCGCAGAAGGACGTGATGCTCTTTTACCCTTATCAGAGCTATGATTACGTGCTGCAGTTTATCAACCAATCTGCGAAGGACCAAGCAGTTATCGCGATAAAGATCACGCTTTATCGGGTCGCAACGAATTCTAAAATTGTAGAGGCACTCAAAGAAGCTGCAAAAAACGGAAAGGAAGTTACTGCTTTTGTCGAGATCAAGGCACGGTTCGACGAAGAACGCAACCTCTTTTGGGCAGGAGAACTTGAACGTTCCGGTGTAAAAGTGCTCTATAGTTTTCCGGGGCTGAAAGTCCACTGCAAACTTTGCATCGTCACAAGAGTTGAACGTGGAGAAAAGAAAAGATATTGCTATCTCGGCTCGGGAAATTTTAACGAGAAAACTGCGACGTTATATTCCGATATCGGCCTCTTCACCACAGATACTCGCATCACAAAAGAGGTAAAGGAAGTCTTCCAGATTCTCGGAAGAAAAGAGCGGTCTACCGAGTTCGAACACCTACTCGTTGCTCCGTTCTCGATGCGCAAAACCATCGAGAAACGAATCGAGAAAGAAATTCGATTTGCCAAGGAAGGAAAACCGGCCGAGATCACTATCAAGCTCAATAGCCTCGAAGATCCGGATATGATCGAGCGACTATACGAGGCAAGCACTGCAGGCGTAAAGATCCGAATGGTCATTCGCGGAATTTGCTGCCTCATTCCAGGAGTACCCGGGATGAGTTCGAACATCAAGGCAACAAGTATTATCGATAGGTACCTCGAGCACGCACGTCTTTTCATCTTCAATAATGGTGGGGATGAACGATTTTATGTCGCCAGTGCCGACTGGATGACAAGGAATTTAACCCATCGTATTGAAGTCGGCTTTCCTATCTATGACGAATCGCTGAAAAAAGAGATTCGGCAGTTCATGGAATTGCAACTCCGTGACAATACAAAGGCCCGCATCATCGCAAAGGGTAAGATGAATAAGTATAAGCGTCACGCAACAGGAAACGATAAGGTCCAGGCACAGATCGATTTTTACAGATACTTGAGGGGCCGAAATAAAGCATTTGAATAGACATATTAAACTATCGATCTGTGAAGTACTCGCATTTCCATAGAGTATGCGGACGCGGGAGATCCTCGCTTACCACACAATCGCCAAGAGACACTTTTTTATTCATAATAAGCAATCCAATAATACTGTAACTGCTGTATTATTTGGTGATTATAGACGGCCATCCTCCCTGGTACGGATCTTGAATCACCTTGTAACGATTGTCTTAACCTACTCCCTGTAGGAAACTTGTCATGAGTGCAAAACATATGATTTGGGTCGTGCTGTTTTTTTCCTCGACTCTTCAAGCACAATTTCTCGAACCCGCAAGTAAAACAGAGAATAGTCCAAGCAGATCTGATTTTCATCCACTCGCTCTTAAGGAGAATTCCGTTCAGCCGGTGATGATACTCGATACTCCGAAAAATGTGAGGCCAAGAAGGTATGACCGGTACGGCGATCTCCTTGATGATGACCCGCTCTACAATCTGAAATCCGATATTCCTGTGCCGATCTATAAAGTTCTCATCGCCAATGTAGAAGTATGGGCGATCGACAGATATGTTTTCAATTATGACTATTCCAGGATCGGATTCAATTCTTGGAGCAATAATATCAAGCGTGGATGGGAATGGGACAACGACAGGTTCGGAATTAATTTTTTCGGACATCCGTATACCGGCGGGGGATATTTTAATGCCGGACGTTCCACAGGATATTCGTTCTATGAGTGCATTCCCTTTGCTGCATGGGGAAGTTTGTTATGGGAGTATTTTGGCGAAACAACCCGGCCTTCCTATAGTGACTTCATCAATACGACGATAAACGGCACCTTCGGCGGAGAAATACTCTATCGTCTGGGATCAAATGTGCTGGATGACCAGACGACAGGCGCCGAAAGAGTGTTTCGCGAAGCAGCAGCAGCGATACTTAGTCCCTCGCGTTTTACAAGCAGGCTTTTCCAGGGAAAACTTTTCCGCGTCGCTCCCGAGGAAGAATATCAAAAAGAAGTCCTCAATACGACGATGTACGGAGGCGCGCATCTGATCAATAAGAACAACTCATTCGGTACGGGTTCGCCGAACGTGATCATAGGCCTGCAATTCGAATACGGCAATCCGTTTGAGGAGAGAGATCGCAAACCTTTCGATTTCTTCAAACTACGCGGCGAAATGAACTTCGGAGTCGGAAGAAAGGTCATTGATAATGTTACCGGCTACGGATTGCTCTTTGGCAAGAATACGGGGGACGAAGGTAGTCACTTCCTCTTCGGAGGTTTTCAGCAGTATGATTATTGGGATAACAATATTTTCGAGCTTGGCGCCTTCGGAATCGGAGCTGGGCTTATTTCGAAGTTTGATATCTCCGGCAGCTCAAATCTTTATACGACGCTTCATCTTGCATTTGTGCCGCTTGCCGGCAATAGCTCGATCCATGGTCCCGATAGCTCGGAAGTACGAGATTATAATTACGGCGGCGGAGCCGAAACGGAACTTGAAAGCATTTTGTCCTTCGGTACTTTTGCAAAGCTTTCGGTATTGGCAAATTATTACTGGGTTCATACCTACGTCGGATTACCCGGAAATAATTTTGTCGGAATCCTTGAGCCGAAGCTGACCGTTCAGTTGTTCAAAGATGTAAGTATAGGGTTGGAGCATATCGTCTATTATGACGACCGGTATCCCCGAAATGCACCGGATGACTCGAGACCTATTCAACATTTTGTTCGGACCGAACAAAAAGTTTTCCTGCAAGTCTACTTTGAAAATTCCCGGAGGGGAGGAAGTTTCTACTAGAACAAACAATGGTTAATAAGAGGAAGTATTGCCGTACCGCCAAGATCAATATCTTCGTGCTCCTCACTCTTTGGATCTTTAGCGGCAATTGCTCGGCACAGACCAAATACGATTTCCCACAATTTTGGCACGAAACCGGAAGTTTTTTCAGTATGCCGGCGCATTGGGATGCGATGGATTGGGGAACACTTGCCTTGCTTAGCGGACTGACGGCAGTCGCAATGGAGGGAGAAATCTCAGTTCGCGATGTCAAATTTATCGACAGGGATTTCTATTACAGCCCTGAGGCTGTCGGGGGAAGAATGTACGGAGAACTCTATACCCCATTCATTCTCTTTGCCGGCTACGGCGGGTATTCCCTAATTGCCAAAGATCACACTGCGAGAAAGATCGCCTACGAGATCGGGCAGTCTTGCCTCTATGCTGGAGCGATCGTAATCGTCATGAAGACAATTGTCGGACGGGCGAGGCCTTATGCAAATGAAGGAAAGCTCTCTTTTCATTTCTTCTCTGGCCTATTCGATGATGACCACCATTCGTTTCCCTCCGGCCATACAACGGAGGCATTTACGATGTCAACGATCCTCTCCTTGAATGCTCACCCCACCTGGCTGAAGATCCTCGCATACGTGCCTGCTCTGTTTACGCCGTTTTCTCGAGCATATCAAGGTTTCCACTGGATTTCAGATTGCTTTTTCGGAGCTGGATTAGGATATTTTATTGGAAAATGGGCATATGACCTTCATTCGAGAAACGAGGCTGCTGCCACTACTGCATCTTCGGCGCAGCAGAAAGTGTCGCAAATTCCAACAATCTATCCAATCTCCTTTACATACCGATTCTGACGTCAACGATAGAACATGAACCTTTAAGACTTCCATCCGACAGCCAAAATTTTCAGAATTCCCCAATGTGTGAATGATGTAACATATTTATGGAATTATGTAATAGATTCCCCGACGATATTCCGTAAGTTTATAAAAAAGTCGGCAATCATCGGATGAGAATATATTCTATAGCACTTATCTTCCTGCTCTTTTCGGCAGTTTCCTATGGACAGGTTACCAACCCGGAGACAGGCAAGGTCAAGGTCGTACCACAGGACACGAACGTAAAAGTTCTCAATGTACCTGTCGATACTAACTCAAAAAAGATCCTGGTGAAGGACACCTTGGCGCATTTATACAATCAGTACCACGGGTTACTCAATGACGACCCGATCTATAACAAAAAATATCCTTGGTGGCAACCGGCACTGAAGGTTGTTGCTCAGAATGTTCTATTGAATCTATTCGATCATTATGTGCTTGACCTCGAATGGTCCAGAGTAGGTATCAATTCTTGGAAGAAGACAGCAACCGCCGGCTTTTTTTGGTCGGACAACTGGAAATGGGATCTGGATAGATTTGGGAATAACTTCTTCCTTCACCCGCTCACAGGTGCGGGGTATTTCAATGCAGCTCGGGCATCGGGTTACAACTTTTATGAATCGATGCCATTCGTCCTCGGAGGAAGCTATATGTGGAAAATGCTTGGCGAAACGGCTCCGCCTGATGGCAAACCGGAAAGAGAGGACATAATCAATACGACAATCTTGGGAATTTTCGGTGGCGAAGTGACCTACCGACTGAGCTCGAACATCCTCGATGATCGGACCACGGGATCGGAAAGATTCGGCAGAGAACTTCTGGCAGGTCTGATCGCTCCCGGCAGGTTCCTGGCTAGGCTGCTTCAAGGCAAAGTGACAAGCGTTACAACTGCAGAAGTATATCAGAAAGAGCCGCTGGATATCGTGCTCTCCACAGGTGCGCAAGTCCAGGGGACCGTGGGTCATGTCCGGCTGATTCTCAATGCCGATTTCGAATATGGCGATCCCTTTGAACAACGAAACCGAAAGCCGTACGATTACTTTCTGCTCCGGACCGATGTTACAATCGGCGAAGGCCGGAAAGTTATCGATAATATTACCGGAGAAGGAATCATCTATGGGAAAAACATGAAGGTGGGTAATACTTCCATGCTTATCGGCGTTTTCCAGCATTATGACTATTGGGATAGTTATAATTTTGAGTTAGCTACAGTTGCTTTCAGCGGCGGTATTCTTTCCAAGCTCGCAGTCGCTCCGAATACGAATCTCTATTCCAACTTGCACATTGGATTTGTCCCATTTGCAGGCAACAGCAGGGAATCCGGACCGGATACCACTCAAAGCCGCGATTATTATTTTAGCATGGGCGCCGAGGCGAAACTGGAAGTCACACTGAATTATCAGGGTGTTGTCAGCGCAACGCTACTAGGCTATTACTACTGGCTCAATAATGTGGAACGACCACTCTATGTTGGCAGGCCACAGAATGATTTCATTACTGTGCTCAAACCGCGAATCGAGTTTCACCTTTTTAATAACGTTGGCATCGGGTTCGAGCACCTGATCTATGTTGATAATCGAAATTTTACGGATAACTCGACCAGTTCATATACGTCCAAAACTCAGGAAAAGCTGTTTCTGTTAATATACTTGGCTGACTTTTTGCACAACAGGTAAGTTCAT
>JAUZOQ010000003.1 GCA_030706385.1 Bacteroidota bacterium | reverse complement strand
TGTCGTTCACTTCGGTGCAAATGACACCATCATTGCAGAGAACCATTTTGTGAACATTGATACTCTTGTCGCCGGTGGCAGCCAGTCTACTCCGAATGGTAAGGGCAAATTCATTATTAACTTGTGGAAATCGACGGCAGCCTCTACAACCCGCTCCTCGATGTGCTTTGCCAGAAAGAAATCGATCAAGATTCTGCCGAACTCTGACGTCACATTCAGCAAGGACTGTAATTTTTCGCCTTCGGACATCGTGCGTCCGATCTCTGTTCTTGGAATGACGGGTCATTATCACAGCCGCGGAAAACGTTTCTGGGTTGACAAAATGAAGGGATTCTATGATGCCAACGGAAACAAGACTGGCGATACACTCCTTCAGGCTAATGTGTATCAGTCCATAGCATGGGACGAGCCGCCGTTTACGGTTTACGATCCCCCGGTTCTATTGAATACCGGCGAGTTCTTGCGTATGAGTGCTGAATACGTTAATAACAGCGCCAATACGTTCCTCTTTGGACCGCACGTGAAAACGGATGAGCATTTTAATTTGTTTACATGGTTCGCGCCTTCGTGGCACAATGGGCAGACGCTCTATGATGACAACGAATAACCGAACGTTGTAGAAAGAATTGTTTGCTGCCATTCCTGATACACTGTCGGGAATGGCAGCAAGCGTTTATGGAAGTATTGAAGAAAGGGTAACTATGAAACATGTGATGTTCCTCCTGGCTATTGGCCTTTTTATGCCGGCTTTGGCGCACGGCCAATTCCTTTTTAAGGATGTGACGATTCCGGCTAATATTTATATGCGCTCTGCTGGAGTTGCCGATGCAGGTCCGGGAGTGATCGTCTTCGATCTCGATGGAGATGGCTGGGATGATTTTTACTGCCCAGGCGGCTTGGATACTGATAAACTGTTTCTGAATATGCACGATGGCACGTTCAAAAACGTTGCCACTCCCGGTTTCGAGATCCATAATCCGGATCGGAGCATTTTCCCACGCGGGGGATCTGCATTCGATTACGATAACGATGGATTCCCTGATATTTATGTTTGCTGCCAGCAGCGTGATATTCTTTGGCATAATAACGGTGATGGTACCTTTACCGATAGAACGCGAGAGGCAAATCTGAATTTTCCATTGGATCGTAACGAAAGCAACAGCTCAAGCTTTGGTGACTTTAACGGTGATGGGTACAACGATATCTATGTAGCCAGATGGATCCAGGAAGCGAAGTTCCTTACTGATGGCCCAGGCAACGATACAGGCTATGCCCATAAGGGATTCCCGAATTGGTTCTATATCAATAACGGCAATGGCAAATTCACCGAAAGTGCCGTTCAGTACGGAGTAGATGGCGATACGGGCACGACGAACATTGCGCTCTTTTTTGATTACGATCGCGATGGCGATCTCGATCTCTTTGTCGGAAATGATTTCGGAGTTCAATTAACGCCAAATCAGGTATTTAAGAATATGCTCATGGAAACAGGCGTTGCTACCTTCAAGGATGTCACAAAAGAGATTGGTTTAGAAACCCATATGTTCTGCATGGGGATTGCTCCCAATGATTATAACAGGGATGGCCACTTTGATTTTTACCAGACTACAATAGGCCCCGATTCTCTCATGAAGAATAATGGGGATAATACCTATTCGAACGTAAGTAAGAAAACACTTCCGGCATTTAACGGGCACGAACGTCATGGCGACAACAAAACCACGACGTGGACTCCTATTCTACAGGATTTCGATAACGATGGCTGGGAAGATGCCATGATTGTTCACGGCTTCGAAGGTGGTATATCGCCTTGGCTTGCGAATCAGAATCGCCTTGATACTACGATCTTCATGAGGAATATCGGTAGTTTCTTTGAAGATTATACCGATAATGCACTGGTTGACCGTTTCGGAAACCCAATGTATCTTGATATCTTAGGTCGCGGAGCTGCCTATCTCGATTTTAACCATGACGGCAAGATCGATATTTGTTTTGCTGCACTCGGGAACGGGCTTGGGATCGAAACGCGAGACACCCGGCTTCTGCAAAACATCACGCCAGATAATGAACAGAATGCTCATTGGCTGGAAATGAGATTTACTGCAAAGCGAACAGCTAAAGAAGGAATAGGGACGATTGTCGATGTATTTGCCGGAGGGATCATTCACACGCGCCAAGTCAGCACCGGAGGCGGATTCGGTTCGCAGAACTCCCTGATGCAGCATGTCGGGCTCGGCGAATTTGCAAAGGCAGATTCCATCGTCATCTATTGGCCATGCGATAAGTATCGTAACCGGACGATCAATCGGTATTATGATGTCCCTGCAGATCAGATCGTGCAGTTTACCGAAGATACAACTCCGAAGAGTGCAGTGGGGCCGGTAACAGCTGCTGCATCGATGCAGCAAATAAAAGTTTATCCCTCTCCGGCGAGGGATGTATTAAAAGTTGAGAATATGCAAACAGCAGGCGTGAAGCGTTTTGAGATCTACGATCTGCTTGGTGTGCGACACCTTGATCTTACGGGTACAGAATCTGTTTTCACGCTTTCGGTTAATTCATTAAAACCGGGGTATTATACTTTACGCATCACATCGAACGGGAATACCATAACCAAGCAATTCATTAAGGATTAGCACGGCGCCGGACTTAGGGATTTCGGCGGATTAGTATTCTGGTTTGCAAAGAGGAACTTCTCGCGATTTATTTACTTTCTTTACTGAATGAAATACACAGCTTTATTTGCTGTACTGATAGTGCTCATCCCTGCAATGCTAAAGGCGCAATTCCTTTTTGAAGATGCGACCGGGAAGTCAAAGATCTTCCAGCACACCGCCGCCACCGAGAATATCGGGCCCGGAATCGTCATACTCGATATTGATAATGATGGTTGGGATGATCTCTATCTATCCGGAGGCCTCGATTCCGATAAGCTCTACCGGAACAACCACGATGGGACATTCACCGATATAGCCGATTCGAATTTTAAGGTTCACAATAATTTCTATTCCCATACCCGTGGCGGAACAGCGTTTGATTTCGATAACGATGGATTTACCGATATCTATGCAACGACGCAGAATACCGATATCCTGTGGAGAAATAATGGCAACGGCACTTTCACAAATGTCAGCCAGAAAGCCGGAATGGTGCAGGCGCTCGAACAGAATGAAAGTAATGGCGCGACATTCGGCGATTTTGACGGTGATGGTGATAATGATCTCTATGTAGCAAGATGGGTAAATGAATTCAATTTCGTTCGGGCTCCGAATGATTCGGTCACCGGTTATGCATATAAGGGTTTCCCGAACTGGTTCTATATCAATAATGGCGACGGCACCTTCACCGAGAAAGCTAAAGAATTCGGAGTCGATGGAGATACCGGTTGTTCGAATATCGGCATGTTTTTCGATTATGATCGCGATGGCGATCTCGATCTTTTTATCGGTAACGATTTTGGAATTGAGATCCTACCGAATCGCGTATACAAGAATATGTTGATGGAAACAGGCACGGCAACTTTCGTCCGTGTCGATACGCTGATCGGAATGGAACAACATCTTTTTTCGATGGGTATCGGTCCGAATGATTATGATCGCGACGGAGACTTTGATTTCTACGAGACGAACATCGGACGAGAAGTCCTGATGCAAAATAATAATAACGTTTTTACAGATGTTGGAGCCGCGGCGAATATTCCGCTCGGCTATCGAGGCGGGGATCCTAAAAACAAGACGATTTCCTGGACTCCGCTCTTCGCAGATTTCGATAACGACGGATGGGAAGATGGATTCATAGTCCATGGCTTCATAAGTGTTATTCTTCAAACAAACCCGCTCAGCAAAGACACATCACGATTCTTATGGAATAGGGGTGGTATCTTTCAAGATTATACCGATTCCTCCGGCATCATGTTCGACCGTCGCGGAAGGGGAGCTTCTCTAACCGATTACGATCATGATGGAAAGGTCGATATCGTTGCCGGCTCATCAGGAAATAATGACCCCTCAGGCAATCTGGTGAATGATTTCAGGATCTTCCACAACATTACTCCGGATTCGCGAAGCGGCCATTGGCTTCAGCTAAAATATACTGCAGTTCGCACTGCAAAGGAAGCGATCGGTACCATCGCCGATGTTTGGGCTGGAGGAATGGTTTGTTCCAGACAGCTTTCTACAGGTGGCGGAATGGGGTCGGTCGGCTCATTGACTTCGTTTGTCGGATTAGGGAAATATACCGAAGCCGATTCGATCGTGATTTCTTGGCCGGCTGATAAGTACCGCCATCGCACGATCAATCGGTACTATCACGTCCATGCCGATCAGGTTCTTCATTATACGGAAGATACAACCGCTTCCACGGCATCTGTGACGCTACCATCGTCGGCGGGGGACGTTAAGCTGTATCCTTCGCCTGCTCGAGACATCTTGAACATTCAGAATTGTTCGGCACCAAGTCATTTCGAGATCTATGACGTTCTCGGAATCCGCCGTCTGGATTTCGAAGGGAGTGAAAAGGTATTCTCACTTTCTGTGGGATCACTGAAGCCGGGAAGTTATTTGCTGCGGATCACATCCAATAGCAATAGCATCACAAAACGATTTATTAAAGAATAAATGATGCATGGTGGAATCATGTGTCGAATAGAAGTGTGATCATAAATATGATAATCTCCAGAGTTTCCCTCATCGCTTTGTTGCTTGCATCGATAAGCGGTGTATCGATTGCTCAGTTCCGGTTTGAAGATGCAACGGATAATACAAAGATCTTTCAACAATCCAACGGTACTGAGAATATCGGGCCGGGAGTTGTCGTCTTCGATTTTAACAATGATGGTTGGGAAGATCTCTACTTGCCCGGAGGATTGAATCCGGATAAGTTGTATCAGAATATGAAAGATGGTACCTTCACCGATATTGCCGATTCCACATTCCGTGTTCATAATGATTTTCGAGTCAATACCCGAGCAGGTACGGCCTTTGATTTCGATGGCGATGGTTTGACCGATCTTTATCTCTGCACTCAAGGTAATGATATCCTCTGGAAAAATAACGGCGATGGCACATTTTCTAGCGTCGGTGATAAAGCCGGAATTCTGACTTCGCTTGACCGGAATGAAAGTAACTGTGCTTCCTATGGAGATTTCGATGGCGACGGTGATAACGATCTCTACGTAGCCAGATGGGTTGACGAGATGAATGTTCTCAAGAATCCTGACGGATCGGTAGCCGGCTATGCCTACAAAGGCTTCCCGAACAGGCTTTATGTCAATAACGGCAACGGTACCTTCGATGAACGTGCCAAGGAATTGGGCGTTGAAGGCGATACGGGTTGCTCGAATATCGCCCTCTTTTTTGATTACGATCGCGATGGCGATCTTGATCTCTTTATCGGCAATGACTTCGGTGTAGAGCTGATGCCAAATCGAGTATTCAAGAATATGTTGATGGAGACCGGAGTCCCGAATTTCGTTCGTGTCGATACGCTGATCGGGATGGAGCTCCATTTGTTCTGCATGGGAATTTGTCCTAATGATTATAACCGCGACGGCCAATTCGATTTCTATGAGACGACGGTAGGACCCGATCACTTGATGGAGAATCGGAATAACAGATTCTTCGATGTCAGCAACCAGACCAATCTTCCAACAGGATATGCTCACGGAAGAACCGATTCTATGACGACATCCTGGACTCCGCTTTTCGCTGACTTTGATAATGACGGCTGGGAAGATGGTTTTATTACGCACGGTTTCATACCCGTTATCCCACCGTGGAATGCCGTTCTGAAGGATACATCGGTTTTCTTGCGCAATGTGGGCGGAACATTTGAAAATTGCACCGACTCTGCCGGAGTACAATTCTATTTGCGCGGCAAAGGCGCAGCAGTTACCGATTACGATCATGATGGAAAAGTTGATATTGTTGTCGGCTCATTAGGTCAGCAGCCCGGCGTCAAATCGAAAGATTTTAAGGTATTCCATAATATTACTTCTCCGGAGAATTCCGGACATTGGATGCAATTGAAATTCACCGCAGTGCGTACTGCAAAAGAGGCGATCGGAACGATCGTTGATGTCTGGGCTGGTGGCGCCGTTCGTTCAAGGCAGATATCAACCGGCGGCGGACAGGCCTCCTGCAACTCCCTGACAGCCTATATAGGATTGGGTAAGTTCTCTGAGGCTGATTCGATTATTGTGTACTGGCCGGCCGATAGGCATCGCAACCGAACTATCAACAAATATTACCATGTAGCCGCCGATGCTGTATTGCATTTCACAGAAGATACAACAGTCTTAACAAATTCGGTACCCTCTGCTTTGGGGATGAAGAAGGTTAGGATATATCCCTCTCCGGCTCACAATACCGTGAATATTGATAATCTTGAAGCATCGACTTTGAAACATTTCGAGATCTATGATCTTCTTGGCATTCGACGCATTGATGTTCAAGGGACAGAAACAACATTTTCTCTCTCGGTAAATACCCTCAAGCCTGGTTGTTACTTGCTACGGATAACCAGCAATGGAAATGTAACGACTCGACAATTCATCAAGCAGTAAATCTATGGTCAGATTGACGTTCAGACCTACTCTGTGATCGGATTTGCCTTGTTTCGACTTCATTCGGTTGCTCCATTCTCGGGAATAATTTTCCGCAACATGTGAAATTGTTGTTTCTCACGTCGTCTTAACATTTGCACAATGCAAACGTTAGCAATTTACCGCAACCTGTTGTAACCTCCTCAAATCAAAATGTGTCTTTAGGTTCACAGTTAGGACATCCTGTTGGGGTCATTCAAAACGTCTTTATTCTATTCTATTTTTTGCTGAGCATGAAGAGATTTCTATCCGCAGTTTTCATTATTACCGTGTCATTCGTTGTAGGGTGTAAAAGCAGTACGGGACCCGTCATAAATAATGGTTTTTCAAATCATTACACTGATGCAGATGGTAACGTGCAAATGGATCCTCCGCCGATCGGAGAAGGAATTCAAATGGTTATTGAGCCATTTGATGTGCCGCGTGATTCCGATCTCCAAGGCGATTTCTATTTTCATCTTCCCTCCGATGTTGATTTTAACGTCGGAAGAATAGAAATTGCAATGAATCAGGGATCGCATCACATGAATCTCTTCCGTTCACCTGTTGCTTGGCCTCCCGATTCCGGAATGCCGAGAACTATGGTCTTTACTAGGGACAATGGGAAAAAAGACACTGTTTCCGTCAGATACCAGCCACAATTCAATTCTTCGATCATCTGGAATGAAGCAGATCTCATGCTGGAATCGCAACTTCCATATTTGAATTGGGCATTGCCGAAATTGCCTGATGGGACGCAGGCTGCGATCAAGCTTGGTGCCAACGATACTTTAATTGCCGAGGCACATTACAACAATATTGCTGTGCTTGATGGTGGCGGCTCCCAGACCGCGCCTAACGGGAAGGGAAAAGTAATCATTAATTTGTGGAAAGCTCCCGCAGGAACGACAACCTCTGCGTCGATGATGTTTGCGAGAAAATCGAATCTCTCTCTTCCTCCGATGCAAGAGACAACAGTGTATAAAGATTGCTTTTTCTCACCGACCGATCTTCCGCGCCCAATCTATATTCTTGGCATGACCGGCCATTTCCACAGTCGCGGCAAAACCTTTGTCGTAGATAAGATGACATACTTGAAGGATTCAACTGGTGCCTTCACGAATGTTGTTGATCCGACTCCGGTTGAAACGATCTATCGGAGTGCAGCTTGGAATGAGCCACCATTTACCGTCTATGATACGCCTATCAAGCTCGAACAAAATCAGTTCATCCGGTATACCGTTACCTATTTCAACAACACGGAGAATACGATCGTCTTTGGTCCCCACACCAAGATCAATGAGCACTGCAATCTTTTCCTCTGGTTCACTCCGAACTGGGAGGGTGGAAGGACGCTCTATGATAATCAGAATTGATGTAATACAAGAGAGTGTGTGAAAATGGAATGAGACTCTCAGGATGTTGCTTTTGGGCAGTGTCCTGAGATGTTTCTGTAATGATCCCTGAAGCAGTTACACTTGTCAGCATAGATGCCATGAAAATTCTAATTACCATTTTTCTTCTGGTCCCTGCAGCAGTATTTGCACAATTCAAGTTTGAAGATATTACGCGCCATGCGAATATCGATATGCAATGTGCTAGTGAGCAGGAAGCTGGTCCAGGTGTAGTCGTCATTGATCTTAACGGCGACGGATGGGATGATCTGTATATGCCAGGTGGATTCGATTCGGATAAGATCTATCTGAACATGCAGGATGGTACTTTTAAAAATATAACTCCGAATAATGTATCGATTCACCTCGATTATCGCACCTATCCTCGTGGCGGCTCCGCCTTCGATTACAATAATGACGGATACCCCGATCTCTATCTTTGCTGTAACGGGCGAGATATCCTCTGGAAGAATAATGGCGATGGCACGTTCACCGATGTTACTCGACCTGCACAACTGAACTTTCCGCTCGATAAGAACGAAAGCAATTCCTCGACCTTCGGCGATTTCGATGGGGATGGCGATAACGATCTCTATGTCGGACGATGGGTCGATGAAGGAAAATTTATCAGAGATGCCGCACAGAATGAAGTTGCCTATGCTCATAAAGGATTTCCTAACTGGCTCTATGTGAATAATGGAAACGGAACGTTCACCGAACAGGCACAGCAATTGCATGTCGATGGCGATACCGGTTGCACCAATATTGCACTTTTCTTCGATTATGATCGGGACGGTGATCTCGATATTCTTGTCGGCAATGATTTCGGCGTACAGATCATGCCGAATAGAGTTTTTAAGAACATGTTGATGGAAACTGGCAAAGCTACATTTGTCGACATGACGGATTCGATCGGGTTGGATCAGCATTTGTTCTGCATGGGCATCGGGCCCAATGATTTTAACAGGGATGGCCGATTCGATTTTTATGAAACATCGATTGGTCCCGAACGCCTTATGAAGAACGTAAATAATACATTTACCGATGTTGGCCCAAAGACCGGAATTTCTAACGGCTATGAACTCAAGGGCAGCTATATGACGACGACATGGACTGCCCTGATGTCCGATTTCGATAACGATGGTTGGGAAGATGGCTTCATTGTTCACGGTTATATCGGTGCCATTCCTCCGTGGATCACGAATCCAAGTCGTATCGATACTTCTCAATTCATACATAATATCGGCGCGTATTTCGAGGATTATACACTTCAAAGTGGAGTAATGGTAGATACATTTCAGGCACGTGGTGCGGCCTACTTTGATCTTGACCATGATGGGAAACTCGATATCATATTCGCCTCGCTTGACCATACCGCTGGTACGCGTCCTTCGGACTATCATATTCTTCATAATATCTCTACTCAGCCAGAAAATAGCCATTGGCTTGAGATGCGTTTCAATGCCGTTCGCACACCAAAAGAAGGCATCGGTACCATTGTCGATGTTTGGGCCGGCGGCATAATCCATTCTCGTCAGGTTTCTACCGGCGGCGGTTTTGGTTCTCAGAATTCTCTGATGCAGCATGTCGGACTCGGTGACTTCACCGTTGCCGATTCCATCGTTGTCTACTGGCCTTGTGATAAGTATCGTCATCGTACCGTCAATCGGTATTACAATATTCCATCCGATCAGATCCTTCACTTCACCGAAGATACTTCGGCAACATCTGGCACATCATCGGTTGCTTCTTCAGCAATGCAGCAGATCAAGGTCTATCCAACTCCTGCTCATAATACTCTGAAGGTTGAGAATCTCGAAGCATCGGTATCCAAGCGATTCGAGATCTATGACTTGCTCGGCATTCGCCAACTCGATGTGACCGGATCGGAAAGTACCTTCTCGCTTTCGATCGGTGGCTTGAAGCCGGGATGCTATATCCTCAGGATCACCTCAGCCGGGAGCGCAGTAACCAAACAATTTATTAAGGAGTAGGCTATATGAAATATCTGACTCTTCTTCTTCTGATTTTCCCTGGCATCGCCTCCGCCCAATTCAGATTTGAAGATATTACGCGTCATGCAAATATCGATATGCAGTCTGTAGGCGAACTCAGCGCCGGCCCCGGAGTTGTTGTCTTCGATCTTAATGGCGATGGCTGGGACGATTTCTATATGTCTGGCGGCTATGATTCCGATAAGATCTATTTGAATATGCAGGATGGAACATTCAAGAATGTTACTCCAAGCAACGTGGCGATCCATCTCGATTATCGCACCTATCCTCGCGGGGGCTCTGCCTTTGATTACAATAACGACGGCTTTCCCGATCTTTATCTTTGCTGCAATGGACGAGATATCCTTTGGCGCAATAATGGCGACGGGACATTTACAGATGTCACACGGCCGGCTCAGCTCAACTTTCCACTCGACAAGAATGAAAGTAATTCTTCGACCTTCGGTGATTTCGATGGTGACGGAGATAATGATATTTATGTCGGGCGATGGGTCGATGAGTTAAATTTCGTTAGAGATGCCGCACAAAATGAAGTTGCCTATGCCCATAAGGGATTTCCTAACTGGCTCTATGTGAATAACGGCAACGGAACATTCACTGAAAATGCGAAAATACTCGGCGTCGAAGGGGATACGGGCTGTACGAACATTGCTCTTTTCTTCGATTATGATAGAGATGGTGATCTCGATATTCTTGTCGGTAATGACTTCGGCGTCCAGATCATGCCCAATAGAGTCTTCAAGAATATGCTGATGGAAACCGGCAAAGCTACATTCGTCGATATGACCGATTCCATCGGGTTGGATCAACATTTGTTCTGCATGGGCATCGGGCCGAATGACTTTAATCGCGATGGCAAGTTCGATTTTTACGAAACATCGATCGGCCCTGAACGCCTGATGCAAAATATGGGCGGTGCATTCAAGAATGTCGGAGATAGTGTCGGCATCTCCAACGGCTACGAACTTAAGGGCAGCTACATGACGACAACTTGGACTGCCCTGATGTCCGACTTTGACAACGACGGTTGGGAAGATGGCTTTATCGTCCACGGGTACATCGGGGCCATACCGCCATGGGAAACAAATCCCAATCGAATCGATACCTGTCAGTTCGCTCATAATATCGGTGGTCATTTTGAAGACTACACCTTGCAGTCCGGAGTCATCGTCGATACACTTGAAGCTCGTGGCGCGGCCTATCTTGACGTTGACCACGACGGTAAGCTGGATATCGCCGTAGCATCTCATGACCATGGCACCGGCGGTAGGCCGCTTGATTATCGAGTCTTGCATAATGTCACTCCTTCTTCCGACAAGACCCATTGGCTTGAGATGCGTTTCAATGCCGTTCGCACAGCAAAAGAAGGCATCGGTACCATTGTCGATGTTTGGGCCGGCGGCATAATCCATTCTCGTCAGGTTTCTACCGGCGGCGGTTTTGGCTCTCAGAATTCTTTGATGCAGCATGTGGGACTCGGTGAGTTCACCGTTGCCGATTCCATCGTTGTTTACTGGCCCTGTGATAAATATCGTCATCGTACCGTCAATCGGTATTACAATGTTCCCTCCGATCAGATCCTTCACTTCACCGAAGATACTTCCGCAACATCTGGCACATCATCGGTTGCTTCTTCAGCAATGCAGCAGATCAAGGTCTATCCAACTCCTGCTCATAATACTCTGAAGGTTGAGAATCTCGAAGCATCGGTAGGCAAGCGATTCGAGATCTTTGACTTGCTCGGCATTCGCCAGCTCGATGTGACCGGATCGGAAAGTACCTTCTCGCTTTCGATCGGTGGCTTGAAGCCGGGATGCTACACATTACGAATAACCTCAGCCGGGAGCGCAGTAACCAAACAATTTGTTAAAGAATAGTTGGATAGGTAACCGTATGAGTGGATGAACTTAGCCGTAGTATTATGAAGTATCTTGTGTTTCTTTTGGGTTTTTCAATATTGTATGCCGGTTGTAGCAGCCCTACAACTCCGCTGCCCGTTCTGAGCGATAAATTTTCCGATATTCAGACGCAGACCTTCAATAAGTCCTGTGCTAAGGGTGGCTGTCACGACGCTAACTCCCAGCAGGCATTGCTTTGCCTGACAACCGATAGCTGCTATAGCCAATTGATGCACCATCAGATCCAGGCTATTGGCAAGAAATACCGGGCCCTTGTAGTCCCGGGCTTCCCGGATTCGAGCTTCTTGGTCTACAAGCTGACAACAAATCAAACCACGATCGATTATGGTGAAGCGATGCCGCAAAGGCTGAATCACCTCCCTCAGAACCAGATCGATGCAATCATTAGTTGGATCAAACGGGGAGCACCGAACGACTGAACCTAAGTCATTCTCCACGCAGAAGTTACCATAAAAACCGGTAGGTGTAGCGCGTACGGGAATCGAACCCGTGTACCCGCCTTGAGAGGGCGGTATCCTAGCCGCTAGATGAACGCGCCAAAATCCTTCGTAACGGCCAATAATACATAATTCAACCCTTCGCAGTTCCTTTTTTGGATTGCCTTTGAAAGTTTTGTAAGTTTGTAGCTTCACTCTATCTCACTATCCTATGAAAATGTCTTTATTGGTTCGGCCTATCGTTTTTACTTTGGTTCTGATGATGTTTTTCCCCATATTTATCGGAAAAGGACTGGCTCAAAGGGATCCCGGCCTCATCAGCTCCCGGAATTATGTCGGCATCGAGGCCGGATTGAATTATACCTGGCTTCCCGGTTCGACCAACTATTATTTCGGATTCGATTGGCCGTTCCAAAGCGATCCTAATCAGACTGTAGTCCAGAAGATAACGCTGATAAATCCCGGATCCGGTATAGGATATCAATTCGGAGGAACGCTCGATCTATCGTTTACCGATTTCCTCGGTCTTCAGTTTAAGCTCCAATACCGTCAGCATTCTACCAGTTCTACTGAAACCGAAACGGTTCCTCCCGATAGTCTTGATGTGAATCCAGGCACCGCAGACCTCCAAAAGACTTTTAAGACCAGCCTCGGAATGCTCGGAATCGATGCTTTGCTGAGATTGCAATTTGTCAAAGAGAGTTTTTACGGACTTGTTGGCCTCGGCTTTAGTGATGTCCTTAGTGACGGAGTTGCCATTCATGAGACGATCCTCAGTTCGACAAATAATTCGGAGTTTTTATACTTGCCATCGGGTCAGGGGACAGGTTTGACGGAGTTCGACATCCCTTCGACAAAAACCAATAGCTACTTTAATTCAACCGAATTCCACGCTAAGCTCGGAGTCGGTACCTACATTCCGATCGGCAGTAATGGCTGGGTCCTGACTCCGGAATTGATCCTTGCTATTCCTCTTACCAGTTGGGAATCGAAAACCTTTTCCGATGAGTATGCTGCCAATGGCGTAACTCCTCCGAAGATGTGGTATGCCACGCTTTCTATTGCTTTGAAATTCCCCTTCGGCGCTATGAGCAAAGCCGAAGCCGCGGCCGAGGAGAAAGAGACTCCTGAAAAGGAAAGCCAGAAATATGCCGATCTCAAAGGAAAAGTTACCGATGCAAAAACCGGAAAACCGGTTCAGGCCGATGTTACCGTTACCGATCTGGGCAATAATAGCGTCGTAACAAAAACCAAGACCGAGCCCGACGGATCGTATGATGTTAAAGTTAAAGCTCCCGGAAAATATTCCGTTACCGCCGATGCCGATAATTATCTTTTCGGTTCGGCATATTTCGATGTCGATCCCGAAGGCAGAATTCTTCGCGGCGATCACGACATCAAGCTTTCCGAAGCATCCGGTAAGACCAGACTTTTGGTTTTCTTCGATTACGGAAAAGATGAACTGCAGCGTTCATCGTATCCCGAACTTGAACGTATTGTTCAATTGATGAGGGCGAATCCGAAGATGAAGGTCGAGATCGCCGGCTATACCGATTCCAAAGGTTCGCCGGAGTATAATCTCGATCTATCGAAGCGCCGCGCCGAGTCGGTTAAGACATATCTGGTTCGTCAGGGAATTTCAGATAGTCGCATTACGACGAAAGGTTACGGAGAAGCCAATCCGATCGCCTCGAACGACACCGATGAAGGTCGTGCTGAAAACCGAAGAGTGGAGTTCGTAGTCTTAAGCCGATAAACTAGGGCAGCGACTGATCTCATATCGTCATTGCGAGGAGTCCGCGAAGCGGACGACGAAGCAATCTTTCATAGGGTTCGGGCAAAGTCCGATGCTAAAGATTGCTTCGGAGAGCTAAAGCTCTCCCCGCAATGACGATTTCTTTTTCGCTTCCCCCGAATCCCTTCTCAATTCTAAAGAATCCTCTTCCCCATACTGCTTGCTATCAGATCGGCAGCAAACTCTGCACTGGCATTGCGATTATCCAGGATCGGATTCACCTCCGCGATTTCGAATGATGACATATAACCCGTATCGGCAATTGCTTCCATAATCAGATGTGCTTCGCGGAAACTGAGGCCGCCAGGCACCGGAGTACCGACTCCACCCGCAACAGACGGATCGACGGAATCCAGATCGAAGCTGACATGCAAATGATCGACCTTTGCCCGCATCGATGATAATACTTTTGCAATAATGCGATGCACTCCATATTTATCGAGATCGGTCATCGTATGAACTTCGATCTTCAGTTTCTTGATAAGCTTTATTTCTCCCGGATCGAGCGACCGCAATCCGATCATCGAGATCTGATGCGGAGCAAGCGTCGTGAAATCGCCGCCGACTTTCGTCAGCTCCGGCGCTCCGATACCGAGTGAAACGGCAACAGGCATTCCGTGAATATTGCCGCTCGGAGACGTCTCCGGAGTATTGATATCGGCATGAGCATCGATCCAGATCACGCCGAATCGCTTCTTATGCTTTTTACAATGATTGGCAATTCCGGCAATCGTGCCGATGGCCATGGAGTGATCGCCACCTAAGACGATAGGGAATTCGTCGCGATCGAGCGATGCCTCAACATCTTTTGCAAGATCGCTGCAGGCCGAGGCGATCTCGTGAAGGTAGCGTAATTTCGGATCCTGGACTTCGACAAGCTCCGGATTCTTCACATCGATATCTCCGGCATCGATGACGTTATAGCCAAGCGCCGAAAGTTTATCGCCGACTCCGGCTATACGCAGCGCCGAAGGCCCCATATCGACTCCGCGCCGTCCGGCGCCCAGATCCATCGGAAATCCGATCAACCGAACGGTCCAATCCTTATTCTCAAGCTTTGCTTTAGTAACTTTCGTCTCTGCTGCCATAGGTGCTATAGGTTAAGGCCGAACAACAAACGGGAGCGGACGATAGGTGCCGAAAAGGGGCAGTTGGTAGTTTAGGAGTTGGTAGTTTGGGAGAAGAAAGCCCTCTACCAAACTCCCAACTCCCAACTCCCTAAACTCCTAAACTTCCCGGATAAGCCCCTGCACATTCACGGAATATCAGATGGAAAGCTGGTAGTTTAGGAGTTGGTAGTTTGGGAGAAGGCATCTATCAAACTCCCCCGAAGCCCCTACATCCCATTGAAAATCAATGCTATAACTATTCGCGCCCGCAAGATGTGTAGATTCCGGAGGGAATAGTGGCCTAGTTGAGGCATAAAGAAAGAATCTTGTGTGTCGGGTTTAGTATATATATATATATACTGAAATAATTACCATATATTATTTCACAGGAAAGTTCCTACAAAAATGATTCTTCATTTAAGTGAAGAAAATGACATCAGTTTTTAATTAAAGCAAGAATAGGTAATCTAACTTGACTATTCTTTAGTTAAAAGGGAATATTCCAATTTAAGTAAAATAAAAGCCTATTTTGTTAACTTAAATTCTAAAATAGGTGTTTAAGTAAGCGAGAGTTAAATTAAAGGGAAATGGATAGAAAACCATCGGGAGCATATGTCGATATCAGAGACCCGGTTCTCGGATTCTACTCTGCCTTTATCCCGAAGAAATTAATGGAGGACATCCCGGCAGTGGATTCCGAACTTGGAACCCTGGAAGCTTCTGCGAGTCATGCGCTTGGTAGTCTGGATGCCATCGTGGATTTCTTACCTGATAAGAACACATTCCTCTTTAGCTATCTCCGCAAAGAAGCTGTTCTCTCATCGCAGATCGAAGGAACGCAGTCCTCGATTTCCGATTTGCTGCTATATGAGAATAATGAAACTCCCGGTGTGCCGCTCGAAGACGTAGAGGAGGTTTCTACCTATATACAGGCTGTCAATCACGGAGAGAAAGCATTAAAATCCGGAAGGACGATAGATCAGATCCTGATCAAAGAATTACATGCAATACTTCTATCGAAAGGAAGAGGATCGAACAAACTCCCTGGGATGATCCGCGACAGGCAAAATTGGGTTGGCGGCGAAAAACCCGGAAGCGCTCAATACGTCCCTCCTCCGCCGGGAGAAGCTCTGGGAGAGCTGATCGACGACTTTGTGTTTTTCATGAACGAAACGTCGCTGAATATGCCGCCGATACGTCGCGCAGGTATTATGCATGCGCAGTTCGAATCTATCCATCCGTTTTATGACGGTAACGGTAGAATCGGGAGAATGCTGCTATCGCTATCGCTCTCCCAGCACGGCATGCTACGCGAACCGCTGCTGTATCTGAGCTTGTATTTGAAGCATAGGCGCTTACGCTATTACGATCTTCTTCAGAATGTGCGAGAAGAAAGCGGATGGAACGACTGGTTAACTTTTTTCTATACAGGCGTGACCGAAGTTGCAAGAGGCGCTCACAAAACCGCACTCGAACTGCTTGCTCTTTTTGAGAACGATAAGGAGCGGATCGAATCGAATAATGCCGGCAGATTTTCCGGAACGATGATACGCGTCCATGAACTATTCAAGAAAAAGATCATCGTAGCACCAAAACAAATTATTGAAGCGCTTGATATTTCGGCGCCAACTGCAATGAAGGCAGTTCGATCTTTGCACCAACTCGGCATCATTACCGAAATAACGGGGAAGCAACGCTACAGCATCTATTCGTATACAAAATACCTGGATCGGTTGAATGAGGGAGCGGAGCCGATATAGAGAGGTGATCTCCGCAATGAGGTAAGACTTCATACCATGGCTTAGGACCGAAGAAGTTATCTGGGAGCTGGATGAGGGAAAAACCTGGGAGGTATGTAATTGTTTTTAAGGTATCTTTTTTGTATATTGAAGAATAAATAGTGGGCCGAATACCAGTTTGACAATCTTTCTGAACAGGATGAAACTTACTTACTTCTGATACAGCTCGTATCGCAACATTCAATCGTACTATCAACGCAGACATTCCTCCCCTTACCCTTATTAGTGCTCTCACTTACCTTCGGTGAGTTGCTTGCTGCGTTCGCATTGAGATAACCGTAAAGGCAAGTCAGAAAGACGGCAAGGATAAAAGAATATACCTGAAGCCTTGAAGTGGAGACGATGTTATCGGTATTGACAGAGATGATCGGAGCAATGGGGACTCGAACCTCCTTGCCATATCTATCTTTCCTGCGGACGGGCATAGGGTCGAGGTTGCCTGTGAGCGCACCTAATGTGGACAGCCCCAGAAGTATTGAGAAAAAATATATTCCCCACACTACCAAAAGTAGCCACAAATACTGATTGCTGACTCCTCCGACGAGGTCTTTTGAGAAGGTAATGGTAATGGTTATGATCGCAGTCGATAAAGTTATTAACTGCTTTGTCATATCTGCGGCGAAGTCAAACGCTTTTTTCTGATGTTCTTCCATTGAAGTTCATTAGCAGAAAGGGTGTCTTGGACAAAACTTGAATCTAAATCCAAACATAGCCATCAGACTATCATTGAAAGAAGATTCCATAGTCTGTCTCTCAACTTCGGTTCGACCGTAACGGATTATGTACGATACCTCGGGATCATAACCTGCGTCTCCCTTGCGTGCGATGGTATCGACCTGCAGATTGGAATTCTTTAACTCGTCAAGAGTACCCAGATGTATTTCAGTATCCGAATCGCCTACGACCTGGATACTCTGTTGGAGTGCGTTACTATTCTCATTGGTTACCTGGACATTCGAAGTATAAAAATGCCCCTTTTTTGGGGAGATCACCAATGTGACCTTTTCCATCATCGTATCTAAGTAGACTGATTGGTCAGACGAATTAGTATAACGGTTTGTAGGATTATCCTGATAGATCATGTAAGTATTAGCAGTTGTGACGACACATTCGCAAAGATACGAGAGAATAAGAATACTTCCTACAATTCTATACTTTTGCGGACAGACTAAGACTCTGTCCCACTGGACTCAATTTCGTGTTCCGGTCCTGGGCGCATTCTTGGCGCTAGAATCCCGCTTTGATCTTCTTGTAATTGCCTTCGTCGAAGACCTTTTTTTCGCCCCAGATCTTGTCGAGGTAGTCTTTGTCGGCGATGATGACGGCTGCGAGTTTGAGGCTATCGGCTACATTTTCTTCGCTGACATTGGCACCGAGCGGAACGGTTGTTACGGTGGCGAATATTTCGTGGTTGGGCGAATCGAATTCGAAACAATTGAATTCGATCGCTTCTTTATCCGAAGTAAAACCTGCATGCTCGACATGGGTAAAGCCATTCGTGCCAAGCGTCTTCCTGATATCGCGGAGCGATGTTTTGCCGAATCGGAAATTCGAGAAGAGTGGCACGTCGGCTGCATCGTCGTGCAGCCAGTCGTTTTCCATATATACGACCTTTCCTTCTTTCGAAGTAAAGGAAAGTTCGTTGCCGTTTTCCGTACGGAATTTTATCATGCCTTCCTTTTTATCCTTGGCCAGAACTTCTAGTTTGATCTTCTTCAAGGCAGTTGAATGATCGTGGATCTTCACTCCGACCATGGAGATTTCATTAGCTGAGGCAAAGGTCATGCCTGTTAAGAGAAGGGCTATGAGGATTAATTTCATCGCAATAGTTAGATGGATACAAAGATACGCAGGGTAGTTGTTAGTCTTTAGTCGTTAGGAGTAGGGAGGGAGACTTGGTGGACGGACTGAGAGTCCGTCCCACGGGAGACTGCGTTGAACGTACCCGTGCTTTGGTAAATCATCTCAACTTTCGGAAGTCCCCGTATGTTGCAATTTGCTCATCATTTATTATATCATATTCTATAGTATGTCACCACGAATCATCACTCGTTCGTTACTAATAGCAGTCATTGCATTCGCGGGGTTTAGCTGTAAGACAACTACTACTTCGCCCACCGATCAAGTTGTCACGCACGATCCGGGTGAATTCGGATATACGTATAATGATACCGTCGTTGACCGGAAGGATTATCCCGGAGATATGAGTTTTAGCTCTGCCGTGCTTTCGCCGAATACAGGC
The DNA here is from genome assembly GCA_030706385.1 of Bacteroidota bacterium. Lineage (GTDB taxonomy): Bacteria > Bacteroidota > Ignavibacteria > Palsa-1295 > Palsa-1295 > PALSA-1296. The sequence continues at coordinate 66,064 of JAUZOQ010000003.1, read as the reverse complement.
AAGACGGGTGTGGTGATCGAGATCAATTTGAATTTATATGCAACAACAACTTCAAGGCTTCGAACTCTTAAGCTGACCGTGCCAATGCCGGCGCCTTCTGCAGGTACGTTCACTACCGGCTCAGGCGCTGCTTCGATCTATTTCACGCTCGATACAGGCATCTACGCAGCCGCTGCAGGCGGTCATATCGTGATCACGAAATTCGATACAAGTGCAATGACCATTAGCGGTACATTTACCTTCGATGCATACGATGGTGCGAAGAGCGAGCATATTACAAGCGGATATTTTAATGCGATCAGCTACACGAATTACGATCCGGGCCTGGTGACCGCTGTTGTCAACGGCGTACCCTTCACGAGTATTTATGCAGTTACTCCTCCGAACTTCTATTCAGTCGATGGCGGCCAGCACATGGTTCTCATGGCCGATGGCGATAGTGGCAATGTGATCAAGTCGCTTGGTTTCGGAATTACCAGTCCCGGCGTTGGTTCGTACGATCTTGATATAACAACAGGCGGCCAATGGTTTGGCACATATGTGCAGAACACTCCACGCATTGCATCGATCAGCACGACTACAGGAGCCTATGGTAATATTACGTTCACCACATTCGATTGGACGAATCACCGACTGAATGCAACCTTCAATCTGCACGGGCATGACAAAAATACAGGCGATCCGGTCGATGTCGTGAACGGAAAGATGATCAATGTGCCTTGGGTGCTGAAGTGAGTGGGAAGTCCGAAGTCTGGAGTCCGATGTCCGAAGTCGGAAGCGGGGCAAGGGGAAAAGGAATAAATCTTTAGCAAGTTTGGTTTTATTACTATGGCGGCAAGAATACATTCGAAGACTTTACCTCGCGAACAAGCGCTTACTGCAATTAAGGGTTTGAAAAAGAACGCTTCGTATGACGACATTATGTATAAAATGTACGTACTTCAGAAGATCGAAAAAGGAGAACAGGATGCGCGCGATGGCAAGGTGAATTCAGAAAAAGAAGCCCGCAAACGGCTTTCAAAGTGGTTGAAGTAATCTGGTCCGATAACGCTCTGTCCGATATAGAAGAGATCGCCGCTTACATAGAACGCGATTCCAAACATTACGCCTCACTATTAGTATCTGAGATTTTCGAACGTGGAAACCTGCTATCCTATTTTCCTCGCATTGGCCGGAAAGTGCCTGAGCGTAATGCTCCCCAAATTAGGGAAATTCAGGTGCCACCGTATCGAGTCATCTATAAATTGGCGAAAGAAGAGATATTGATTCTGACAGTTCTCCATTCTAGAAGAAATGTAAAGAAATTACTGCGGAGGCTGCATTGAGGTGAATGAGTATCCGGACGGACTAAGAGTCCGTCCCACTAGATGCAGTCCTTCGCTTTAGTCCTTCTTCAACTGCCGAAGAACCGTTGCAAGGGTTTTCTTCAACTCTTTTCTGTGGACTACCATATCGACGAATCCGTGCTCGAGCAGGAATTCGGATCGTTGGAAGCCGGGAGGAAGTTTCTTGTGGATAGTCTGCTCGACGACTCTTGGTCCTGCGAAAGCGATAAGAGCCTTCGGTTCTGCAATATTAATATCACCAAGCATTCCGTAACTTGCCGTAACTCCGCCTGTTGTCGGATCGGTCAGGATCGAAATAAATGGAAGCCTGTATTTTTCCAACTGTGCAAGCTTCGAACTTGTCTTCGCAAGTTGCATAAGCGAGATTGCCGCCTCCTGCATTCTGGCTCCGCCTGAACTTGAGATCATGACGAAGGGACAATCCTGTGCGATCGCTTCATCGACTCCGCGCGAAAATTTTTCACCGACGACCGATCCCATCGATCCGCCTACGAATGAAAAATCCATTGCTCCTATAATAACAGGTTCGCCTTCTGTTTTTCCGAATGCCAGGCGCATCGCATCGGTCAGTGATGTCTTCTTGCGGGCATCGGCAATGCGGGCAGGGTAGGGTTTTGTATCGACAAAAGAAAGCGGATCGTCGCTGAGCAGGTTCGCAGCGATCTCAGCATAGGCGCCGTCATCGAAAAGGATTTCGAAGTACTCACCGCTTCCGATCCGAAAATGTTTATCGCATTTCGGGCACGTGAAAAGATTCTCTTCCAACTGTTTTTTGTAGAGAATTTCCTTGCAATCCGGGCATTTCGTCCACATCCCATCAGGTATGGTATCGCTGTCCCGTTTTTCCGTGCTATCGATGTTCTGCTTCGAACGCGTGAACCACGCCATAATGGTAGAATCTTTTGCTTATTTTTGTCGTACTATTAACGCCGGGTATTTGTACGCAAGGATCGGATCTCCGTTCCACTCATGCAGCCCGCGGCGCAAGCCAAAATTACGAAATATATAGACTGACGCTCACTAATATGAAACGTTATCTCCTCATCCTCGCTCTCTTGCTCTGCGCAAAGACGGTAGCTGCTCAGGAACTTGCCTGCAAGGTCAGCGTGAATCTCCAAAATCTTTCCGATGAAGAACGAAAAAATTGGGATACCTTTACTCAGGATGTCGAGGCATATCTCAATGCCTACTCATGGACAACAAATTTTACCGGAGACAAAATTCAGGCAACCATCAACTTTAATATCCTCACCACGGGCGCTCAGATCTTTGTTCAGAGCAAACGGCCCCTCTATAAAAGCGGCGAAACGACGATCATGGCTCGCTTTTTTGACGATAAGATCTCTTTTGGGTATAGCCGCGGTCAGATCCTGCAACATAGTATGAATTACAGAGATCTCGAATCCATCCTCGATTACTACGCTTATATCATTATCGGATTGGATTTCGACTCTTACGAATCCAACAGTGGTTCTGCAGCATTTCAGCAGGCGCAGCAAGTCGCCCTTATTGCCAATGCAGCGCAGAATGTCGTAGGTTGGGACAGGCTGATCACTTCATCGGGAGCCTTCTCGCGATTCGGATATATAGAGGATGTGATGAATGCCGGAACGCGCAGCATCCGCGATATCGTCTGGGCGTATCATTATAAAGTACTCGATAACATCGCTACGAAAGAGGATGAGGCGAGGGCTGAACTGGCGAAGGTAGTCGATACGCTCGTGAGTATGAAGCGATCGGGTTCGACGATCGATCGCAGCGTGTATTACAAGACTTTTTTCGAAGCGAAATACACAGAGTTTGCCGATTTTGGAAAGTGGTTCAAGGAGAATAAAGATCTCTATTATCAGAAGCTTGAGTATCTCGATCCGGCCCACCAAAATTACTATGAAGATGCAAAGGCGAAGTTAGGGGATTAGAGAGGTCATATTTCCGCCCCCTGTTAATTATTTTAACATCGAATCGGTTCTCATTGTGCTGATTATTGTGTCGAACGCGAAACGAATGCACCATTTCGTCCCGAGAAGTTTATTTTATGTTTTCCTTTTTTCCATACTTGCTGCGAATGTTACATCCGCACAGATCTCTGCGCGCCGTTTAGCCGAACCTGCGCGTATTGCCCAACAGCGTCAGAAGAGCACTGTGCAATCGAAACTACGTGTTCGGCCACTGGGTAAGAAGGTACGAACTAGAGTTTTTGGAAGTAACAGTACTTCCGAATTCTTCCATCATCGCACAACTTCGACTTCTACGAAGACGAGAATCACCTTCGACATTAATTTAGGCGAACCGATATCCACGCGATCGGATGAGAAGGTCTCATCTGCAGTTGGAAAACAATTCGGAAAGATGTGCTGGTCGAATCTTCGTCTCGATAAGCTTCCGGCCGGAACAAGTGTCGTCTATCTCGGGAAGCCCGGAGAGCCCGAGGTGCCTGCGCTCTCCGTTGTGATCGCCATTCCCGACGATGCGAAAAATATTTCTTCCATTTTCGAACGAAGCATATCGCAGAACGTCTCGAATATTTTTCTCTTACCAAGGCCTGATGCCCAGGGGAATAGAGTATTCGAACAGAAATCTTACCTCGCTACGCTCAGAGCAGCTCCAATTCTCTCGGCTCCGGCAAAGATCCGGACGATGCGGATCGTATCGCTTACAATTCCACTTGTGCAGTTTGATGCTGCAAGCGGATCGGCAAAGACGCTAAAGAAATTTACGTGCGGAGTCACGTTCGATCGTGCGGCAGGATTATCAGCAGCTCCGCTTGCATATGCAAAGGATCCTGTCTTTGAAAAGATGTATTCGCTTGCAGCTGCGAATACATCGGATATCGCACGATTCCGTTCGGGATTCCATAGCCGTTCGCTTTCCAATAGGAATCTTCCTGCAAGTATCACTCCGACATTCGACCGCACGATTACGAATTGGATCGATCCTTCGGCTCCGTATGTAAAACTTTCTGCAACCAGGACGGGATTGTATCGGGTCACGCCGACGGAGATTGGTTCAAGAGGCGGAGGAGATATTTCCGGCTGGAGGCAATCGGAAGTCCGAATGTTCAATAAGGGAAGGGAAGTACCAGTATGGATCGATAGTACTTCCGATGGCAGAATAAATGCGATCGAGTATTACGGCGAACGCCTGGCAGGATATCCCGGAGAGTATCTCAATTGGGATTCCGATTCGAATGCCTATTGGCTTACGAATTCGAGAAAATTCCAAACGCTTCCTCTGCGCTACACCGATAAAGTAATCGCGGGAAATCCCTCACTGACGTTATCGGAGGCGAACGTCATCCTCCATCACGAGCAAGATAATTTCTATTACGGTGGCGATGCCGGCCGTGACGATGCCACGCTGCATCGTTGCGAATGGGTTGCCGGCGAGCGCTTCGTCTGGCAATACCTTCCAACAAGGCATAACAATACCGACGTGCTGAGCATAACCGATTCATTCAGTATCACGGCGCTTCCCTCATCTACAGCGGGGAAGTTTGCTCAGGTCGTGGTATTTCTCCGAGGAGTATCGACGAGCAATGGCGTATCTGTTACACACAAAGCATCGGTGCTTATTAATGGTCTTAATGTCGGAGATCTGAGTTTTGTCGATTATCAGGATCTCTACGATACCATCACGATTCCACTCTCTTCATTGAAGGCAGGCGTTAATCAATTCGAACTTGATTATGTGACAGGAGCAGGCACACCTGATAAATGGTATTTTGATTACTATGCCATCTCTCTTCCTGCGGCCATCGCACCGAGCAGCGATACGGCCATAGCGAAAGGACAATGGGCCTTTTCGCTTACTCCATCGGCCTCGCAATTTACTATTGCATTGCAGACCTTAGGAGACGTGCCCCATGTCTTCGATCTCTCCGATGGCTCGCGACTGATTCCCAGTGGACTCGTCTACAAAGATGCAGGTTCGGGGACTTTGAATTATGTTGCAGCAACGACAGCAAGTTTTCTGCATCCCGATCGGATCGTGAATGCAACGGGAACATTCGCCGCCATTCTCGATACACTATCCGGTGCCGACTATATTGTTATCACCCATCCGTTGTTTTCTAAAACAGCACAACTCCTGGCTTTGCAGCGACAAAAATTTGGACTTCGCACAAAAGTTGTGACAACCGATGATGTTTACAACGCATTCAATTTCGGATCGGATGAACCTTGGGCGATCAGAAGGTACCTTCAATATGCCTACGATTTCTATGCCGGCCCGCCTCCGGCATTCGTTACGCTTTTTGGTGATGGAACATGGGATCCCAAAGCAAATCTGAATAATCCGCTGCAAGATGAAAGTGTAAAAACAATTCATCGAAGTTTCGTACCAACGTTCGGAGTTCCGAATAGCGATTATATCTACACGACGGCCGAAGGTGTAGGTATGCCGGATTCGGAAACATTCAGAATGGTGATCAGCAGGATTCCCGTCGAATCAGTTGAGGAAGGTGAGAACTTCCTTGATAAACTGATCGAGTACGAATCCTCTACCCCTGCACCATGGAATAAGAATTTTCTTTTTATTGCCGGCGGCGACGCACCATTTCAGTACGGTATTCTGCTCAACTATGAGCATGCGTATGTTGGTGATAGCATAGCGCCTGGAAACGCGAATGGTGGGTTAGGCAATCCTCCCGTCAGCATAAATCCAACATTCGTTTATCGCCATGACTTGATAAACCAGATCGACATCACGCAGATACCCGCTATTCAACAGGCCTTCAGCGACGGGCAAGCGCTCGTTTATTTTTTCGGCCACGGGGCTCCGAATATCACCGATATTCAATTCCCCGATGTAGGGACACTCCGCAACACCGGCACCTATCCGGTCTTTATTTCCGTATCCTGCCGCACCGGAGCATTCGCCGAGCCAAATCTGATCTCGATGAACGAGTCATTCGTACGCGTCAAAGAAGCAGGTGCAATTCTGGCCTATGGAACGACGGGGTTCGGTGATGTGAGTTATGATTTCAATATGTCGGCACGTGGATTCAACTATCTGCGTGGAGATTCAGCCGATGTCCGGATGTCTTCGACCGGAGCTCACAAAGTAAATTACCCGCTCATACTCACCTTTGCGAAATTTATTGAATCGGTCGTCCAGCCATGGATGGGGACGTTCACTCAGCACAATTCGCTCTACGAGTATTCGATTCTAGGCGATGCTGCAATGGGCTTCGACCTTCGGCCACAACCGGAATTCAACATTACTGCTTCCGACATCACACTTTCGGGGAAAGACGGTACTCCGCGAACGGTTTTCTCCGTTAACGATTCTCAGGTAACGGTGAAGGCAACGATCCGCAACTTCGGATTCGGAATCACGAGTCCCGTTCATGTGCGTATTACCGATGAGCAGCCGGGGAACAGGCAGATAGGGATCATTGATACGATCGAGACGCTGGAGAATCTTGCCACGACCGGAGCAGTCTTCTCGCTGGATTCGTTCGCTGTTGGCTCCAACACACTTCGGATTTTTGTAGATTATGACAATCAATTTGCCGAAACAAATGAAAACGATAACGAAGCGTCTGTTTCATTCTTAGTTAACGGCAATTCGGGAACACCGTTCTATCCTCCGGAGGGCAGCAAATATTTCTGTGATATTCGGACTGACTCGGTAAATTTCATTTTGCTGCTTCCGGCTAATGTTTCGGGACCCACAAGTGTCGAGCTGCAATTCGATACGACCAGTGCGTTCAATTCAGGAGTCCTCCGGGATTTCCCCGGCATGCAGGGATCAGGACTTTTCTTCCAGCGTGCCTTCGCACGCACAGTGCTGCCGAATCCCTCATCGCATGTATTGTGGTGGCGTTCGCGAGTACTGCTGCCTTCGGGAGTACAGTCAGGCTGGCAGGCACAGAGCCTATCCCTTGAGGCGCCGAAGCCTGCCGGTGCTCGTTCGGAATTTTCGTACACTACCGGAGATCAGCTTGCTTCCACCATCATTTCAGGATTAGAAGACGATCCGGCCGATGGCGCACTCTTTATTCCACTCAAAGATACTGTTCGCTATGAAGTAGAAGCTCGCGGACTTCTGGATACGAATGTGCAGGGAAGCGGATTGCCTGTCGGCCTATTTCTCATAAACGGAAAAAGCAAGGAGACACGATATATCAACGGCCAATTTGTTGCTCTCACATTGCATGAGATGACGGCAGATTCCAGCGGCATCGAGCAAACGTTCGAGTTTCTGAAAACCGATAATGATTCGATTGGAAAAATTCTTGCCGATAGTCTTGTTGCCGTCATCAATGGAATTCCGGATGGAAGGCGTGTGATTGCCTTGACGAATTTTGCTCCACTGATCCCGAGTTTTTCTTACAGTCCGAAAGTAACACAGGCTCTGCAGTCGCTCGGATCGCTTAACGGGATGAACACTCTTTCGACATTCGGCTCGTATGCCCTTATCGGCCGCAAGGGACTTGCTCCTGGTCAGGCGAAAGAGAAATTCAGTCCCGATCGTAGCGCAGGAGTCAGTCTTTTCGATACTATGGTTGTATTCGGAACATCAGGACTGGCGCAGACACCGCTGACTGCCGTTGCAACAGGGTACGGGAAGCTGAAGTGGAATGCTCAAAATATTGCGACCGGCTCGACGATCAAGTTTATCGTTTTAGGAGAGCGGAAGAATTCCGGAGTGATCGATACAGTTATTGTTGCCGATGCATCGCAAGGCACGAGCGCCGATATCTCTTTCCAGCCGGCGCTCTTCGATAATAAGCTATTTGTGCAAATGAATTTTCAGCGAGGTTCGGCTTCCTCAGTTAGTCCGCGCCTTACTGCGATTGAACTCGAATATGATGCTGCCCCTGAGTTCAATACCGGCGATAGTTTGATCTCCGTAAGTCCGAAAACTGTTCTTGAAGGCAATCCTGTGACGGTAACGTATCGGATAGAGAACACGACCTGTATCGACGCGCAGCGTGTTCCGGTTCAACTAGTACAGAACTTTCACGGCAATTCCGTAGTGCTGGCAACCGATACGATTGCAAACTTCCCCGGACATTCCTCAGCATCATTCTCCCATTCGATCCCAACATCCGGCTTCCAGGGCAATGTCAATCTTACGGCAACAGTAAATCCCGGCGGTGTTCTCAATGAACAGCTACTCTTCAATAATTCGGCAAACACATCTTACACCGTTGCTCGCGATAGCACGAAGCCGCGGTTGGATATGGTATTCGATGGCAGGCATATTAATAGCGGCGATTATGTCTCGAGCAAAGTAGAGATCGGTATCAGACTTTCCGACAACAGCCCTCTGCGCGTCGCCGATTCGGCGGCGATCAGCGGAATTCTGCAAGCGCTCTTCGGTACGAAAGGGCCGATCGTCTTCTCCGGTACGATCAAGAACGATACGTTCGCAACGAAATTCACGACTCAGCCTACCGGTACAATTCAGGCTACGCTCGATATTACTCCTCTGACCCCTCTGGAAGCAGGCCGCTATTTATTTACGGCAATGGGTCACGATGCCAGTGGAAATCGGGCCGATACGATAAGCGATGAATTCGTCGTTTCGAGTACGAATGGATTGGATCATGTTATGAATTATCCGAATCCCTTTAAAGATAAAACATGGTTCACCTTCATTTTGAAAGCTGGATCACAAGCCGATGTTAAAGTTGTCATCTATACTGTGGCTGGAAGAAAGATCAGAACGCTTCATCTCGATCCATCGAAGCAGCGTACTGGTTTGAATTCCGTCGAATGGGACGGAAGGGATGAGGTCGGTAACGATGTTGCCAATGGAACATATCTCTATCGCGTAGTCTTGAATGGCACCAACGATGACGGCTCTCCTTCGAGCGATGCAACGACAGAGCGGGCAGTGCGATCTCGATAGTTGGCGGTCTGGAGGCGGCCGCTCATTCTCGCAACTCAAAATATCTCAGGCTTGTTGTCTCAATCCAGATCTCCCCTGTAATTCACCTAATATTAGTACGATAATGAATTTTCACAGATCTCGCCTCGCAATCATATCCCTTTTTCTGGTTTTGGGTTTTACCGCGCTTTCCTGTTCGAGCGGAGTCAATTTGTATTCGAAACAACAGGATCTGCAATTGGGCCAACAAATGCAGGCAGAGATCGCTAAAGATCCCGCGCATTATCCAATTCTGAATAATCCCGCACTACGAAACTATGTTCAAAGTATCGTCAATCGCATCATTCAGTCTCCGAATGTGACGAATAAGGATTTTAACTATACCGTCACTATTATTCATGACGATAAAACGGTGAACGCTTTTACTCTTCCGGGCGGACCGATCTACGTCTACACCGGACTAATGAAATACGTGGATAATGAGGCAACGCTTGCCGGAATCTTAGCGCATGAGATCACCCATGCTGACCACCGACATTCCACGCAACAGATGACGAAGCAATATGGCCTTGAGAGGGTCACGCAAATGGCTCTCGGGCAAGACTCAGGATTGGTCGCACAAATAGGGGAGACCCTTGCCATGCTTCAATTCAGCCAGGCCGATGAGCGCGAAGCCGATGCGAACTCCTTTACCGATCTCTATCAACTTTCTGGAAGGCCGTGGTATCCGGCAGCCATTAAGTACTTCATGATCAAGACACTCAATACAGGTGGTAGCCAGCCACCGCCCGAGCTTACCAGACTTTTTTCAACGCATCCTCCTTCTCAGGATCGTCTGAATGCAACGGTTGCGCAGGCCAAAGCTGCCAACTTGCCCGAGCCATCCGAGGCCCAGCTCAATACAGCAGGATATCAGCGCTACCGGTCAATGCTTCCCTAAAGAATTCAGTTTCCCCGCGATTTCGACAGTCTTGTTATAGGATGGTGACAAATCCGTGACAAGTCCGGCATGCAACTTTGCCATTTTTGTACCGTAATTATTTACGTACAAAATCAAAGGAGATTGACATGAATTCGCAAATACATGCAAGGGTACAAGCAGAAGCATCTATCCATCCGACAGCTGCTAAACGGCAGGAAGTACTGATTCCGAATCGACCCATCACACAGGTTGCACAGGAAGAACGAAGCACTGCCCGAAGGACGACGCCCTCACTTCGCGAACGACTTTCGTTTGCGATTCAGACGCCGATCGATTGGCTCCTGAAGATTTCCTGCGCAACATATCCGACCTTTCTTGCAGTGTTCAAAACACTTCCGCCTTCATATCTCGTGTGGGCATCGGAAGTCCGCGCTCGCAGAGCGTACTATCGTGCAGTGCGAAACATACCTGCATATGAAGCATACGTCAATAGCCAATCCGGATCAGCAATGCCGGAAACGGATAAAGAATCGTACATTAAGAAATATCCAACTGCCGAGCGCTGTGTAGAAGGATCCTTCTTCAAACACGGAACGATGATCGACGAATCGTCGGGCTCGACAGGTACGCCATATAACTGGGTGCGCAGCTGGAAAGAACGCAAAGAAAGCCACGTCTTCATCAGCTACTTCGCTTCCTATTGTTATGGAAACAAACCTTGGGTCACGATCAACGGATTCAGCATGGGGGCATGGGCAACCGGAATTAACATGGGCATCGCTTTGCAAAAGAATGGCGTCGTGAAAAATACAGGCCCTGACATTCCAAAGATCCTGCACACACTGCGATTCTTCGGAACAGGGTATACGTATCTCATCACCGGCTATCCACCATTTCTCAAGCATCTGATCGATGTTGCCGAGGCCGAAGGATTTCCGCTTGAGGATTACACCCTCTATGGTCTCGCAGGTGGCGAAGGAATGTCAGAAGGTTTGCGTGATTATCTACTGCGGCATTTCGAAAAAGTCTATAGCGGTTACGGCGCAACGGATCTCGAAATTGGAATAGCCGGAGAAACTCCTATTTCCGTAGCCTTACGCCGTCTTGCCAGAGAGCGTGATGATCTACGGCTTGCACTCTTCGGACCGGATTCACGTCTGCCGATGGTGTTTCAGTACAATCCGCTCATGCATCACATCGAAGTCAATGAGAATAACGAAGTGATATTCACGATCTCGCGCAACACGCTGCTCTCTCCGCGCATCAGATATAATGTACATGACGCCGGAGGCGTGATGACTTCTGACGAAATGGAAAAGCGACTTCAGAAATTAGGTATCGATCTGAAGCAACTTCGCGCACAGTGTGGAGATGGGAATGTACGCCTTCCATTTCTTTGGATCTATGGCCGCCGCGATTATACGATCAGCGTTATGGGCGCGAACATTTATCCCGAAGATATCGAGCAGTGCCTCTATCAGGACACGGAGCTTGCCCAGATCACGAATTCCTTCTGCCTTGCTCTTGCCGAAGGGACAAATGGAGCAGTGCGTCCGCGCTTCCTCTTCGAAGTTGCCGGTGAGCCGAGTGCCGAGCTCTCGAAGCGTTTTGCAGATTCGATCATTCCGAAGCTGGTAAAACTCAATGCTGATTTCCGTGAAGCATGGCGTGAGTATCCCGAAACACTTGTCCCTGATATTCAACTCTATCGTATCGGAGAAGGCCCGTTTGCCGGAGATCAGGGAAAGATCAAGCAGACCAGATTCCTTACGAACTGAGACGTAAAATAAGATAGGGGCCTCGGGGCGCCCGCCTGAATCCCTCATCCCGCTTTTTTCCGCATTTTCGCGTTAAAATCGGCAGGTTGAGGGATTTTTCTTATATTTGTCACAGAAAGTATTGTTGAAACGTCTTTAGAAGAGGGATTGTACTGTACTGTCAAGATCATGCCTATGAAATACTATCAGAGACTCTACCGAACGGCTTTTTTCTTAGTCGCTTTCTCGCTTCTATGCAGTTCACCGCATGCTCAGAGCACAATACCGAACGTTCAGACGCCACAGGTATTTCTGAATAATCCTTCGGCATTTCTCTCTGACTGGAAGAGTCGCGCAAGCACGGCTCTTGTCACTGTCATCAGTACGGCGCCCTCACCGATACCATCAAAGATCTGGGTAGAGTTCATACTTAACGGCAGTCGGGTTGCCTACAGCCAGCCGGCAAAGCTTCCCGTTACAATGATCGCTCCCGGAACAAACGTCTTCAACGGCGAGACCTTAGTGCCTCTGCAGACCGTGCATTTCGAAAGTGGCGTTGATCAGAATTCGCAGAGAGCCGGCCGCATTCCCGATGGGCAAGTCTGCCTCATCGTCCACGTCCAAGAACTTGATTCGAAGACGGGTGCGCCCACCGGTAGGGAAGCGAAGAATTCTCCGGGCACAGGGTGTTCGCTCATCCTTAGTTATTCTCCACCAAGCTTGATCTTGCCGGATAACCAGACGATTCTCTGTAAGCTCGGCTATAATAATGTTATCGGCAAGGAAGACGGCCGGCCGATCACGCTATTTCAGTGGACACCAATTGTTCCGGCACCACAGTCGCCGGTCACATATCATTTTGCGATCTACGAAGTTTTTCCAGGTCAGGCACCGATCGCAGCTTTGCGCGGAGCGCGGGCAGTATTCCAGCGCGACCTGCTGAATATGACCAATATGATCTGGCCGACGGAATATTTTCTTCCCGAAGCAGGGAAGACCTACGTCTGGAGTGTTCGCGCTCTTGACGAAAGCGGTAATCCATTTGTCGTAACAAATGACGGTTGGGCCGTGCCTTACACTTTTTCTATTGCTCCGAAATGCGACCAAAGCGGAGATGGCGGCGATCCGCTGAAAGATCTTATTCTGAGTTCGCAGGTTCTCGATTTCGGATCGGTCCGGGTCGGAACGACATCGGATGCCCGCCCGGTAACGATCACCAACAACGGCCGGGGAACACTGAATTTATTATTGCCGGCAGTATCGGGAGCAGGCTCTTATGAGGGATTCAGCATTTCCCAGCAGCCTGAAGTTCTTGTTCTTTCGCCTGGAGCTAGTTCTACCTTCTCCCTGGTGTTCAAGCCGACGACTATCGGTTCAGCAGATGGATCGGTAAAAATTGCCACCGATGCCGGTCCGATCACGATCCAGCTAAAAGGCCAAGGCATTGATACGAAGTCTCCGACGATCAGAATAACATCTCCGGCCGGAGGAGAAATGATCGCACCCGGATCGAAATTTCAGATCAAGTTCGATGCATCCGATAATGATGCTCTCAGTAACTACGTCGCAACTCTTTCAACCGATGGCGGAACATCTTTTCCAACTACCATTTCACCTCCGGATAACGGAGCGACTGCACCTCCATCACTGCTTTGGAATGTACCATCGGATCTTCAAACATCACAGGGAGTGATTCAAATTAGAGCAACCGATAAAATGGGTAATGCAGTGAAGGCTTTGAGCGGACCTTTTTCTGTCGGTTCCGGAGGCGGTGGTGGCGGAGCAGGTGGGAGTATAGGCAGCACCGACGTCAGGCCAAAGAACACGAATCTGACAGATGTCTATCTAAGGCCCGATCCATCGGCATTCACTTTTATTCCTCTTGCCGTACAGGTACTTACACCTACGGGGACGCCGCGAGGCATACCTCCAACCAGAGGCGCAACCCCACCGGGTACAACCGGAAATGGACAAGGCGAGATCGCACCTGGGCCGCCGATATTTGCTCTTGGCGATGGATCGGTTGATATTCCTCCCGATCTCATTGAACCTTCAAAGGCTCCTGGTTCCGGCGGTGGAATAAAGATATCGGCTGCCGATGGCGGCGGAGTGAATACGAATGAAGTTCGCTATGCAGTTCAATACCAAGAAACGGATTTTGATTTCTTCACTCCAGGAAAGGGACCGTTCAATTACGCCGATGCAGGCGGAAGCGCAGTGAATGCTATGCTTTTCTGTCCCGAAGAAAACAATTTCCTTGATGCAACATCATTTCTGAATCCTCCGCCGCCACCTTCTCCTGCCGAACAGGGATCACCCGGATCGAGTGATCTTTCACCTTCGAAGCTTACGATCGGCTCTCTTACCGGCGGTTCGCCAATAACGGCGTATTACAATCCGAAGGAGATCACAATTGATAAACCCGTACCCTGGCAAAAACATAGGAATTCCGAGGGCGATAGACCGTCGACAGAATTCACTGCAGGTGAGGGAGAGGCGCTCGATGTCGAATTGATGTTCGATATGTTTGAAGATCAGAAGTCTGTGAAGCCCGATCTGCAGCACGTCTTGCGCTGGCTCGGCGTGGAGGATGGCAAGTTCTCTCGAGTGAAGGTAAAGTTTTATTGGGATAGATCGAGTAGTACCGATATGACCCTTGCCGGTCTCTGTATGAAATATACCATGTTCCTTCCTGATGGAACTCCGACCCGTGCCAAGGTTACGGTCGTATTGCGTGGTTTGGATAAGTCGCACAGGCTTTTTCGATCTTCGGAAAAGAGTTCGGGCGGTGCTGGCGGATCCGGAAATGAATCGATATTCTTCAACACGAATATCGGACCGCAGACCTTGCAGATCCTGCAAAGCAATCAGTCGGTGAAAGATCCTATCCTTCACGATCCCGTCTTCTCCGATCGCGAGCGAGCATTACGAGGAGCACTGGTCCAAGATTTGCCGGCAATGAGCAAAGTGAAGTTCAGCCGCGACCAACTTAAGGGCACAACAAAAACGCAAGGGGATTTCAATCTTGCGCATAGGTTCACAGTTGAGATCGATGGCGTGATGGTTGGCGGAATTCACACGGTCGAAGGACTTGAGCATGAGCATGAAGTTGTCGAGTATCAGGACGGCGATGATATGTATACGCACCTGCGTCCCGGTCGGCAAAAACCCGGAAAGATCACGCTTACAAAAGATTGGAGCGGGACGAAGGAATTTTATGATTGGAGCCGATCGACGGCAAGTGATAAAACCAAGAGAAGGAATGTAAGTATCATCGTGCAGGATGATGCAGGCGAAGCACGCCGGTATAACTTGTTCGATTGTTTCCCGATGAGTTATAAACCACCACCTGCCGGTGCCAAGACGAGTGCGCATGCAACAGAGTCGATCGAGTTTACCTACGAGCGCATGGATGTACAGCCCGTCATCTGGCATTTTGCAGGTGAAATGAAATCGATGAAAGGTACAATGAGCCAGCCTGCTCAGCAGATGACTCTGCTTGTGCCGACTACGATTGGCGGAGAGAAAGCAGAACTCATGCTTATCGGCCTTCTCATGCCTCCGACGAGCGCAGCACCGAATACAGGATCTACCGAAAGCCGAAATGATGTCAATGCAGATCTCTCCGGATGGAAGTGGGAAGCGTACTTTGCCAATAAGGCCGGGATCGATTGGGGCGACTTCGGAGACAATTCAGGTCAAGTCGATGAAACACAGAGCGGCAGATCGTATGTAAGCGGAAATTTTGAACTGGATCTCGATGGCGTAAAAGCGGGATTAGTGCAGAAACTTGAAGGAGGAGATGTTCAAGGCGATGGCGATCAAGGCGGGCAGATCGGAATTCAAGTTGTTCCGGTAAGTGGTTCGATCTACAAGTGGGTGAAGGCCTCGTTCGACAAGAGTACGGGTGCCCGCAAAAGTGGCGAGCTCCATGCAGCTGATTTTAAGAGAGATTCCAAGAGCAGTCGCGAATTCAAAGATGCTCTCGTAACGGAGATCGGATTTCCAGGATGCGATGGGTCCTCGAAAGATCCGGGATTTCTGAATTTGAAATTTGCGCCGGAGATCATACGCTATAAGAAGGGCTCTGGAAATGCGGACGTTTCAAAATTTGCGATAGACGGCAAAATCCAAAAGAAGTGGCTTCCGGCGAACTTCCGGTTGAAGATCGATGGAATGGATGATGCTTCCTCACGCGTCAATAAGATCGAAGCACTTGTCGTTAAGCAATCGGTTGCAACCGATAACATCGGCGAGGCGCGAGATTATCAGAAGGAGCCCGGGCATATCGATTTTCCCAACCTTTCGGTTTCGATACCTTCTCAATATGCCAAGGATTTCTACGATTGGCATGAGGATTTTGCCGTAAACGGGAATACCGGTAAACCAAGTTACAAGCATGGCTCTTTAGAATATCTCAATGCTGAAGGCGAAGTACTGATCCACTTCGATCTCGATCTTTTTCCGCAATCCATTCTGCCACCAAAGCCGGGGCAGGGAAGCTCCGCTGTTATCACGCTCGGAACGTCGCCCGGAGCGCCGACGGCAGATAAACGCTCTTTCACAGCAGGGAAATATGGTATCGAGCTTGACGGCATCATGGCTGGATTGGTACAATCGGTTGACGGCGGACCTTCGACTGGGAATGCCGGTACTGAAGGCATGGCGCCCGAGCATATCGCAAAGAAGCATATCGGCGGGGTGAAATACGAGGATATTACCCTAACATTCACTGATGGCATGTCGAAAGGAATGTATGATTGGATCAAGAATTCCTTCAGTAGTAAACATAGCAGGAAGGATGGAGCCATAGTCTCTGCCAATTATGACTTCAAAGAGCTGACCCGCTTGAATTTTTACCACGGACTTATCACGGAGGTTGGAATGCCTGCTCTCGATGCTGCTTCCAAGGATGCTGCGAAAATGACGGTAACATTCTCTCCGGAGACAGCCGATCTCATGAAGATCGATTCGCCGAAAACACTTCCCTCCGATGACGCTAAACAAAAGAATTGGATGCCGGCAAATTTCCGGTTGAAGTTGGATGGCTTCGAGGAAGCTGCTTCTCATGTCAATAAGATCGAGGCGATCTCGATCAAGCAGAAAATGGATGCACCGGGATCCGGAATGACTAATGGGATCGATCCCTCCGATTGCTCACAAGTTCTTAAGTCGATTCTCGGAAGCGACGAATATTTCACGAAGTTGATCGGCAGCTTATATCAAACATATCTTCGCAGACCGGCCGAACCGAATGGATTGAATACATATTTGAATATCTTGAAGGCAGGCGGCAGGTCGGAACAAGTATTGATCGGAATAATCAGCTCGCAGGAATATTTTACTACGCAATGTGGTGCCACGAACGCCGGATATGTGAGCGAGATCTACCAAGATCTTTTGGGCAGAACAGCCGACGGAGGCAGTGCCGCTTTAGTAGATGGACTTAATAACGCTACTCAATCGCGCGTGCAGATCGTCACGCAACTCATTCTGAGTCCGGAGTATAGAACGCGGCAGATCAGATATTACTATGGTACATATCTCGGAAGAATGCCGAATTCTGCGGAAGTTGCCGAATGGCTTGGTGTATTGAATGGCGGAGCGAGCATCGATCAATTGAAGGCTTCGCTACTCGGCTCGCCGGAATATCGCATGAAAAATCCTTCGGGTGATTGTGCGACGCATCTCTATAAGACTCTTCTGGGACGTAGCCCGACAAAGTCGGAGGGAAGCAAAGCGGCCGGCATGAAAATGAGCTCTTCTGCAACGAAACTCGTCTTCACCGTGCCGCAGCAGTATGCTCATGATTTCGACGTTGTTGCCGGTAAGAAACTTGAAGGCATCAACAAGGGAGGTTCGCTCGCCTATTATAACGGTGACGGAAAAGAACTCTTGACTTTGAATTTTGCCACAGCCGGTTTATTCCGAAGGAGCGCACCTGCTTCGGAGAACAACGCTGATGCGATCAGCAAGGTTACCTTCGAGATGTATATTGAAAACATTGAGGCGAAATTCGCAGATTGACCGCCAGTGATCTGGTCGAGGGAATGGCACACGGATTTCACGGATTGAACGGATTTTCACGGATCTTTACTCTACCCAATCCGCGATGAAGATATTCGTATTTCCAGGGTATGAGCCATTGCGATTCGAGCAGAAGACTAAGTGCTTGCCGTCTTTTGTGAACATCGGAAATCCGTCGAATCCTGCAGCATAGGTAATGCGCTCCAAATGTTTGCCGTTAGTATCGATGGCATAAAGATCGAACTCTCGTCCTTTCGGATCATCCATATTTGAAGCAAAGATGATTCTCTTTCCGCTTGGGAAAAAGAACGGAGCAAAATTTGCTTTGCCGTTCTCGGTCACTTGCTTCTTGTTGCTTCCATCGGCATCCATGACCATGATCTCCAATGACTTCGGACGGATCAACCCCTCCTTAAGTAATTCTTGATATTCTTTCAGCTCGTCTCCCTTGGGACGTGAGGCGCGGTAGACGATCTTCTTTCCATCGAGTGAGAAGAATGCACCGCCGTCGTAGCCGGCTTCCGTCGTTAATTGCTTTGCATCGGTGCCATCGAGTTTGCAGGAGTAGAGATCGATATCTCCGCTTCTGGTACTCGTTACGACCATCCGATCTCCGGTCGGAGAGATCGTCGTCTCAGCATCATAGAAAAGAGAATCCTGCGTCAGCCTCCCGATAAGTTTTCCGGATGTATCGGCAATGTGGATGTCATATCCTTTATACAGCGGCCATACATAGCCTTTTGTGTGATCAGGTTCGGGCGGACATTCGCCTCCGTACATTTCGTGTGTCGAGGAGAAAAGGATCTTGTCGTTAGAAGGGAAGTAATACGCGCATGTTGTTCTTCCGTATCCGGTGGAGATGCGCTTGACATTCTTTCCGTCCAGAGTCATTGTGTAGATCTGATCGCAGGCTCCCGCTTCTTTTCCGCGCGACTGGAAGACGAGATGTTTCTCATCGGGGCTTAAGTACGCTTCGGCGTTTTCGCCTTCGAAAGTGAGCTGGCGGATGTTTGCCAGATGCTTCTCGCGTTTATCATAGAATGATTCGGGTAGCGGCTTCGCACCGGGAAACTGTGCGGCAAAATTGATCCTAGCATTATCTTTTTGTCCCGGAGGATGAATAATGACATTGATGGACGGATTCTTTATTTCGTATGGTGATTTCTTCTTCGTCGTATCCTGCGCAAATCCCGGGATTATGATACAGACGGAAAAAACGAATATAAATAGGATCTTCATTCAGAAAAATCATTGTTAAAAGCGGCTATATAAACGGCGAGAAGCCGGAAATGGTTACGAACCTTGTCTTTTGTGGCGTGGTTTATAGAACGATTCGCACGATCCCCCGATCGATGGAAATAGCTCCATGCATTCACCCAATCCGTTCATTCTATGAAACAGTTTCACGTTATCACAATCGTCTTCCTGGTCACTATGATATTATCGGCAGTTTCTGCCCAGGCACAGGAAGGCTCACTTGCACCGGCAGTGCCGCATTCCAAGATGGGATTCGGAAATATGCGCAGCGCGCAGATGAATACTCATGATCTTCCCCTTGCGCAAAAGGATTATTGGGATAGCCTTTTTAATAAAGGAAGCGGGTATGACTCCCTGATCGACAAAGGCTACATCAGCGCGATCGCCAGCGATGGAGACGATCTTTATCTTGCCGGAAGCTTTGAATATTTTGACGGCATTCGCTGCTACAATATTATTCACTACAATCGTGCAAGCGGTATCTGGTCTAAGATGGATAGCGGATTTAGCTCCACGGTCAATACGCTCCAAATCCATAATGGCAAACTTTATGCCGGCGGAAGATTCGGATATCTTGGATTCAATAGTAACACCCGTTTGCAGGGGATTGCTGAGTGGAATGCTACGACGAAGAAATGGGAAGAAGTCGGCGGTGGAGTCAATAGCACTGTTATGGCGATTGCCTTCATGGATACGAGCATGATCATCGGAGGCTACTTTACCAGTGCCGGCACGCTACCCGTTTCCTATATAGCCCGGTGGAACGGACATGCATGGGACGATATGAATGGTGGGATCTACGATGCAGTCTATTCTTTACTCCCTGTCGGAGATAGCCTTTTTGTAGGAGGCAGGTTCTATAGCAGCAAGCAACCGGTGAAGGAGATCGCATTATATTCCGAAGGAAATTGGCAAAGTGTCGGAGATGGCTTAAGCGGTCCTGTCTACACGATGGCGATGGTTAAAGGACAACTCTGGGTTGGCGGCGACTTCACCACAACGGGCAGTTCTACAGAAGAGCTTATCTCCCTCACCAGATGGGATGGAAATAATTGGATCCCATTCGCTAATGCCACCGATACCGGTACAAAGGGCGGAGAAGTTTTTTCAATCATGCCTGTCGGAGATAGCGTCTATATCGGCGGCAGCTTCTATTCCGTAGAAGGAACGCCTGCACACGGGATCGTGAAATGGAGTAACAATGCATTCAGTGCTATCGGAAAGGGAGTCTATGGCGAAGTTAGCGCTCTTGGCATATTCAACAACGCTCTCTATGTTGGCGGCACATTCCTTCATGCCGGTAATGATTCGGTTGGGAATATATCTACAATTGCATCTGGTGATCATTGGCAAGCACTTGGAATTACATCCGGAGCATTCGGCGGTTATAGCGAAACGTCTATCGATGCCGTCGCTTCGACACCGCAGTACATCTTTATCGGAGGCTCATTCTCAACTATCGGAGAAAAAGAATTTAATCATATTGCAGCATGGGATAAATACAATCGCAAGTGGATCTCGCTTGGCAAGGGAGTGGATAGAGATGTTTCTGCCATCACGATCCAGGGATCGAACGTCTACGTGGGCGGCAGTTTCAATTTCGCCGGTGATAACATCGCTCGTCACATAGCCTATTGGGACATGGATACTAAGACATGGCATCCGATGGGTGAGGGAGCCGTCCGCTATGTTTCCTCGATCGCTGCGAACGAGACCGGTGTCTATGCTTCCGTATTTTTCCCGCTTATCCTTAACAAGGGCCTGATCAATTTCATGGGCAAGTGGGATGGCTCCGAGTGGGTACCACTTCCGGGTGCGATCAATGGGTATATCAATGCTGTTGCAGCTACAGGCGCAACGCTTGTGATCGGCGGCCAGATCTCATCGATCGATTCCCGCACATACTCGAACATCGCAACATTCGATGGATTGAACTGGACATCTCTCGGCACCGGAGTAAGTGACCGCGTTCTGGCACTGGTACTCTCCGGAACCGATGTATATGCAGCAGGAGATTTTGCCATTGCAAGCGGAGTGTTAGTTAACGGAGTTGCCCGATGGGACGGCACAAATTGGAATGATCTTGGAGGAGGATTGAATGCCGGTGCCGATGCGCTTGCGATGAATGGCTCCGATCTCTACGTTGGCGGGTATTTCGATTCTGTCGGAGGCGTTCGGATGAAAGCGCCATTCCTTGCGAAATGGGACGGAAGCGCGTGGAGTTCGGTTTCCAACGGAGTCGGAGCGAGCGTGTATGCTCTGGCAGTCGATCAGGCCGGCCTCTATGTTGGCGGCGGATTCACGCACGTTAATGGAGGAAGACTGAATTCCTATCGGTTCGGAATTTTGCATTTCGCTGCGGCAGGTGTCAATTCGGCAGCAGGTGAGCAAGACCCACCTGTTGAGAGTTATCCGAATCCGTTCTCTACGGAGACGAAGATCCTCTACTCAGTATCTCACGACGGTCCGGTGAAGATCGAGATCTATAATATTCTTGGCGCGAAAGTCAGATCCATCGTGAACGAATTCAAGACTGCAGGTGCGTATGAGGTTAGCTTCGATGGAGCAGAACTTCCGAATGGAACATATATCTGCTCTGTCTCTGCCGATGGCAGAACGCAGACGAAGCGGTTGAGTTTTGCAAAGTAAGACCGATCAGGCAGCAGGCTTTACCTGCGGCGGACGGCGTTTACCGATCGACTGGACTAAGTGGTAGATAATGATGATGCCGAAAAGGCCGAGAGCGATATAGGAGAAGATCGGCATCTGGTCATGGACGTAATCGACAAAATTTGCCCAGCCCTGCGACGAAGGCTGCGGAAGGAAATTCCCTTCGTAGGCTTCGTGCAGTGAATCGAAGAATAATTGGATCACGAAAAAGAGCAGTACAAAAGCCGTCTGCTGCAGGAATTTTCCGATGTGAACTTTGATAAGTCCTTTCGAAAGCGCATAGCTTAAGAGCACGGCGACTGCGATGCCCATGAGCATTGCCACAACATAATAATGTCCTCCAATACCGGCTCCGAAGGATAGAAGAAGAAGCACGGTCTCAAATCCTTCGCGGGCGATCATGAAAAAGACAAAAAGGAAGACGCCAGCGAGCGGCAAGAACTTCTTACTGTTGTCATAGGAATTGACTTTCTTTTCGATCTCGCTTCGAAGATTCTTTCCCGTCTTCATCATCCAGAACACCATTCCGGTTACAGCAAGCATTGCAGAGATGTAGAGTACGAGTTCCAACAGGTGGCCTTCCGTCGTCACGAGTGCAATGGAGCCGAGATACCAGCCGCCGGCAATACAGAACACGATAGCAGTTCCGATACCCCAGAGCGCCGCTTTGCGAAACCTATCGTCACCACGCTTCTTGATCGCTACCATCACGGCCATAATAACCAGCGATGCCTCCGTGCCTTCACGGAAGCAGATAACAAATTGGTTAAAGATCTTTTCAAACATTATTTTTTAGGAATGAGATTTGAGTGCTGAGGACTGAGAAGCTGAATTCTTTTGCTGTTCGACCTTCGCACGAAGACCGCCGATGATTTTACCTACTTCAACTGCTAGCGACATCAGGTCATTAAACTCCGTCTGATTGATATAGTTGACATCAAGTGCAACATAGAGATGTGATCGCACTTCGGCGCAGGAAGATTTTGCTATGGAAAGGAATTGATGGAATTCAGTTCTTTTCGCTCGTTCAAAGCCTTCGGCAATATTTGCCATTATTGAAACGGATGCGCTCTGAATCTGTCCGCTCAGCCTGAAATCTTTTGCATACTGATCTTTTCTAGTACATTCATAGATGCGGCGAGTCAGTATCCGTGCCTTCTGCCAGGCGATCAGATCTTCAAATCTTGTTATTGCTGCCATAGTATTATATTGATCTTAATTAAAAATAGAATACTCATTACAAATCCTCAATCCTCAGCACTCAGTCCTCATAGCTTATTTTATAGAATGATTTTTTTTCTTATGCGGATTCATGAGTGCCGATTTCAGTTGGCGGGCATATTCGCAATCCTGAATATCCATGGCGCCATCAAGGCACTGGCTGAATACTTGAAACGAATGATAGAGCGGCTTGAATCCGTAGGCAATACAAATATCATTTTGCATTTGGATCACACGGCTGTTATCGAACTCGATGATCTTCCCGCATGTCGTGCAGATCAGGTGATCGTGATGGGGGCGGTCGACCGTCTTCTCGTATTGGGCATGCCCTTGGGAAAACCGGTAGCGCGAAACGAGGCCGCATTCATGCAGCAGGTTCAGCGTCTTATAGACGGTGGCGCGAGATACTTTCGAGCCGTTATTCTTGAGATAGATGAAAAGATTATCGGCGTCGAAATGATCATCCCATTTCATAACCGCATCAAGGACTTCAAACCGTTCGGGAGTAATGCGGTATTCGCCTTCCTTCAGGAATTTCCGGAAGATCTCATCCGGAGTAGCTCCGGGTGCTTCCAAGGCTTTCGCTTTCTTGCTTGCTTTCGACTCAGTCTTCGGTTCAGCCATTTGTTATTATTAAGACTTCGTCTTAATACGAAAAAACCTGAAAAATCGTTCCGATTCCGTGGTGTTGCGCCTGTAAATTCCGCCTCAATAGGTTGTATAGCTCGTTTCAGTGTGAAATCTGTCCAAGCATCGAACCGCTTTGAATATACTGTAACTTATTGTTAATAAAAGAGTTAGATCAATAACCGAGGGTTCCGCTTCATTAAACGGTCTCTTTCGACCCACTATTTTAGGCTAAACCGCAAGAATCGCTGTAACTTTGCACCCTGAAATGTATTTATATGCGTGGACCAGTAGCGGTTCGCACTCAAATTTCAGGGATTTTCACTTATCAATCGAAAGAATACGATGAAACCTTCTTCTACTCCTTCTTTGCTAAAAGTACTGGCATTCATGCTTTGCACGTTAGCTATTTTTCACACGCAAGAGGCGAAGGCCGACTGCGGATTTACCTTTGCGACGAACGATACGATATGGACGTTCTCGACTCCACTGGGGACGATCCAAACCCGTTCACTCACGATCGTCAACACTTCGAGCGAGTCGTTAGTCCTTAATATTGCGGTCAGCGGTGCAGATGCCTTTGGTGTGAGCACGCATCAGATCACTGTTGCAGCCGGCGATACCATGTCCTTCAATCTTACCTTCCATCCCGGTGCAGTCAATACCGGATTGCGGGGAACCTTGACGGTAACGAAGAACAACACCGATTGCCATAAGACACTCGGGCTCTATGGAGTGGGAACAGGAAACGTTTCGGCTGCACTCGTTGCCGATCCGCATGAATTCAGTTTTGGCACTCTCGCTGTCGGACAAGATACGTGCAAGAGAATCGTCATCACCAATACGAGCAATGACGGAGTAATGAATTTCACCGGCGGTTTAGTTTGCAGCAATCCGGACTTCACCGTCACGGGTTGGGATCCGCCTTCAGTCATCCTTCCCGGAGCCTCGGTTGCTATCACCATCTGCTACAAGCCGACAAAGCCCGGCACGCAGACAACATGCTCCTGGCAGATCAAGTATTCAACGCCAAGCAATGGCGACGGATCACTTTCCATCAGTTTCAGCGGAAGCTCCGCAGCCGATCATAATAACAATGACTCGACGGTGCTGACATCCGATCCGCATGAGTTCACCTTCGGTACCGTTCCTGCTGATTCCGAGGTTTGCCGTTCCGTTATCGTTTCCAACAGGACGAATCAGTACGCAATAATCACGAGCTGGAACACCTGCGAGAATAAGGATTTCAGCATTAACCCGGCTTTCAATGGCACCGATACACTTGCGCCAGGAAGTTCAATGACGTTCACGATCTGCTACACTCCGCATGAAGCGAATATTCAAGGCACATGCACGCTTACCCTTCATTATATCATGAATGGTACGGATGGAAACACCCTGTCGATCGGTTTCGGAGGTAATTCTTCGACGAATCATGGGACTTCGGATAGCTGCATGCAGACTGAGCAAGGCGATAACTCCAAAGATGCCGTCGTCATTGGCGGCTCAGCAGAGCAAACGTTGTACCTTATTAATAAGAGCGATAACGATATTATTGTGAACTCGGCAGCGATCGTCGGAGCGAATGCTTCAGTCTTCGCCATAACAGGACCGGCATTCCCGATCACTGTTCCGAAGAACTCGAACAATACAGCAATGACCTATACCTTTGCTCCACCTTCGAACAATAACGGAACATACGTCTTTACTGCCGGAGTGAACTTCTCACTCTCAGGCACGAATCTGCATTGCTCGACAGTAGAGGGACATCTCGTCGGCCATGTCGTTCATGACGGCAATACGACCGATAGCACGGTTCGTCCGCTCTTCCCGACTGAGCATCGCACGCTCGGAATCGAAGGCCGCGGCGATCGCGTCACGACTACATTCTACTTCACGAATAACCTGCAGGTCGATGCAACGGTCAACAGCGTGAAGCTGGCCAACGGCACGTATTTCTCGATCCAATCGATGACTCCGTCGCCTGCTCCGTTCGTTCTTCATCCGGGAGATAATCTGACCGTCGTTATTGTCTACACGGCAACGGATAACCTTGTTCATCACGATACGCTACTCATCGATGCCAACCACAACTTGATGGCAACGGCATTCGATCTTCAGGGCGTCCAGCTTGCAGCCGGTGTTCCGAACGCACTTCCTTCAGGAGTAGCGATCAACGTATCACCGAATCCTGCATCGAGCTATGTGAATGTCGATATGACCGGTGTTCGCACGGCCGATGTTCAGGTCATCGATCTGCTCGGTAATGTCGTAACGACGGCGAAGGCCAGCGCATCCTGGAAATGGAATGCTTCGAACTTCGTCAGCGGTTCGTACATCGTCCGCATCGCAGGCCAGGCTTCGACAGGCGAGCAGTTCGTTACCTCGAAGAGAATCGTTGTTTCCAAGTAAACATTACGAACGATACACGCAAAAAGGCGGAGCAGCGATGCTCCGCCTTTTTTTTGTGTGATTCTCAACGCAACTTATCATTTCCCGTCGTGTTGTTTATGAGAAGATCAACGGTGCTATGAAAAAGACTGCTTGCTCGGCTGCCTCTTGGTTCATTACCCTCCTGATGGCTACGATCATCGGATCATTATTCTCTTGTACCGGAGCTACCGATGATCAAACCACGCCTGTAAAGGATTTTAGTGCCTATTTCCCGATGTACGTAGGAGATAGCTTAGTGTATAAATATTCACCCCGCGATTCTTCGGATAGTCTTTTCTACTGGTTATGTACCTCCACAGTTTTTAAGAAGAACACGCAATACTATCAATACGAAGTGCATAACCATTTCCCCAATTTACCTCATATTGATACTTTCTGGGTAAGGAAGACTTCAGATGGGGATGTATATATGTTTTCGGGAGATTCAGATGAATTCTGGATTGATTTTCATACCCTCGGATACGGCGGAGTACCGGGGAAAGTGAGCAAGAAATACTTTTCCTCCTCCGTTCCTGCCGGCAGCTTTGATAGTTGTATTGCGATAAGGACCTTTCTTAATGTGGAGAATATTTTGGAGGCCACGTATGCCCCCAACATTGGAATGATACATAGCTTATCAAGGGACAATGAGCAAACATTGATCTATGCAAGAATCGGTAATAGGGTTTATCCTTAGAATGCCGCGTGTTGGAAATTGCATGGTATGTTTCAGGGATAGAATCATAATTGAAAGATCGAATGATATTTCGGCATCCGACGAAAAGACGATATGATGGGTAAGAACGGATTTACAAATCTGCAATCGTTGGCACTAGCCTTGATATGCCTTGGATGTGGCAATGTTACATTTCCGTTAAAAGTGCAAAAGACAACGGTCACAACCCTCAGATCAGGAACAAGCCATAATCTCTATTCCGTATTTTTTGTCAATGAGAATGCCGGTTTTGTGGTAGGAGATGGCGGCACGATCTTGAGAACGACAAATGGTGGCACTACATGGGCGAATGTTTCTTTCGCGACTAACTTGACTCTCACAGGTGTTTATTTCCTGAATACTGATACCGGTTTTGTCTGCGGACATAAGGTATTGCTCAGAACTACAAACTCCGGAAACTCATGGACGAAGGTTGACTCGACGTTTGATTATGAGAACATCCTCTTTTCGGATTACGAAAACGGAATTTACTCCGGCATTTCGCAATCAAATAACTCTTATGTGCCGGCCGTTGGAATCTCGACAAATAGCGGAGCATCGTGGCAATCGATCGGCCCAAATTTAGAAAAGAAAATTCTCTGTCTTGGCATTAGCAGCTCATTTCTCAATTCATCCAGCATGTTCTTAGGCCTGGCCGTACCCGCGTATGGTTATGCTTCTGTCTACCGAACGACAAATGGCGGATCGAGCTGGGACTCGGTCTATTCGAATACGCGAGGTATTTTCGGAATACAGTGTGTAAGCTCTACTGTTGTCTATATGTGCTCTGACTCAGGACTGATCGTGAAATCAACAGATTTCGGTTCATCGTGGCAATCTCAGCCTTCGGGATCGACTGCCTGGCTGAATTCGATCTATTTTGTGTCGCCCTCTGTCGGCTACATAATCGGCTTTAACGGTACGATCTTATCTACAGTGAACGGTGGAACCACGTGGTCTTCAATATCTAGCGGGACAACACAAGATCTCTATAAAGTTTACTTTCCCGATGCTTCAGTCGGATTTGTAGTTGGCTTAGGTGGGACAATCCTAAAGCTGACAGAAAACTCGTAATAGACTGTCATTCTCTTACGGATTCCTCTATCTCTTCGCAACTCCCAGCAAGAACATCGCAATCATTCTTGCTGCTAATTTCGTCGTTCGGTGATCGTAATCGAAGAGGGGATTGACTTCGACGATATCAAGCATCTGCGTTAGCGGGTTGAGCCCGGCTTCGTAGCAAATGTGAACTGCATCTTCTGCATGGAGACCGGTAGGTGACGGAGCACTACTTCCGGGAACATCGCTTGAACGAACGGAATCGATATCGAAGGAAACGTAATTCGGTTTCTCCTTCGAAAGATATGAGGCAAATTCGCGGCTTACATGTTTTTCGTAGAGATCGTCATGGAATACAACTTTTGCTCCCTGGCCCAGAGCCCATTGCAGATGGTTATCGGAATATGCAAATTGTTGAATGCCGAACTCGGTAAAATTCTTACCCTTCAAAATACTCTCTTCGATGAGTAACCGGAAACTGCTTCCGGAATGATGTAATCCGTTCTTCTTTTCGCGAACATCGAGATGAGCATCGATATTGATAAGAGAAAAATCTTTCTTTCCAATGCCTTCATGAAAGCCGGAAGCAAGGGGATAGGTAACATCATGGCCGCCGCCTAAGGCAATGACGATCTTGCCACTTGCGATCAATTTCGAAATCGCATCCTTTGCCTTTGAATGAATTTCTTCTAAAGAAGAGCCGGATAAATTTCCGTGATCGGCTATAAGTAATTTCTCGAAGGAGCCGATCGATGAAAATGGCGTGAGCTTTCCGAGCTGCCTGCGTATGTCATCCGGAGCCTGAGCCGCTCCGACTCTTCCACCATTCCGCAGAATCCCTTCATCGGTCGGCACTCCGATGAGGACAACGCTTGCCTTTTCGAGATTCGTATCGGAAAAGGGAAGAATGAGATCGTGCAATCGGGGATCGGAAGAGTTATTCATAGCGTAATGCTTCAACCGGATTCATGCGTGCAGCTTTTTGAGCAGGATAGAATCCGAAAAATATGCCGACAAGTGCTGCTGCCGCAAACGATAGCCCAGTAGCAACGGGCGATATGAAAAGCGTCCAGCCATTGCTCTTGGAGATGAACCAGCTTGCACCCATTCCGAGCGCCACTCCGATCAACCCTCCGATCAGTGAAAGCGCCATGGCTTCGGTCAGGAATTGCGTGAGAATATCAACGCGTTTAGCCCCAAGCGATTTGCGGACTCCGATCTCTCGAGTGCGCTCGGTTACTGTTACAAGCATAATATTCATGATACCGATACCGCCGACAAGAAGCGAGATGATGGCTGCATTGCTCAACAGGCTTGTCAGTGTATTGGCATTCTGCGTAGCTGCTGCTGCAAGCTCGACCTGCGAGCGCACCTGAAAATCATTTTGATCGCTGGGCAATAGTTTATGTTGCTGGCGAAGTGTTGTCGTGATATCGGCAACGGCTTGATCGTTAAGCTGATCGCTTGCAGCGCTGGCAATGATGACGTTCAGCCATGTCACACCTGCAAGCTTCTTCATCACGGTATTGATTGGCGCAAGGATAATATCATCCTGATCGATTCCGAAAGAATTCGTGCCTTTCTCATCGAGGATTCCGATGATCGTAAACGGAAGTTTCTTGATGCGGATCGTAGCACCCACCGGATCTCGCCCATCGGGAAAGAGCTGCAGAGCCACGGTCTTTCCGAGTACGCATACTTTGCGGGCTGCGCGAACATCGCTTTGCGTAAAGTTCGAACCGCTGACAATCTTCCAATCTTTTACAACGACGTAATCGGGAGAAGTGCCATTAACGCGAGTCGACCAATTCGCATCGGAAGCGACGATCTGCGCCTGAACGGTTACGACAGGTGCGACAACGGTAACGGTTGATAATTTTTTAATTGCCTCGGCATCAAGCTGAGTCAGTTTATTCGATCCGCCTGTGCCGCTGGAAACTCCGCCGCCGAATGTTGCTCCGGGAAAGATCGTCAGGAGATTTGTACCGAGTGTTGCGATCTGATCGGTGACGGCTTTCTTCGCGCCTTGTCCGATCGCCGTCATGGTAATGACGGCTGCAACTCCGATGATGATGCCAAGCATGGTCAAGGTAGCGCGTACCTTATTGCTTCGAAGGGATTCGAAGGCCATGACGAGGCTGGAAATGAAATTTCTCAGCATATTATCTTCCTCTTGCAGCTCCTCCGCCAGGTCGGGCCGGAGTGCCGAACGGATTGGTGCCGGGAGCACTCGTCGCACCTGTCTTCGCAGGAAGAACGGATCCGACGGCAATGCTATCGCCCAGATTAAGTTGCGGATCGCTGGATAGAACTTCGGTAAGCATGCCGTCGCTGATTCCCATCTTGATCTTCACCGGTTCCATCACAGGCACTTCGCCCGGTTGCACAGGCTTATTCGAGCGCCGGTATATTGTAGCCGTGTTGGAGCGTTGCCTTCCACCGCGAGAAGTGGAATCGCCTTTGGCCCGAGTACTATCTCGTTTACCTGAGCGCGGTCCCTGAGCAGGTTCGGCTGAGGCCTCCAGATTGGGTGGAGTAAAACGTGTGGCTGCAACAGGGACACGGATGACATCCTGCACTGCCGAGTTCACGATCGTCACCGTTGCCGTCATGCCCGGAAAGAGTTTTTCTTCTTTATTCTGGGCCGAGATCACGACGGTATAGGTAACGACGTTCTGCTGAATGATCGGATTGAGCCGCACCATCTTTACATTACCATGAAATTTCTCGCCTGGGAATGCATCGACAGTAAAAGAAACATCTTCGCCCTGCTTGACCTGGCCGATATCGGCTTCATCGACATTTGCCTGCACTTCCATTTCTTGCAGATCTTCGGCGATAATAAAGAGCACAGGTGCATTCAACGATGCAGCCACTGTCTGGCCGACATCGACGCTGCGCTGCGTCACGACTCCGGAAATCGGTGCATGAATTCGCGTATAGCTTAAGTTGACCTGAGCCTGATCCAGAGCCGCCTTCATTTGCTTGACCGTTGACTGCGCCGTCTCATACGTTGTAGCCGCCACATCGTCTTCGGCTTTTGAAATGAGATCCTTACTCAAGAGTTCTTTGCTACGATCGGCATTGCGTTTGGCAATTTCCATATCGGCTTTTGCACGCTCGAAATTCGCCTGTGCAGCTTTCACCGATGCTTCGTAGAAAGTCGGATCGAGTTCGGCAACGAGCTGGCCTTTGGTGACGCGAGTATTGAAATCGGCATGAAGAGCCTTGATCGTACCCGAGACTTGAGAGCCGACTTGCACCGTCGTCGTCGCTTGCAGAGTCCCTGTAGCCGTCACGGATTTAACAATGTCGCCTTTATCGACAACTGCAAACCGAATGAACGGAATTTGTGCGGCCTCTCCGCGAAAGAAAAAATACCATGCACCTAATCCGACAATTGCAAGAGCGGCAATGGCAATAATAATATTCTTCGTTTTTTTCTTCCGCTTTTTGATTACTATGGGTTTCTTCGCTGAAGGAGCTTCAGAATTTTTCGTAGCGCCATTGCCCGAAAGATCGTTTGTTGCGGTGAAAGGAGTTGACAAGTCTGATGATTTATCCATAAATGCGACTGTGGTGAATATCAGGAAACGCAATCGGGGGTTATTGCCACTAGTAACGATTATTTAGGTGAGATGTTTCCTGTAACCGTGTGCTGAGTATCGAATTATTCAGCCACCGGATCCGCCAACAACGTCATTGCGAGGAGGGCTTTAGCCCGACGAAGCAATCTTCGGCGCTTCGAGGGAATTGATCGTCCTATGTTAAAGATTGCTTCGGTCGCTGGTGCGACCTCGCAATGACGATGTTTTACTTGATTGTTATCAAATTCCTTTCAATACTTCAGCGGCTGCTTTCTGGCCGTTGCGTACTGCTCCTTCGATCGTCATCGGAAGTCCGTTCTGCACGAGATCGCCGGCAAGATAGAGATGCGGCACAGGTGTGCGTGTCTTCGGCCGATGAAGTTGGAGTTCGGCATTGAGCAAGGGAGTTGCACGCTTTTCTTTGATGATGACGGAGCGGAGGAGCTTTGCATCGCTGCCAGGGAAGGATTTTTTAATGTCATTCCAGAAAATATTTGCTATCTCATCGTTCTCTTTTGCGATCAGGCCATCGGCTGCGCTTTTTGTGCAGGCAAGAAGCTCTCCGGAAGTATGTGTCGGTTTGGAGAAACACCATTCAAGCGAAGTGCCGATGAATCCGCATATCGGCTTGCCGATGATCTTCTTATCCGTCCATAAATATGCATTGGCGATCGGAGAGTAGGTTATCGGCGGAATCAACTCCTGCACTTCTTCTGGAAGAAACGAGGCATCGTGATAGTTGCCGGCAAAGATCAGCGCATCGAAAACATCGTTACCTCCATCGGATTCGAGATAGATGAGATTATTCCCGTGCTTGATCGAGCGTACATTCTCTCCGTACTTTATCGTGCAACCATGCTGCTCCAGATATTTCACTGCAGGATTTATTAGCATATCGGATAATCCCACTTTCGGAAAGAGCATTGCGCTGTATTTCCGGTTCTGCAAGAAAATGATTCGCATCAGATGCAGGAAAACTTGTGCGCTTGCTTTTTCCGGAGGAAGATTGATCGTGCCGATGACGATGGGCTTCCATAATTTTTCGATAAGCGTGACCGGTTGATGTGCGAACTTGAAGAGTTCGGCGCAGGATGCATGCGCCATGTGCTTATCGTAGCGGAACATCATCAGTCCCATGCCGAAACGCATGGCGGCGATCTTCTCATACTTATGAAGCAGATCGGTTTGGAACAAGCCCGAAAGCAGATTCAGCGGCACCGGGAGTCCGGCGGCAAGCTTTAACGTGCTCGAACGGAATTCGCCCGGAATCATATATGGGATCTCAAGCGAATTTTGCTTTTGCAGAAGGTGTTTCGATCCTATCGTGCGCAGATAACTAAGCGTGGATGTATAGCAGCCCAGAAGCAGATGCTGGCCGTTATCGAGCGTGTCATGGGACTCGCCATCGGTAAAGGAACGCGTCCTGCCGCCGGCTTCGCGACGGGATTCGAAGATCGTCGCACTTATCGGACGCGCCGATTCGCTGCTATAGAGCTTCACTGCAGCAGCAAGTCCGCTCGAACCGGCACCGATGATGGCAACCCGATATGGAAGTGATGACATTCTTTCTTTTTATGCGTACTTCTCGACGTCATTGCAAGGAGGGCTTCAGCTCAATGCCCTCTCTCAACAATACTGAACAATGAAAAGCAAGAACAAAGCAAAGCGTTCGGATGATCTACTCGATCTGCCCTCCCGCAAAAATACCCGAAGTATTTCGTTCTATCATAAAGTCTATGACATTGTCCGCCTCATTCCGAAAGGGAAGGTGACGACCTATGGCGCGATCGCCGAAACGATCGGCATGAAAAGCTCTTCGCGTCTAGTCGGCCAGGCGCTGCGCTCCATGCCTGCCGAAATGGATATTCCCGCTCAGCGAGTCATCAACCATGCCGGCCTCCTGTCAGGCTGCCATCAATTCGGCGGCTACGAAAGAATGCGCTGGCTCCTCGAACAAGAAGGAGTGAAGTTCAAAGGCGACGGAGTAGATATGGAAAAGCATTTCTGGAAGCCGAAAGGGAAGTGAGAAGTGTTACCAAATCAATATTGATCTTAAATGATTAACAAAGTACTCCTCTTGCTCAGCCTACTTCTACTTCCGGGATGTGAAAACTCTGTGCAGGATGAGATCTTAGGTAAAACCCATAAGCAAGTCATCGACTATCTGATACGCTCAAACTACCAGTACACCGATACGAATTTTGTCAATCATGCAGATCTCATTGGTAGGCAAATAGAAGTTAAGTATGCTATAAAGTGGAATACCATGGCCATCGTGAATATCCTATTTGATACTTCCGATCGTGTAGTTTACTTTCAGTATCTCTTTTATAAATTTCCGTTAGGAGAGAAACTATCTCCCGGACTGAGCGAAAAAGATTTCAAGAACGCACTCTCTGAGCTGTCTGAAAAATACAGCAAATACAGAAAGACTTTTCCACTACCTATCATTGGGAGGATAGCTCAAATGCCTACGAGTTCTTACCTATGGAAGGTACGGATTATTATATCGGCAGTTATATCGGCCGATCGAACAAATACTGGAATTTGCGGAGATCGCTTCCCCTCAGAGTATTCTTGGCATTTCCATTCCCCTATGCCGATAGTATGCTCAACAAGGTGCCTGATAGTGTGAGGTTCAAGCTTGCAAATTCTCCTTTTGTAAAATGAAGTGATGAAGTGGCCACTTTTGATGATGATAGCCGCGATTTCAGTCTCGTGCAGTTCGGGATTATCTCGTCGCGATTCCTCCGGAAATTCTCCCAAATACTCTGACATCCCCGGCATTTATGTTAACTCCTTTGATCCGGATGAGGATACTCTGGTTTTGGTCAAGAATCCGGGATACAAGGACGGATTATTTTTTCTCATCATAAAAGACTCAGTCGGAAGAGCGGTAATCACACGAGGATATTATGAGTTTAATGAGGAAGAACCGAAGAACGCCGATCTGATTATTGGGCCTCCCGGATATGGCCTCCTATTCCTGGGTAATCATTTTCATTACCTTTGGAGTAGCGGCGTGCACTACGGCAGCGATAATAATACCGGAAGGACTTTAATCCTCGACACCCTATCCTTCGCAAAAACCTCTCTTCCTGCATACAATGCTAAGGGAAGGCCCTATCGGTTTACCAGAAGGATTTATGAATCTGAGGAAGAATACTGGAAGGTAAATCCACCTGTGTATAAGAAATAATCAATGCTGCAATAAGAATCTCCTCTCGGAACCCTACCAAACGAACCAAAGGTTAGTCTGGTGAATGGCTGCCAGGTACTCTTTCACGTTTCTCCTTTTCGCGCTCTGTTCTTGTTCCTTATTTCGAGCGAACGATGAACGATTTGCAGTCGACAATCGGCTCTATGTGCTCGATACACCTAACCCTGATCTCGTTGGAGGCATGTATATCAATCGGCTTGATCCCGGCCATGACACATTATGCTTATCACGAGAGCTTGAATTTGGCCCATTATTCGGCATAGCAAATATCCACGACAATCAATTGTTCTTTCTGCTCACTCGCGATTCACTCGGTAAGCCTACTGAAATTCGCGGCACATTTAATTATCATCGGGTTTCCTATGAAAGTGGTGATAGCACCGGATATATTACATTATCTCCCAATGACCGCAAAGTCGACTGGACCTGCAGAGTCCGTTTGCAGGATTCTGCTAAAAACATCAAACTTCTGACCATAAGCGACTTCCTTGAGCACCCCGATCCGAGTTCTTGGGTACCAGATGGATTACTTTGCGCCAAGAGTCAAGAACAACTCCGAGGGGCGCTCCTTCAGATTTGAGAAAATTATATACTTGCAGAAATGACCCGTCTGGGACTATGTCCCATATCCCCGCCCCTCCCATGAAACTCTCCTTGGCGAAAAGCGTTGTATTTAGGGGATATTTTGTTGTTTTCTGAGATCGTTGTTGGGTAGAAGGGCTTTTAGGAGAGTTATAGTGAAATACACCTTACGTTCAGCTCAGTTGCTCGTCTTGAGCATCGTTCTCGTATTGCCCGTCCTGGGTTTCGGGCAGCGCCTGGGCTTTGTAACCTCCACTCCCCGGATCGATAGCTTTCCCGTCGTCCGCCTGAAAATGACGGCAACCTACAACGGCTCTCTTCCTCAGCCCGGAGTACTTCCGTCAAATCTTAAAGTCACCGAAGATAAAGTACCCGTTAATCCCGATCTCATCGGCTGCGATGAATCAGGACAGGCCGCGGTCGTTTTCTGCGTCGATGCCAGCACGTCGATCAAGGCCAGTGCCGGAGATACGTGGGATGTCTATACGGCATACTTCAAAGCATACGACCGCTTTATTTCTGCAATTCCGAGCGCGTCACGCTACGCCTTAGTTGCATTCACCGATCAGGTGATCTACTATCCGGGCCCGATCCATCTGAACGGATTTTATTCCGGTGGGAATTCAGCCGATTCGACGGCCTTCCAGAATGCACTCAATGCGCAGTCGTTTACCGGATTCACCGATGTCGATACGGCTATCCATCTGAGCGCTGCGCTTCTGCAGAACCAGCCGTTCCAGCAGAAGGCCATTGTTCTGATCACCGATGATGCCATCATCAATACACCTTATTATGATTCTCTATTGAACGTGCTGGGCATTACGCTCTATGTCATGGAGCTTGGCACCGATCCGAAGTCGGGTGGATTGAATCAACTGCTTTCGCATTCGACCGGAGGAGTCTTTATGCAGGCGAAGGATACGGCACAATATGCTCCGACGATGGGGCAGCTTGCCGAATACGTCTTTGGCGAGCACTGCCTGATCCGCTATGTCTCGGCAAATCCCTGCCCATGGATGAAGCTTCATGATATTTCTCTTACTCTTAATTACAAGGGACTCTCACGATCGCTGATCGAGCAATATACGCTCGGAAGAAATATCTACGATTTCGATCCGCCGCTTATTACAGAGATTTCTCCTTCATACACATCGCGCCTTGTGATGGCAACGGAGAATTTCCCGTGCACTCGAGGCTTACGGTATTTTCAGGATTCGTTGCTGCAAAACTTTTTCAAGCTATCGCAAAGTCCGATTTCGCTCATGCCGAATTATGCTTCCGATAGCCTTGTCGTCTCCGATTCTCTTCAGCCGGGACGGGCAGTGTTTATCGCAAGCGATTCGGGAAATAACCGTACGCGCAAAGTAGTGATATACACTCCGAAACCCGATACGCTGGTGCCGCTGATCAATGTTGCGCAGTCATCGTTCGGCAATTACCAGTTAGTGCTTTCGGAAACGAGGCCGTGGGATAGGGGACTGAGCACTGCACGGCTTAGGCCCGGAGCGCAAAATCTTGTTCTCGATAGTGTCAGCATTCTTACTCGTCGCATCGGCCAGGCATGGCTTCATGTGCCCAATCCTGCTGCAGCGTCGAGCGGCTGCCTGGAAGCCTTGGATTCATCCGGCAATATAGGCGATTACTGCATTAAGCGGGATTCGGCAACTGGCGATACGCTGCCGCCGATCATCACGCAAGATCCGATATTCTCTCCGCGTCTGCAGATGACAGGAAATGTCAGAGAGCAGCGATTCAAAGATCTTGGAATAAAAAATATTACGATTCTTCCGGCTCCGAATACGGGGGCTGCGAAAATTACCTCGGTGGTGACGAATCGCTTCGAGACCTTCATTGTGCCGATCCTCGATTCTCTGCAACCTGCTCGTGCTCCGATTACGGCTTCCGATAGCGCAAGCAATGTGCAGAGCGATACGCTGAGGTACGATCCGCTGCCCGATGTTAGTGCTCCTATATGTTCAGTCGAAATACCGAACCAGAAAACGAGAATTTTTCATGCTTCCGATGCTGCAGCGTGGGATCGGGGAATTCTCTCTCTTAGCTTGATCGGAGCCGCGAATAATTTAACGGTCGGCCCTGTCGTCTTCACCGATGTTAATCACGCGCAGATGCAGTTCACGGTGATCGATCCGTTCACCGTTGCTTCGGCAATCGTCCATGCCGTCGATAGCGTCGGGCATACGTGCGAAACGACGATCTCGATCGATCCGCTCTCCAAACCTCTCGTGCCGTTCGGCGCCAC
The DNA here is from genome assembly GCA_030706385.1 of Bacteroidota bacterium. Taxonomy (GTDB): domain Bacteria; phylum Bacteroidota; class Ignavibacteria; order Palsa-1295; family Palsa-1295; genus PALSA-1296. The sequence continues at coordinate 28,542 of JAUZOQ010000003.1, read as the reverse complement.
GAATATCGTGGATTTCGGGACGGTCTATGCTCCGGCGAATATTCCAAGAACTTTCCAGATCAGGAATCCGAACGAATCGCCTGCCGTCGTCACGAAGGTCACACAAACGGGAGATGTACCAGTCTTCTCCACCGATATGGTTGCTCCCATCAGCTTCCAGCCATTCGAGACAAAGACGTTCACCCTCAATTTTACTCCTTCGTTGCTTGGATCCTGGCTATCGGATTTCACGCTGTCCAATGATACAATGGCGCTCGCTTCAGTACGGGCACTAGGGAGATCGATCGGAGATATTCATATCTCGATCGATACGGTCAGTGTTCCGCGCACTCAGGTGAAAGGGAAGTTCAGGGTTTCGATCTCGGCAACTCCGGCGCCCATCAATCTCGATACGATCAGCTTCACGCTGAATTACGATTCCGATCTTGCCTTGCTGCAGAATCCGGTAACCGATTGCTCGGGCAGCAATCCGCTCTGCAATTACTTCATCAACCCGACTCCTCTGCCTTCGAATAAGATGAGATACGATCTCATCCGCAACAACCGCTCGATCGATAATTCGCTTTCTTTTGCCACAACCACGTTCGATGTGCCGTTTACCTGTTCCATTGCGCGTCATGATACGACGGCTCTCATCCCTGAAGATATTTTTATCAGCCAGGGCTCGACTGCTTCATCGGTTCAAGGAATGCTTTCGACTGGCAGCGAATGCGGCGATGCAACACTTCGCGCATTCCTGAACGGAAATCTGCCGGCATTTATCGGATTTGTTTCTCCGAATCCGGCCAGTAGTATCGTAACGGTCGGAGTTGAGGCGAAGGTCAAAGGTGAGGCCAAATTATCGCTTATCGATGATCTCGGAGTTGTGAAGTTGCGACTAAAGTCAGGATTAAATCTTGGTACGAACGAAGTGCCGCTCAATATCTCCTCTCTTCCGAGCGGAAGCTATCAACTCATCTTGTCGCAGGAAAATACTCTTCTCGGTAGTCGCACGATCACGATCGTACGATAGGGTCGCCGGGGATCAGAAATTAAATCCGTAGGAAATGGTCAGCGCTGCATTGTTGAAGTCCGTGAGGAAATGTCCTTGGGTGCTTTCAATTCCCGGAGAGCGGTAAGGAATGAAATTGTACTTCAAGCTTGCACCGAATGTCGTCTTCGGATCGGATCCGAAATATGCTCCGATGCCGAAAAATCCACCGAACGTCATCGTGAAGGTCGGATGGACCAGAGCCGTGAAAAATTCTTGTGATGCATCGGTCGTTGCGACGAATGCCGGTCCACCTCCGATAGTAACATACGGCCTGAGCCCTTCGCCGAGAACATCATTGAAGAGACGGTATTGAAGCGATGCCATTAGTGGCATGACGTAGATCCGGTTGACCTTCAACTCATCGTCAAGACCGAATTCCTTCGAACCCTTTGCAGATCCGAAATCGAAATTGATCACGCCGCTCAGATCGGTGGAAATATTCCTGCGGTAGTAGACTCCGAGACCGAATCCGTAATCATTAATTAGTCCTGAAAATCCGAATGAATTATTGAGGGTATTACTTCCGGCTGTGTTATCCTGTAGCAGGGGGCGTGGAGATTCGAAGATCATTGCAGAATCCTTCGGATTACTGGTCTTTATCGTCCCGGAAGCAGTTTGAGCATAAGAGGGAAGAGCACTGAAGATCAGAGCGGAAATGAGAGCAATATGTAAGACTTTGAACTTCATCTGTAATTAATAACCCACCTCATACTGCGAAAGTTACACCGGGCATGCCTTTTTGCCTAATGCACTCTCAGAATAAACATTTTCAAGTATTCCGTTTCCGGCATCATTGCCAGGACGGGATGATCGGCTCCGGCCCCGCGCTCTTCGAGAATCGTCACTGCGCGGCCTGCATCACCGGCCGCATCGCGGATGATCTCGAGAAAGAGGTCACGAGTCAAGTGATGCGAACACGATGCCGTTGCCAAAAAACCTTCGGGCTTCGTGCACTTCATGGCATTCTTATGCAGATTGAAGTACGCCTTCTTTGCCGCATGCAGCTCCTTTTTCGACCGCAATAGCGATGGCGGATCGAGCACGACGGCATCGAATTTCTCCGAACTATCGCGAAGATAGTCGAAGCAATCGGCCGTTACCGTTTGAACTCTCTCTCCCAAGCCGTTCAGATTGGCATTTTTCTTTGCATTTTCAAGAGCATCAGCGGAAGCATCGACTGCGATAACCTTTGCTCCTTTTGCTGCCATATTCAGGGCAAAACCACCTTCATTACTAAAGAGATCGAGAACGCTGTCATTCTGTTTCACATACCGCGCAAAAGCAGTACGGTTCTCCATCTGATCCAGGTAGAATCCGGTTTTCTGTCCTTTTAATAAAGAAACAGCAAACTTTATGCCAGCACCATCGTGAATTTCTGTTTCGGTTTCCGTGCCAAAGACGACCGATTCCAGCTCCGGCAAGCCTTCGAGCTTTCGCAAATGCGACTTGTTCTTTTCAATGATCGACTTCGGAGAAAATATGTCCTTTAATAAGGATACGACGACGTCCTTCTGGAGTTCCATTCCGGCCGAAGTGATCTGGAACGTCAGGATATCGTTATATTTTTCGAGGATAAGTCCGGGCAGGAAATCGCTTTCTCCATGAATGAGACGGACTCCGCTTCGCTCCGAGAGGATGAATGCTCTCCGTGCCGCAGCTCGTTCGATCCGTGAGCGGAAAAAGGCCTCGCCGATCTCTTTTGCTGAGTCTCTCGTAATGATCCGGGCTGCAATGAGCGAATTCGGATGGTAAAAGGCAAGAGCGAAGGGCTTCTCGTCGAACTCCCGAAGTAGCCGCACTATTGAACCAGGAGGAATATCTTTTCTGATTTCCTTCAATTCATTACTGAATGCCCATAAATGCCCCTTCAGAAGTCTGCGCTCATGACGGTTACTGATCGTTATATCCGGATATGACATGTGGTTATGTTCTCGTTGCTATCCCTCGGCATGAAAATTGTAGATGAGTTTGAGGAACAGCAGTATTGCTTCACTCGTTAAAATGCGTATGAAAACAACACAACATATTCGCCGCCTCTTTCCTTCTCTCCTTCTGCTCGGACTTTTCTTCACTGCCTCATGTAAACAAGTGTCGCAGGCAATCGACAATCTGCTGACCTTCAGCATCACCAAGACTGCACCGCCCATTCCGATACCGGCCTTGACGCCGATCGGCATGACATTTGCCGCACCGGGTGTTCCGATCGGAATCGATAGCGCAACTCTTGCTCAACAAAAGACTTCATTATCGCTCGTGCGAACTCTGAAGCTTACGGATATGACAATCGCAATCGACGATAGTGTTGCTTTTCCCAGAACGAATATCGATACGATGACTCTTTCTGTCGGCCTGGACTCGCTTCATCAAATCCTTCTGGCAACGTATGTCGGGACAGGCGATAAAAAAACGCTGACGAATGCCGATTTCGCCGCCGATGCGAAAAATCCGAACGATAAATTTTATGTGACGTTCCGGCTCAAGAGCGATCCGCCTCACACAGTGAATCTGTTGACAAGTTATAAGCTGACCTTTTCTGCCGATCCGCTCCCATAACCACTATATGAAAGGCTTTACTTCCTTGTTCCGGCTTCGGTATTTGCCGGTGCTGTTATTTTGTACTTCCTTGCTCTCGTGCAGCGATACGAATAGCATCGATGATTATTTTACATTCAATTTGCAGAAAAGCTTCGGCCTCAATGCTTCGGCCGGAAGTACGGTATGGCCACCGATGACGGTCACCGTTCCGGTTTCAATCGATAGCTCGGATCTGGCGCGGAACGGAACAACATCATCGCTCGTCAGGACGGTGAAATTGACTCGGCTGGTTTTCGCATCGACCGATGTTGCATATCCTTTCTCGAACATCGATACGCTTATCCTGACGGCTTCCGATTCATCAGGTACGCAGCTTGTTGCCACCTATAGTGGAGCAGTAGATTCGATGGGATTGACGAATGCCGATATTGCTTCGTATCTGAAAAATCCGAAAGCGACATTTTCCGCAACGTTCGGTTACCAGAAACCGCCACCGGCTGCAGTGACATTCAATGCAAACTATACGCTTGTTGTCACGGCTCGCCCTCAACAATAGATCATGATCGCCACCGAAAAACCAACGAAGATGATTACCTACGAATCGGCAGGAGTGAATATCGAAGCCGGTGAAGAAGTTGTTCGGCGCATCAAGCCGCTCGTTCGAAAAACGTTTAATCCTAATGTGCTCACCGATATCGGCGGCTTCGGAGGCCTTTACGATGCGCGCTTTCCCGGAATGAAGCAGCCCGTTCTGGTTTCGAGCACCGATGGAGTAGGTACGAAGATCAAGGTTGCCATCGATGCAGGGAAATTCGATAGTGTGGGGCATGACCTTGTCAATCATTGCACGAACGATATTTTAGTCTGCGGTGCAAAACCGATTTTCTTTTTGGATTACTTTGCTTCGGGCAAATTGCACGTTGAGCATGGCGTATCCGTGGTCGAAGGATTTGTCAGCGGCTGTCTCGAGAATAACTGCGCTCTGATCGGTGGCGAGACGGCAGAGATGCCGGGCATCTATGCCGGAGATGATTTCGATCTTGCGGGCACGATCATCGGAGTGGTCGAGCGCGATGCCATCGTTTCCCGCGAGAATGTCAGAGAAGGCGATGTCCTGATCGGTTTGCGGAGTAATGGCCTTCATACGAATGGTTACAGCCTTGCTAGAAAAGCGCTTGTCGAAGTTCTCGGAGTTGGTGCAAAGCCGAAAGAATTGAACGGTGAGACGATCGGCGAAGCGTTGCTGAAAGTTCATCGTTCCTATCTTGCTCCCGTACTTTCTTTATTCGAAAAGTTTTCGCCACGCGAAGATATTCATTCGCTGAGTCATATCACCGGCGGCGGAATCGTTGGCAATACTTCTCGTGTACTTTCGGCAGGCCTCGGTCTGGACATCGATTGGAATTCCTGGAAGCGCCCGGCTATTTTTGATCTTATTCAGAAAGTCGGAAATGTACCAGAAGAAAGTATGCGCAAAGCATTGAATCTCGGTATCGGGCTCATCATCATTGCCGATGCATCGAAAGCAACCGATATGATCGATCATTTGCATGCTTCCGGCGAGGAACCTGTGCTCATGGGAAAAGTTGTTAAGCGCTGATCGCGAAATGTGTTAGCTTTTCGGGGCTTCAAGGCTTTGCAGCCAACTAGTTATTGAATTTCGTTGTGCCACCTTCTTTGTTAGAATCTCTTCAAGAACATTTCGGCATCTCTTCTTTTCGTCCGATGCAGGAAGAGGCAATTACTGCATTGCTTCAGGGAAGAGATACTTTCGTCGTTATGCCGACAGGCGGCGGCAAATCCTTATGTTATCAACTTCCAGCCGTCATGATGGAAGGTACGGCTCTGGTGATCTCGCCGCTAATTTCTTTAATGAAGGATCAGGTCGATAAACTTGCCAACCGGAATATTGCGGCAGCGGCGATGAATAGCTCGCAGTCGTTCGATGATTCCAGGTCGGTTCTGGAAAAAGCACGATCTGGCGAACTGAAGCTTCTCTATGTCTCTCCGGAGCGGCTGGAGAGCGATGCATTCAAATCACTCGTTTCCGAGCTTCATATTTCGTTCATTGCCATCGATGAAGCGCATTGCATCAGCGAATGGGGCCATGACTTTCGGAAAAGTTATCGTAGGATTCCGCAATTTTATCACGAATTCACAAGCGGCCGTCCTCCTGTCATAGCTCTGACTGCAACGGCAACGCCCGATGTGCGCAGCGATATTAAGGAACAACTTGATCTTGAGCAGCCGCTGGAGATCGTCACCGGATTCGAACGTCCGAACATTCGATATGCAGTATTAGGTGAATGCGAGAAAGACGTCCGTCTCGTCGGGCTCGTTCAGGAGATTGAAGCGGGGATCATCATCTACACATCGTCGCGATCACGGGCCGATAAAGTGGCGCTATCATTACGAAGCCTGGGATTTTTGGCCGAGAGCTATCATGCAGGGATGACAAGCGATTCGCGCCTCAGAACGCAAGAGGCATTTCTTTCGGGTAAAAATCGGATCATCGTTGCCACAAGTGCATTCGGAATGGGAATCGATAAGCCGGATGTGCGGGCCGTGATTCACTATGATATTCCTGCAACGCTAGAAGCCTACTACCAGGAATCCGGACGTGCGGGGCGCGATGGCAACGAGGCGCTGGCAATACTCATGTATAACTCCGGCGATGAGCGCACGCACGAATATCTTCTCCAAAGAAATTTTCCTTCCGCTGAAGAACTTACGGCGCTTTATGCTGTGCTGAATGACATGGTCTCCAATCCGATTGGCGCGATGTATAACGGTACCGTATCCTTTACTCGCAATCAGATCCTCTCTCACTTGCCGGGCTGGAGCTCTTCGCTTAGCCGGGCGCTTGAGCTTCTTGCAGAATCCGGATTGATCTCCTACGATAAGAATTCAGTACAAGGCCGCACCTCTGCCGTAAAATTTCTCATGCCGCGGCAAAGAAGGGAAGAGTACATCTATCGGTCGCGGAATGGAGCCGGAGTACAACTCATCAGGAAGTTTCACTCTCTTGAAGATGATGCAGGCCTTGGCATGGAATTGTACTTCAATGCCGATGAAGTGATCGCAGCTCTATCGCTCGATAGGTCGAGCTATGGAAAGGCAATGCGCCTCCTGGAAGCGAACGGCATTCTCACCTATAAAGCTGCGTCATTCGCTCCGCCGGATTCGAAGACGTATTCGATCTCCTTCCTGAGTCCGCGAGTCCATGAAGAGGATATCACTCTTCCTTTGGAGAAGATCCAAAAGTCATTCGATCACACACTAGGAAAACTTCGTGAAGTTCAGCGTTATGCAACAACGTGGAATTGCCGCGCAGCAATGATCCTCAATTATTTCGGAGAAAACCAGGAAGGCGGAAGATGCGGCAAGTGTGATGTGTGCTCAAGTAAGATAGGCTGATCGAGTTCGCTTGCGATCACTTTACATTCAGCGAATCGGCAATGGCGCGGAATATGATCGCCGCGCGTCCCGCATCTTTTCCTAATTCCATCGTCCTATTCGTATAATCGGTCTTGCTCGTACCGTACTTCTTGAAGACTGAGTCCAGATTTGACCGCAGTCGAATCGTATCATGAGCAGCAACACGAGCACGAGTCAACGCAAGCGTCATCTGAACATAGTTCATCTCATCGCTATCGAGTTTTTCGGAACGCGCACATCCGAAAAGGACGATACTGAAAAGAATAAAAGTACTAAATCGCATCAAGGCCACGGTTAATATCTTCCATGAGATCAGCAATATCCTCGATACCGACGCTGAGTCGAATAAGTCCGCCGGTAATGCCAAGTTCGGCGCGGCGCTCTGGAGGTACAGAGCCATGAGTCATGGTAACAGGATGACATACAAGAGACTCGACTCCTCCGAGGCTTTCACCAAGAGTGAAGACTGTAAGGCGTGAAGTAAATCGTTTCGCACTCTCTTGGCTACCCGTTTCGATGGAAATTATTCCGCCGAAGCCACGCATCTGTCGTTTCGCAAGTTCATGCTGAGGATGACTTGCCAGGCCGGGATAGAATACCTTCGCGATCTTCTTCTGCTTCGAGAGATATTCTGCGATCTGTATTGCATTTGCATTATGCGCTTCCATGCGGAGAGCAAGAGTCTTTACACTCCTGAGCAAAAGCCATACATCCCATGGTCCCGGAACAGCACCAGCTGAATTCTGATAGAATTTTATTCTTTCGGCTAATTCCGGATTTGAAGTGATCACCGCTCCGCCGATCACATCGGAATGGCCTCCGATATATTTTGTGGCCGAATGTAATACGATATCGATTCCCATATCCAGAGGATTCTGGAAATACGGAGACATGAATGTATTATCGACAACAGAAATGAGCTTCTTCGCTTTTGCGATAGCACTCACTTCTTTCAGGTCGACGAGATTCATCATCGGATTTGTCGGAGTCTCACAATAAATGAGTTTCGTATTCGATTTTATCGCAGCTTCAACATTCTTTGAATTGCGCATATCGACATAGCTGAACTCTACGCCATTCTCCGCAAGAATGCGCGAGAAATACCGGTACGATCCGCCATACATATCGCTGCCAGCTACCACGTGATCGCCGTTCTTGACAAGCGATAGGGCTCCGGCGATGGCCGCCATTCCGGAGGCGAAAGAGAAACCATACTGCCCGTTCTCCAGAGCGGCAAGATTTTTCTCAAGTGCAACACGCGTTGGATTGATCGTCCGTGCATAATCGAACGGAGCATGCCTGCCAAGCTCCTGTTGAGCATAGGTCGAAGTCTGGAATACCGGCACTGCAACTGCACCGGTAACTTGTTCAGGTTCTTGTCCGACGTGAATCGCTTTCGTTTTAAATCCGGCCATTAAGTTGAATAAAAAATTGTGATCATAAAAATTCCAGCACATCGTGTCGGGTAACGATTCCGACGATACGTCCGAACTCTTCGATCAAAACTGCCGGAGCATCTTTCAGGATCGTCACGGCTTTCTTTGCATCGTCAGACTCATCCAAGACTGGAAAGGATGGCTCCATAAATTCGATGATCGGTTTTTCGAGAACTTCGCGCGACTCCAATGCACGAGCCATGAGCCGCGACTCACGCACCGAGCCGACAGATTGTCCTTCTGAATCGATGACTGGTAATTGCGAGACGGAATGTTCATCCATCTTTAGGATAGCATCGCGCAGCGTATCATGCGGAGCAACGAAAAGCAGAGTGGCCGTTGTCTGCCGTTTCAGCTTTGCAACCAGGCCTACCGTCATCTTCTCGGTTTGAAGCAAACGTTTCTCCTTTAGCCATTCGTCGGAGTGGTGCTTTGTCAGGTATCGCTCGCCGGTATCGCAAATGATCGTGACGATAACACTTTCCGGCGGAGCCTTCTCGGCAATTCGAAGAGCGACCCAGACATTCATTCCACTCGAGCCGCCGCAAAACAACGACTCTTCACGTGCCAGACGGCGTGCCGTCAGAAATGCATCTTTATCGGTGACGTTGATGATCTCATCCACATACTTCAATTCGAGATTCTTTGGAATACGCTCCTGCCCGACACCTTCGATCAAATACGGAAGCGCTTCGACGAGTCGATTAGTCTCGAAGTAAGTCTTGATCGATGATCCGGTCGGATCGGCAGCAATCACTTTGATCTTCGGATTTTTTTCCTTCAGGTACCTAGCCGTTCCGCTGATCGTACCACCGGTACCGATACCGGCAACGAAGTGCGTGATCTTTCCATCGGTTGCATCCCAGATCTCCGGACCTGTCGTCACATAATGCGCTCCGGGATTTGCCGGGTTATCATACTGATTGAGCATGATGGCATTCGGAAGCTCAGCGGCCAGGCGTTGCGCAGTGTTATAGTAGTATTCCGGAGAGCTTGGCTTGGCTGCGCTGGAGACGACAACGACTTCTGCACCCAAGGCTCGCAAATATCTGGCTCGCTCGATCGATGCCTTATCGGTCATCACAAAGACGCACTTATATCCTTTTTGAACCGCTGCAAGAGCAAGACCGATGCCGGTGTTTCCGCTTGTCGGTTCGATGATCGTGCCGCCGGGTTTGATCTTCCCGGTTTTCTCAGCATCTTCGAGCATTCGAATTCCGATACGGTCCTTCACGGATCCGCCGGGATTGAATTCTTCGAGCTTGCCCAGGATGAGTGCTTTCGATGCGGGCGGTTTGATCCGTTTGATCTCAAGCATCGGAGTGTTTCCGATCAGATCGAGAATCGAAGTTGCGTATTTCATACTATTTAACGAACTGAGTTTCAGATTGAGGATGCACAAGATCAAGTTCAGCTTGGCTCTTGCATTCTCGCACCATCAAACACCTTTAAAATCAAAACGGCTCCGAAGATATTCTCCGGAGCCGTTTGGTGTGAATAAGAGAATTCTTATTTCACAACACTCATTTTCCCAACGAGCTTTGTAGCTCCGGCTTCGAGAGTATAGGTATAGATTCCGGCAGAGAGGTTGGCTGCATTGTACGGAACCATGTGAACGCCTGCATCGAGATTCTCGGTGACGAGTTTATCGATTTCGCGTCCGAGTTCATCCTGAATTCTGATCGTCACATACGTGCGGATCGGAAGTTCAAACTTGATCGTCGTAGCACCACCGAATGGATTCGGATAGTTCGTGATCGAGTATCCATTTGCAGAGGTCATGTAAACGCCTGCGGATTGACCGATCGTGAACGGACCGAATGACCCGCTGACGGTCTGCTTATCGGCATCTGCGCTTCTGACGCGAACAAATGCAGAAGCAGAATAGCCGGTTGCAGGTGTCGTCCAATCAACTGAAGTGACGGTCGGCAGTACCGGTGAACCGATCGCAGTCCAGGTCGTACCATTATCCATCGAATATTCGACGATAAGATTTGCTCCGACGTTACCGCCGTTGGTCGTCCAGGTTACCGTTGTTGCCACATCATTGGCGATGTGAGAATTGATATCGAGATTGTTCACCTTCACGCTGGTGATGGCTCCGGCATTCGTTGTCTTCGTGATCGAGAAAACACCGCTTGTAGCCTTCACGGAATTTGCATCCGTTGCGCGGACAGTTGCCATCGTCGATGCAACATTCGGCACGCTCCAGCTAATGGTGTTACCTTCGACATTCAGAGATCCGATGGGACTCCATGTCGTGCCGTCAACTGAATACTCGAAAGTGATCGGAGCGGCAAGATTCGATTCCGTCATCATGATCGAATAGGATGCACCGCCTGTCAGGACATCGCCTGCAGCAGGTTTGGTGATCGTCATCGTACCCGGTGTCGGAGCATTCGGCATAAGGAACGGCTCGGATACTCCGCTGATCGCTGCGCTGGTCGCATCCGAAACGCGGATCTGAGCTGTCTTATTGAAGGCTGTCTGTGGAATGGTCCATGCATACGGAGATTGACTCGTGCTTGCAATGATCGGATTCCACGTTACGCCGCCATCGACAGTGTAATCAAGCTTTGCATTCGTGCTCGTGCTTCCGCCGCGTGCCCAAACGATGCTGAGCGGAGTCTTGGAACTGACCGTCGTCTTCGCAGTCGGAAGAACGACCCACTCAGCTGCAGGAGCTTGTTCGGGATAGGTTGTCACATAATCCTTCGTCATGCCTGCATCGAAAACATAATCGGTCTTCGGTGATTTGTTCTTCGGAGCTGCAGCAAAGATCGCAGCTTTCACTTTGATCTTGTCCGCATTCCATGCAGCATTGATCGCGATCGAATAATGCTTGCGGATCGGAAGTGCCGTTGTCGGGATCTTCAATCCGAGTGTGATATTATCACCTGCAACGCTGGAGATCGACTTTCTGCCGACATCATTATGCGTGAACGGATCGATATCCGAAGGATTGTCATTACCATCCAGGCCGTAATCATGTTGATATGCCTGAATTCCATCTTCGGTCAGAACGGCAAGTACCATATACTGTGCCGTATCTTCGGTCGGAAGAGATGAAGCTGTTACCGGAGTAACATCAACATCGAAGTCCAACGTGCGTGTCGAAGAAACGTACTGGACGTTCACAAGACGGAAATCGACCGGCGATGCCTGCTTTGCAAATGTTGCGGCTTGCTGGAACAATCCGAAATTCTGTCCGAACTGAACTTCCTGATATCCCTGAGCGCTCGTGACCTCTCCGAATCCGAAAAGGTAATAGCGGTTCAGGAATGCGCCGGGCCAGGACGAGACTCCGAAATTCGCATGGAAGGTCTTGCTATCCTGCGACTCCATATCATCCTGATTATGCCAGGAAATGATGACGGCGTTATCGGGCATGTAGGTATGGATCGAATCCATATACCATGCACCGAGCGGGCAGTAGCCGCACCATTGACCGGTGACCTCTTCGATCAATGCATGGCGCTTGTATGTAGTTTGAGCGCGAAGATCGAGCGAACTGATGAATAAGAGCACAAGGGCAGCGACCACGAAGATCACGCGCTTGAATGTAGAAGAATGTGCCATAGTTGCGTTACGGATGATTATGAAAAATTAGAACGGGACGATGCGTTATTCTGCCTTATTTGAACACATACAAATATAATAAGTTTCAACACAGATACCTTATTTTTCCACTTTCCGAGCGACCCGATTTTGGGCTTTCCGACTTATTTTTTGACCTTTTTCCCGGCGTTTGCGTTTATAGCATCCGATATCACCAAAAACTCTTCATCCGCTTGATGACTAACACGATCTCAACCCTTGCCGAAGCTAAGAAGACTGCACTCGAACTCGGACTTCTCGATGAGGAATTCGAGAAGATCGTCTCCATACTCGGCGGGCGAATCCCGACCTACACCGAACTTGGAATCTTCTCTGTCATGTGGAGCGAACATTGTTCTTATAAGAACAGCATCACGCAGCTCAAGACTCTTCCGCGCAAAGGCAAGCGGCTCTTAGTTGAAGCAGGAGAAGAGAATGCCGGCCTAGTCGATATCGGCGATGGACTTGCCGTCGCATTCAAGATCGAGTCGCATAATCATCCCTCTGCCGTCGAACCATACCAAGGTGCTGCAACCGGAGTCGGCGGAATCCTTCGAGATATCTTTACGATGGGCGCCCGGCCGATTGCCGCTTTGAACTCGCTTCGCTTCGGTTCGCTTTCCGAGGAGCGGACGAAGTTTCTGGTCCGTGGAGTTGTCCATGGTATTGCCGATTATGGAAATTCCTTCGGCGTTCCAACTGTCGCCGGCGAAGTATATTTCGATCCGTGCTATCAAGGCAATCCTCTTGTCAATGCAATGGCTGTCGGAATCGTCAAGCATGGCGAAACAGTAAGTGCTTCGGCCGATGGAGTGGGGAACATCGTCATGATCGTCGGATCCAGCACCGGCCGCGATGGCATCCATGGTGCAAGCTTACTGGCAAGCGCAGTATTCAGCGAAGCTGCGGAAGAGTTGCGGCCTACCGTGCAAGTCGGCGATCCATTTACCGAAAAACTACTTCTTGAAGCGACGCTCGAGGCGATCGGCAAGAAGCTTGTTGTCGGGATGCAGGATATGGGCGCTGCCGGAATTTCCTGTTCGACTTCTGAGATGAGTGCGAAAGCCGGAACGGGAATGAAGATCGATCTGAATAAAGTCCCGCTGCGCGAAGCAACGATGAGTTCATACGAGATCATGCTTTCGGAATCGCAGGAACGTATGCTCGTCGTCGTCGAACCGAAAAATGTCGATGCTATTAAAGAGGTCTTTACCAAGTGGGATCTTCAGGCCGAAGTTATCGGCACGGTGACCGATACCGGAACTGTCGAGATCTCCTACCATGGTGAAGTCGTTGCGAATCTCCCTTCTAAGGCTCTTGCGCTTGGCGGCGATATGACACCTGTCTACCAGCGCGAAACTCGTGAGCCGTCCTATTTGAAAGAAACGATGGGATTCGATCTGAATTCCATCAGTGATATTGATGATGCGAATGCAATGCTGCGATCGCTTATTGCCTCGCCGAATATCGCTTCGAAGCGATGGGTCTATGAGCAATACGATTCGATGGTCCGAACCAATACGCTCGATCTCGAAGGAAGCGATGCTGCCGTCATACGAGTCAAGGGCACAACGAAGGGACTTGCCGTCAAGACCGATTGCAATTCGAGATACGTCTATCTCAATCCCTATCGCGGTGCGATGATCGCAGTCTGCGAAGCGGCCCGCAACATTGCCTGCACCGGAGCGCAGCCGATCGCCATCACGAACTGTCTCAACTTCGGAAATCCCTACGATCCGGAAGTCTACTACCAGTTCACCGAAGCGATCCGCGGAATGGGCGATGCCTGCCGGACTCTCGAGACTCCCGTTACCGGCGGTAACGTCAGCTTCTATAATGAAAGCCCCAGCGGTGCCATCTACCCGACTCCGACGATCGGCATGCTCGGAGTGATCGATGATATTGCAAATGTCGTCAGCTCCGGATTTAAGAACGATGGCGATGCCATCTTGCTGCTCTCAGCCTATGAACCCGATGCTGAGTTCGAAGGCCTGGGCGGCTCGGAGTATCTTGCCATTCGTACCGGCGGCAAAGCAGTAGGCAACGCTCCGAACATCGATCCCGGCGGCGAAGCACGGCTTATCGATCTGCTCGTAACGCTTGCAGGAAAACGCATGCTCAAATCCGCTCACGATATCAGCGAAGGCGGACTGGCCGTGACGATCACCGAGAGCTGCTTCTCGAATATGATCGGCGCCAGGATCATGCCGCCAAGCTCGAAGCGAAACGATCACTCGCTTTTCGGCGAAATGCAGGGCCGAGTCGTCATCAGCGTTGCGCCCGAATCGGTCGAGGAGATCTCGATGATCGTTCGCTCGGCAAATGTCAAGCTCGAAGTCCTTGGCACGACAGGCGGCCGAAGCATTATTGTCGATGGCCTCATCGATTGCGACTTAGATGAACTCTACTCGCTCTACACCGAAGCCATTCCGAGTGCCGTCGAAGCAGTCGTAGAACTTTAACCAACACATCCGATCCTCATGGATAAACATGCAGTTACGAACGTACCGTTATTATTCCTCTGCCTCATCCTTATTGTTGCACTGGCGATCTTCTCCTATCTCAAGCGCGACAGCGGCAAATGGTATCTCTACCTTGTTATCCTTGTCGCACTCGAGACCGTATCGATCCTCTATCTTGCTTTTCTCTAAGCGCTGAGGCAGTTCACCAATAATCTCACGTCCTTTGGTGACATTTCCTTCCAGTTTCTTGTTGATAGCAGACCACAAAACTGCATCCACAAGATACAAGAATGTCAGAACCATTAAACATCTTATTTATCGGCGATATTGTCGGCCTCAACGGGTTGGCAATGGTCACGAAGTTTTTGAAATCTCTCATCGAAAAACACGAGGCCGAAGCCGTTATCGTCAATGGCGAAAATATCTATGACGGCAAAGCGCTGACGAAAAAACATGCCGAAGAGCTTTTTGCTGCCGGAGCCCACATCATCACCACAGGCAATCACATCTGGGAGCGCTGGGATGCCCGGCCACTGCTGCGCGAAGAGCGCCGCATCCTGCGTCCGCTGAATTACCCGCGCGAGAACGGCGGATCCGGATATGCAATTTTCAAAACGGCGAAAGGCACGAAAGTCGGAGTCTTGAATATTCAAGGACGAGTCTTTCTTCCGCCCATCGACGATCCGTTCAAGACTGCCGAATGGGCCGTGCAGAACATCCTCGAAGAAACTCCGAACATCCTTGTCGATATGCATGCCGAGGCAAGCGCCGAGAAACAGGCAATGGGATTTTTCCTGGACGGAAAAGTCAGCGCCGTGCTCGGAACGCACACTCACGTACAGACTGCCGATGAACGCATCCTTCCGAACGGTACGGCATTCATCACCGATGTCGGAATGACGGGCCCATACGATAGCTGCGTCGGGCTTCGCACCGATATTGCCATCAAGCGATTCATGCTCGGAACGCCGCATAAGTACGAGACTGCTACCGGAGATCTCAAGATCGCAGGAGTGATCCTGAAGGTCGATCGCGAAACCGGGCATGCGCATTCGATCGAACGAATTATTTTCCCCGAATTCGAGCGCACATCGGCTCCCGTTACTGCCGAGCTGCCTAGCGCCGAACCTGCTCTTATTAATGCCGAGTAATATTTCGACGACTACCGAAGCACGCATCATCGATGGCAAAGCGATTGCCACGGCCATCCGCGCCGAAGTAAAAGAACAAGCTCAGGCCTTTACCTCCAGAACCGGCATCCGGCCGCGCATCGTCTTTATCCTTGTCGGTACCAATCCTGCAAGCGAAGTTTACGTCCGCAACAAAGGCACCACAAGCCGCGAATCCGGTTTCGATTCCGAGACCATACGCTACGACGAATCGGTTTCCGAATTCGAGCTTCTGCAAAAGATCGCAGCGCTCAATGCCGATCCGCTTACCCATGCCATCCTCTGCCAGCTTCCGCTTCCCAAACATATTTCCGAAGAGCATGTCATCGAAGCGATCGATCCGGCAAAAGATATCGATGGATTTCATCCCGTTAATATCGGAAGGCTTTCTATCGGAAAAGGCGATTACTTCGCTCCGTGTACGCCGGCCGGCATTATGGAAATGATGATCCGCGAAGGGATCGAGACTTCGGGCAAGCACGTCGTTATCGTCGGCCGCTCCAATATCGTCGGCAAACCTCTGGCCGCACTTCTGGTGCAAAAGGCCGCCGGCGCCAATGCCGTCGTAACCCTTGCCCATACCGGTGCCGGATCCAGGTTGCCTGAGTTCACACGAAGCGCCGATATCCTCATTGCCGCTATGGGAGTCCCTCATGCCATCACCCGTGATATGGTCGCTCCCGGAGCCGTCGTCATCGATGTCGGCATGAACCGCATCTCCGATCCTTCGAAACCATCCGGTACGCGCCTGACCGGAGATGTCGATTACGACGAAGTGAAGTTCGTTGCCTCAAGGATTACTCCCGTGCCCGGAGGCGTCGGCCCCATGACCATTGCTATGGTTATGAAGAATACGCTGCTGGCGGCTGAGAGACAGAAGGGGTGAGCATCTTCCGAGGACTATTGCATTGAAGAGCATTAATATATTAATATTATCCTACTTTAGTCCCTCACGGGGAATCATTCTCCGCCACGAATTGTATCATTTTTGTCTTAACCAAAATCTAAAAGGAGATTCTATGTCTTTAACCGTCCTAAATAATCTAAAGTACCCTAATCTAGGCAGTGTCAAAATCACTTTTAACGATGACTCGTACGTTATCAAGACTGTTGATGCGTTAGGCTATACCATTTTTAGTAACGATGATCGGATCCCAACAAGTATGTATGCTCTAGGCAACACTTACAATGCTGGAGACGGTCCCACCCCAGTTACATATCCAGATTCCAGCACAGGATTCGAATTTCAAAAAGAGATTGAGATCACTGGTGCAGCATCTACAATCTATTTATGGCAGGAAGATTGCTATTGATCGAATTGTCTGAGGTTTTGATTCAATTTGTCTGTCTCAAGTAATCCTTCAGAGAATAATTGTTGATTAAACTCTAAGATGGGAAACCAGCAAGCAACAGTAATCTTTGGTAACCTCAAGCATGCCGAACTTGGTACTGTAGAGATGACTTTTGATGATGGATACGTCGTTATGAAAGAAATTCATAGCCTGGGGCATACGGTCTTCGACTCGTCATGGAAGCGCAAGCCAATATCGCTGCGTATACTCGATGAGACGTTCCTTCTATCCGAATTGCCGAAGGATATTACTTTTCCGGATGGCGAATCAGGGACGATCTATAATTTCAGTTTTGACGGCGGACCGACGATCATCATGAGTGATGTATACTAGATGCGCAGTCGCTAATGGATAAGTGGGCGGACTGGTTATTGCATAAACGGTTCGGAAGCGATCCGGCAATTGCGCGGGATAATCTGGCTCGGCTTGCAATGATTCGCGATCGCATCCTCAGTTTGGCCGCGATTAACGAAGGCGAGACTGTCGTCGATATAGGTACGGGCGATGGCCTGTTGGGTTTTGCTGCTCTTGACCACGTTGGTGAGGAAGGAACTGTTGTCTTTTCCGACATATCTCAAGATGCATTGGATTTCTGCGAAGGCTTCTTGAGCGAAGGTCTCGGAAATGGAAATGCCAGGTTCCTTTGCACATCGGCAGAAGATCTTTCGGCCATTCCTTCTGGGAGCGTCGATGTAGTCGTTGGGAGAGCGGTCCTGTTATATATTGCGCATAAGGAACAGTGCTTTCGAGAGTACTTTCGAATCCTCCGGCCCGGCGGTCGCTTGGCCATTTGTGAACCGATTAACCGTTTCGCTGCCGAGATGACGGCCTCAAAAAAGATATTCTTCGGATTCGATTTTACTCCTCTGGGTTCCCTGGGAGACCGGATACTATCGCAATTCCATTTTCCGCCTGATTACACGAATGATCCAATGCTGAATTTCGATGAGCGCGATATGCTTGGCATGATTCGAAGCGCAGGATTTCGCGAAATCACGATGCAATATGAAGCATCGATGCGCGACAATCTTAAGTGGCCGTCTTGGCAGGCTTTTCTGAAATCTGCTCCAAATCCTACCGTGCCTTCTCTTGCCGAAGTAGCAGCCGGCTTCACGCCTGAAGAGGCGCAGCAATTCGAAGCGTATTTCCGGCCATTAGTCGAGCACGGAACGGCAGTGCAATCTTATGCTGAAGTGTATTTCCGGGCAGAGAAGAGGTAGGCTTGGCGCCGTTTGCAAAACGCCGGAAAAAGCCGTATGTTTGTCTCCCCGCATACGAGCATTTCCCCATACTTGCACGCATCCGTTCCGATACACATTCAATAAAGGAGACCGTTATGCCACTCTATATGGATATTCACAATCACATTCCCGGCCTGACAAAAGATGCCATTGCCGGCGCTCATGTAGCAGATCTGGCACATCAGAAAAAGCACGGAGTCGAGTACTTGAAGTACTGGTTCGACGAAGGCTCGGGCAAGGCATTCTGCCTGGTCAATGCTCCGAATAAGGAAGCGGCCATAGCCGTTCACCGCGAAGCTCACGGCCTCGTTGCCGATGATATCATCGAAGTAAAAGAAGGCATGTAAAGCGCGCCGCTGCCTGCGCCGCTTTTCGTTACCTATTTAGCTCGCCGGATGCGAGCGGGTACTTGTTATGTGCCTTCCTAAAGTGGCAGAAGAATTTTTTTCAGAGTTATCCTCCGATTCCAAACAGATTTTCTTTCGAGGCGAGAGCTATTCTAAAGTAAACAGCAGTTCAGTGCCGCTCTCGAAGTACCCCATGAAATGATCGTGTCCTTGTGCATTCGGAAAGGTTTTTGAGATCTTAATATGGCCGGGCAGACTGTCGAAGGAACAGTTCGCTTTCCATTCAATGGCTGCAGATCCTTTTTCCCTGCCAACACTCTTATCCGAACCGGTTCGAGTTATCACTCCGTGGAATGTGACATCGGGTAGTATTTTCCAATCCGAAGGCGGATTTAGTACCTGGAATCGGCCGGATATAAGGCTATCTTGCATGATCGTGAAATCAAGCTGACACTTTGCCCTGCTGAATTTTTCATCCGGTCGCAATTGTGTGAGGACTGCGCCTCCCTGATGATACGAATGCTCATATTTCTTCGTCCCTTGTCCGGCGAGCAAGGATAGGAAGATCATTGGAAAGATCGAAATTGTATTCATAGTTAGAAGAATGTATTTAGGAGATCAAGTACGACAACTCGTCCGCAATAGAGCACGAAGCTCAGGTCTGCAACAATAATTATGCCGTACGATCGCACCGGCTGGCGTGGAAGTGTCGCAAGGCAAGACTTCGGATTCACGCCATTTTCGCCGATTCCAAAAATATTCTCATTTTGCCGTCACAATCGGGGGTTCTCGATGCATTATACTTTTGAAGGGGCCTCTAAAAGATAGAATGATATATTCATAACGCTTGCGCTCCCGGCCAAAACGCCGGGAGCACTTGTTGTTGGGGGAGGGATAATCGCGTTACCTATGCCTGTGGACAAATCTCAATCCCGGTTCTCTGTAGAACGAATCGAGAATTAATACTTTAGAATTTGCACTTTCATAATGCGCAAATCCATAAAGCTGCGACCTATGCGAATAGTAGACGTCGGGGGAAGTGTAGGGGAGAAGGGAATCACCCGCGTAAGGCAGCCAATTTATCAGTGTTATTCGGTATTGGTTCGGCGGGTACCCAAAATCATAGTCCGGGCCTCGTCCCTTGCTCAGATCAATAAACCATTCACCAGTTGACCGGACTTGTTTTCCATCCTTATCCCGAAATAGATGGAGGTATAGTGAAGTCCAATTCCCTTGAGTGAACGGAATGATCGAGAGTAGACTGAGAACTTCATGGCGGCTGGTATCCGGATTATCATATATTCCCGTAAGCTCTTCCGGTTTAGGGTAGTGCATTGAAGGGGCACAGGAGCAAAAAAAGAGCAGGACGGCCATGCCGACTGTTGTCAGTTTGAAAGCAGCGAGAAATTCATTGAAGGTAGTCATGTGCGGATATGGACGGTTGACAGATCTATCCTTCACGAAACTACGGAACATTGTCGGAGTTTAATTCGTCTATCTTTTGAACATCGCAGATCGGTTCAAAACATATTCCAATACAGCCGGCAATGACAACAAATAAAAAGAGGATCATCGTACAATCGGTTTCGGCAGTGATACTGATTCTCACAGGCTTCATTATTTCCGCACAGGTCGGCTCACGCGATAGCGGCAAAGTCTGGGCCGTCATCATGGGCTATATGGTGCTAAGTCCAGCGATCTATTACTTTCTGAAAAGAAGAGCGCGGGCGAAGTCCGAATGATTTATTCCATCCGTCGTGCAGCGGTAAGCGGTATGCAAATGCGGCAAGTTATTTCTTCAATTGTGCGCTGATATACTCGCGCTCGTCGCTGGACCAGAATCTTTTTCCGTCGTATTCGAATGTGCTCTTAATAAGCGGGTCGCTCACTTTGGGCGGAGGGAAGTCCGCCGGCTGGCCAAGATTGATGATCCTATCGAGTTCAAACGTATCGACTTTGAAGGTACTCGACCCTTCGTCCCAAATCCGCAAAAAAATTTCCGGCATAAAAATTATGGTGCTAACAAAAGGCCGAGATCGGTAAAAAAGAAAGAAACGGGGAATTTGGGGTTGGGAATTCAACAGCGCGAATTTCGAGAAGATTCTTCTATTTTGAAGAAAAAAATAGGGGCAATCTCTCGATCGCCCCCGCCACGGGATACATCTATCTTCTTATGAAAAGATAGATTTCGGAAGGACGTATTCACTAAAAAAACTAAGACTTTCGTCTTAGACAATTTCGTAACCGGCCACTTCGGACTAAGGTTCTTCCGAAATAGGACGTGGATCGGCTTCCGGGCAGGGGAATTCCTGCAATTTCCTTGAATTGCAGGAGATAGAGACCTTGATAATAAATGATTAATTCTCTCTGAAAAGAGCTTTTTGGAGGGGTATAATCAGTGCCTATCGCGCTGCGGATTGCTTGAACTGATCTTCCAGCCATCGTCTTCTTTCGAGACGATGAGGAAGACGGAATCCATTGCAAATGGATCCTTGCCAGTTACTTTTGCAGAGTAGTAGACCTTCGCCAGATGCGGCGTAAGGCTATCGATATGAACTTCGCGAATTTTTACATCGGCCTGCGAGCCTTTCCAATACTGAAGCTGAAACTTCACCGTCTTGGTAGAATCGGTAGCCGTGAGCATTTGCTCGCGAATGGTTGAAGAAAAGCTGTTGATGTAGCCGGCAGAGTCGCCGCCGGTTGCAGCTTTATAATACGAAAGCACGACGGCAGAGGGATCGTCTTCATGCTTAGCGCATCCGGCTGCCGAAAGAAGGAATGCAAGTGCGATCAGGGAAGTGAGTTTCATAGCAGAATCCTCCAGATATAAAAACCGTTAGGTGCAAAAGTACGTAAAAAAAAATGAGATGTTCAAAAGCCGAAGTGCTACCCAACTCTCTTCCTATTTATTTCCCAGGAGTATGTTGTAGGTTTGTGTCACACCTCAGAGATTCACCAATCAATGTACACGGCGAAAATCGATTTTGAAACAGAGAAAGAGCACGTCGAGCTGACACGGGGCAAGTTTGCAACTGCAGTGGAGGCATCGGAATTTGTGCTGGAGTTTATCCGGCCCTATATCGAAGATTGTGCCAAAGCCGATGGCGAGTGGGAAGTCTTCGAAACGGATTCTCCGAAGAAGGTCCACCGGTATTATCTGATCCGCTCCGTACGCAGCTTGCGCGCCGACGATCTGAAGATGTAAGTTCTCTGCATCCGATCGGTCGCTAAAATGCGACGTCTGCGCCTTCAAGCTCGCCGGTACAATCGATCTCGTGGAATTCATCCCACGGCTTCATCAGCAGTTCGACGATATTAACGATCCTCTTCGTGCGCAGTTTTACGCGAATCAAATGGAATGCAACAGGGAGCGTATTCTGTGTTCGGAAATCCACAGTGGAACCATCAGGATAACGCAACCGGTAACAGCGATCAGGTTGAATATTCCTCATTTTGCAAAACTAACACATTTTAGAACGAACCAGCAAAAAGCTACGGCAGCGCCGAGAGGATTCCGGCATTGAGGCGGAGATCGCGGGCATGCATGGGACCTTCTGTATACTCGAGATTACTGAATCCGTATCTGGCCGCAGCTTCGGCGAAGATCGTGAGGCCGGACTTTACAACATAGTCGAGGCCGATTCCGAAGATGAAGCCGAGATCCGTTCCGGGGAGTTCGTTCGTAACGTTGACGACTTCTTCCGGAGAACCGTCCAGCTGACTTTTTTCAGTCGCTGAAAGTAAGATAGCAAATGAGGGGCCGCTGAAGACATAGGGCCGAAAATTATTCTCATTACCGATGCGCAGTTTAGCGCAGATCGGAATTTCGAGAAATTGAAATGAATAGGATTGCGAATAAGGCCTCGGTATATCGCCAAGACTTACGGTGATCGTTTTATGAATCTGTTTCGGAACGAAGAGCACTTGCATCTTCATAGCCCACTTCGGAGTAAAATGGTAATCGCCCTGCAATCCGCCGATAAAATATAGCGGAGAGTGGAATGCATTGTCAGGAGGATAGAATTTGAAGAATGAATAATTCACTCCGACCGTAGAGCCCAGATATAACGTCTGCCCCGGAATCCCTGAAGCTGCCACGAAGATGGCAAGGAGATGGAGGGCGATGAGGAGCGGTAGTCGTCGCATGTATGAATGGATGTATTCGGCTTCCTGCAAAGATACGCGCAAAGGCATGCGGCTTCGGAATAGTTAGCGCTGCATGGAGGGCGGAATATGGTTTTTCGTCACAAAAACGGCAACTTCCATTTTTTTTTCTTCGAACCGTCACAATCGGGCCTTCTCGGCGCATTATACATGTAGGGGAAGTGGATCTTGTCCTCTCTTTTTTGGTGCCGGAATGGAGAAATCTTTCGAAACACATTACAAGCTTACGAAGGGGTACGTTTTCGATTCGATGTTCGTGCTTCAGCGCATCGTTGCCAAGCAGCATGCGTCTGTTCGGTTGTTCGAGTCGCGCAAGGGATTTGGTGCGCGGGGCGATCTGGTGAGCGCGCTGATGGCCGAGCTGCCCGATGGTGATCAGAAATTCCTGATGCGCTCGGCGCCCGTGCGCGATATGGTCCTCGCTCCGGATGGCGAGCGCTATGAGGCGTTGCAGAAGGTGCTTGCAGGGCTTTCCGATTCGGTCGAAGGAGATTGGCGCAAACGATGGGGACGGCTCGGATTCGAATCGGATATTTCGCTGACCGGGCCGTATCCTTTCGTTGTAACGCTCTGGGATCCGGTAGCGCCGCAAGGTACATGGTCGGAAATGCGCGGTGTGGAAAAACTCTTCGACGAAAAAATATCGACAAAGATCGGTTCGGCTCCGTGCAAGTTGATCGCCTTCGATGAAGCACGTGCCCGGGAAGTGGCAGGGGCTCTGCAGGATCTGACAAAACTCTCGATGCTAGTCGGTCAGGATATCTCGATCAACGTGCGGCATTACTGCCTCTTTGATTTTCGCGATCCGGAACATAATCATGAATCAGCCGGACACATTCGAGCGAAATCACTGACTTCAAGTTCGATGCTTGGCTGCTGCCTGCTTTCGCCCTCGCTCTTTACCAGCCGCTATATTACGATGGAAGCGCTCTACCACGAAGCGCTGCACATGAAATATTTCAATTTTATTTCCGTTGCGAAAATCCATAGCGACGGATACATAGGCGACTCCGGCGAGCAATTCCATTGCACGTGGCATGCAACGAATTTGAATGGCAAACCGCTCTGGCCTTTCGATCGGGCATTTGCTGCATTTCATGTCTATACTCATCTCTTCGCATTCTACAATGTTGTTCTTAGCCATCCCGATGCCGGGCCAGACTATGTCGAATGGGTGAGGGAGCGGCAAGTGCACATCATCGAGCGAGGCACGATGCTCTGCGACTGGCTGGAAGGGCAGTACAAAAAGGTCTTCAACGAAAACGGCAAGACGTTCTTCCACATCCTCGCAACGCTCTTCGCCGAAAGCAGGAGGAATTATGAGGAGATCATATAGGAATTCTATAGGAATTCACATCTTTATTGCGGAGTCAAACGATCTGTCTTTAGGAAGTCCTCTTTGGTCAAAGGATTGAATTTGCCGTGACGCCACTTGCCATCTTCCAGGAAAACCCGTTGATAGAGTGAATCCATTGGTTTATGACGCGGGCTGTCGTCTTTCTCGAGGGAAAAGATTACGATAGCAGTATTTGGGTTGCTTTTATCAATATCGGTTCTCTGGATCTGAACTTTCCATGGGACAGTGGTCGTGCCTGATGCACCGGACATCATCTTTCTCACCTCCATGAAACTATCGATGACTTTCGCGCGGCTAGTCGAAAGAAAGGTGGAGACTAGTTGCGCCGAATCACCTTTGTCCATTGCGTCAATGGTATTGATTATGGCGTATTCCGGAGAGGGTGAAGGTTTTTCGGAGTGCAATGGCTGCTTCTCGGCCGGATTCTTATCGCATGCTGAAAAGAGAATGCAGGAAAGTACTACAGAAAAGCAAATCGGAAGGGATTGATAGAGTCTCATAGCTTTTACAGAATAAAGATTTAAGAAGTTACCATTTTCCCAGGGGAAAGGTTGCATGCGAATCGTGTGGGCTTTCAACGGTAGTATGAAGCAACGAAAGAATCTACCTGGCTCGTTTTACAAACGAAAACCGCGGTATCTCCTTGTATGTGCGGAAACTATCCATTACGATGATCTCTCCACGTCTCGTTCCGAAGTGCGTTAGCCCCATGATGTACTTGAGAGTATCACCCTCATATTCAACCCAAGGGTAGAGCACAATCCCACTCCAGTTCTCTAAATACATCTCTAGTCGAGCCCCATTATCAAACTTCCAGGCACCGGTCGAGGTATTCGATTTATTGATTATATGAATATATCTATTGCCTGTTAAGCCCCAGTAAAGAATTAGTTCTTCATGCCGAGAAGTATCTGAGCTTTGATAATAGCCAAAAAGATCTCTTGCGGTGGGAAGTACCGAAGTGCAGGATAAAAAGGAAACGGAAAGAATGCCAAAGAGATACTTCATAGCGTGAAGCTG
Organism: Bacteroidota bacterium; assembly: GCA_030706385.1. Classification (GTDB taxonomy): domain Bacteria; phylum Bacteroidota; class Ignavibacteria; order Palsa-1295; family Palsa-1295; genus PALSA-1296. Next base: position 3,391 of record JAUZOQ010000003.1, on the reverse strand, counting down.
ATGAGACAAAACTACGACACGGATGCGTACTCCTGCGGCAGTGTCGTCTTCAGCATTGTGGGGAGGATGACGGTCCCGCCTATTTGACGAAAGAAATCTTACGCTCTTTGAACCATATCCTCACAAAGCAGGGTTTCTTTTTTACGATGACAAGTCATCCATACCATATACTATGAGTACGTACTTGAAGGAAAAACGCGTTTATACTATTCTCATCATTCCCATTATTCTAGCAGTAGTCCTATTAGTAATCTTTAAGGTCCATTCCCCTGAATTAAAGTGGTCATTAATTGCGGCTTGCCTCGTCATGAATGCAAGGGTATTCTTCTTGCGCTTTAGAAGAGACAGAGAGAGAAAATCAATACTAAAGAGTATTGAATAAAAGCCATTCTTCTTCAAACCAATGCTATTGACACATTTCACTCCATCTTCACAAATCGCACCGTGCTACTCGTTTGGATGCCGGTCATGTTGGTAATATAGCTTCCGCTTGGGATTGCGTGCAGATCTAGTGCGACGGAATGTTTGCCTGAGGTGACGGAAATCACCTTTGTTAGCTGTAGCTTTCCATTTGCATCGAAGAGTGTAATGGTTATGTCCTGCTCTCGCTCCGACTCGATTGCCAGCGTGATCTCATCGTGCGATGGATTCGGATAGCTCGAGTTGATACGGAATGCCGGTGTGTTGCGCAAGAATTCCGAGAGCGTCCTTCCGCCACATGGATAGATCGTCGTGAAGATCGGACTTTCACCGGATACCGATGCGGTGGCAGTGCATTCTTCGAAAGAAGGATCGAATGCATTCAGATGAATCGCTGAGATGGCGATCGGCGTCGAGTGCGCTTTCGTTACATAGACACACATTGCCAGTGTTGCGATCGTGCCGTGATCGGAGATAATATCGGGATTGCCGCGGATCTGAAGATGTCCGTCCGAGTATGTTGCCGAATTTGCTCCACCCGCTTTGAAGATTCCGAGAAGATCGGAATTCAGCTCGAGATCCAGATCGATAGTCGTCACACCGCGCAGATCGGCATCACTTCGGATCTCAAGCATGATCGTATCTCCGGGCAATGCCGACTTTATTCCCCCGGATAGCGCAATGGCATACTTCGCGGGAAGCTTAAATTTTTGGCTTAATTGAATGGGGAGAATTGTGTTATCTGCATCACTTGTGACGGTCATTGTAGCACTGGCTTCCTGTTTTCCTCCCATCGTATCCGCTTCGGATTCAATGCCGATCTGTGCAGTAGCTTCAGGAGCTAAGATTATTGGCAGATCGCTTCGGCGAAGATGGAAGCCTGTGCCTTCGAGTGTTACGTTCGTGATGGTGATCGTATCGCAGCCGGAGTTTCCGATGACGACCGATGTATCTCTCAATGCGCATAAGGAGTTCGCTCCGAGATCGATCTGGTTTGCCGATAGTTCAAGTGTTCGCGAACCGCTTCCGACTGTGCCACTAATCGGAGTGATGCTCGTAAATGAAGTCTGCGTTCCGTGCGCCGAATGTGCGACGACACTGATCTGCCCGGTGATTGCCCCTTTGAATTGCGGAGTCATAAGAAGTTTATACTTCAGAGAATCTCCAGGTGCAAGGGCCATGGGAAGATCGACAGCGCTCTTGGAAATACTGCCACCTTCAGCAAGGATCACATCGGTGACGATAAGAGTATCGCAGCCGGAGTTTGTGATGATGCCAACTTGAGTCTCAGACTCGGAGCAGATCGTCATCGCTGGGAATACGATGGCATCGGGTGAAGTCCGAAGCATTGCCGTGCCTTCCGTGCCCTTGCCGCCAATATAGGAGATCACGGTTCGCTGCATACCGAAATGTTCGGCAACGAATTTCGGTCGCGCCGAAAAGACTCCGGAAGATGTAGGATGGAAGTGAAAATGGAATGCATGCGATTCTCCTGCTGCAAGTGGTATTGGGAAGCTCGCAGAATCCATCGTGAATTCCGGAGGCAGCGAACCGGGAGCGGATATGATGCTCATGCTATCGCATCCGGAGTTCAACACGGTAATAACTGAATCGTCCGGCGGCTCGCATGTCGAACGCAATGGAAATTCAAGATTCCCATTGACTACCGTTAACATCGGCCCCGACGATTCTGCCGAGCCAATGAGCAGGACACTGATCGCACGCTTCGAATATCCATTCCTCGAAAGGAAAGAAATATTTCCGTAGTAGCTTCCGGGATGCGACGGATGAAAATGCGCCATGATGCTGAGCGATTCCTGCGGAGCAAGTCTAAGAGGCAACGCAATGGTATCGAGGCTAAATTCGCTAGAAAGAGTATCCGATTCGGATATGACCTCAATCGTATCACACCCCATATTCTTCAGCACTACAGGTATGTCCTTCGAGGGAGAGCACATCGATACATTCTGAAAGAATATTTCTGAACTCGCAGCTTCAAGGTGCGGCACAACTTTCTGCTTCTCGCCTTGAATCGGAATGACAAGAGTTTGCAATTTTCCGCGCTGTTCGGCCTTGAAAATCGTGTTCGCTGTGAAAAGTCGCGACGAATCGGGTGTGAAATGGAATCGAATCGTTTTGGCTTCGTCAGGCGCAAGTTGAAAGGGAAAAGTGATGGAATCGTACGTGAATTGCGACGGCAGTTCGCCCGGACCTGAAAGGACGGTCAGAGTGTCGCATCCTTTGTTGCGCAGAGTCAGCAATTCCTCAGTACTATACGTACACGGATCAATAGAAGAGAAGATGATGGCATTTTTATCGGAGCTGAGTTGAGGGCGAAGGCCAATGGACTCAAGATGAAGCGGAAGGAGTGTATCGAAGTTCTCACGGCCAAAAGAGCCGTAATCAAAGTATCCGGAAATATGCAAAAAGGCATCGAATGTTCCACTGTCGATTTGCGAAGAGGGTGAAATAGTAATTGTATGATACTTGCTAGTCACAATCACAGGGAAGTCGTCCTTCGAGATTTTGAAGTGTGCAGAGTCCGGCCCAACGGCTTTTTCCGATAAGATCACCAATTTATAGCATTCGGCGGTGCGGATGACTGCAGTCGCAAGTGTGCTTGTGCACGGACTAACTTTCATTGGTGCGGGGGGAATGATCTCTGCTAGGTGCGGATTGTTGATATTTGCGATTCCGGGCCGGAGCGTATCGAACGCTTTATAGAGGTTGTTATCTACATCACTGCAGAAGATCGTCGTTCCATAACACGAAGGAATGACGGCAAATCGTGTATCGGCCCAATAATCGGGCCCGCCGATCCCATGCCACGTCGCGCCGCTATCGATGGATCGATAGATTCCGAGTCCATCGGGGTAGCTGCACTGGGAGCAGCCACCATGACCGGTCTGAATATACAGCACGTTCCCGGCGATCTCTACATCACTTGTTCCACGGAAGGGAAGTGTATTGA
>JAUZOQ010000029.1 GCA_030706385.1 Bacteroidota bacterium | reverse complement strand
TATCCCTGCTGAAGAAGTCACCATCATGATAGAAAAGCACTTCATCGTAGTCCGTATTGCGATGATAGAATGGCACTTTCAGCGTATCATGATCTTCCTCTAAGGGGCGCGGAAGGAACGAACAGATTACAAAATTCTTCGCAAGGAACGTCGTATGTACCGGAGGTGGAAGATGTACTCGCGGCGACATTACCGGACGGATGTCGCGCATATTGATCTTGAAGCAGGTCAGATCTCCACGCCAGCCGACAATATCTATCGGATGGAATGGATAAAAGATCGATGTCCATTCGCCAAGACGTTTTACGCGAATTTCATATTCCTTTCCATTCTCTCCGACCTTCTTATATTCTACGAATTCAGGCAGAGTAACTGCGCCCATGTCGTAGAGAGCATGCATGCCGATCAAGCCCTTCTGCTCAGGCGATGGAGGCAAGATCTCTGAGTGAGCCTCAACTAAGACGAAAAAATTATCTTTTGTCTTTGGAATCATGCGATAGGTAGTTGCTCTGGGAATTACGATATAATCCCCTGGCTCGAAATCGAGGACTCCAAAATCCGTTTCGAATTTTCCTTCGCCTTTATGAATAAAATAGAGAAGATCGCCATCGGCATTGCGCAGATATGCCGGATGTGGTTCAGATCGGCGAGAGATCAGCATTATGAGATCGTCATTATAGAGGATCGCCGTCGGCAAACCATTCGGATCTTTCATATCGGTCGGCTCGATATTCTTGAGATAAAAGGCATGCGGGCGGAGTGGCCCTTCGATTCGTGTCCAGCCGGTCGGAGGATGTGCATGATAGAGATGCGACACGCGGCCGAAAAATCCTTCCCTTCCATGTTCTTCTTCAAACGTACCTTCGGGAATTGCTACATGAGGCTGACGCGTCGCTTTGCCGCGCATTAACGGGAAATTCATATTATTCATAGAGCAGGTAATAGTATTTGCCTTCAAAACGAAGAATCTTCCGCCGTCGTTCTCAATAAAGATGCAAGGCAGACTGCTATATTGCCGAGTTTTCGGTCAACGAGTCAGTGGAGTCTGTACCTGAACAGTGACGGTCCTGCAGTAATATCTTCCTTCGGGAGTCGAATTCATCTCGGGAGAATACGTCGGACCTATGCCTTCGACTTTCGTTATCTCCGCCACGGCATTTTCTTCCTTGATAAGCTTGTGAACTGCGAATGCTCGGGATGTAGAAAGCTCCTTGTTATGATCCAACTCGCCCATCGCATCGGTTGTGCCGGTAATGGAAACGGTCGAGCCGTCGTGAATCGTCTTGGAGACAAATTCTGCGACCATTTTTTTATTGGCAGCATTGATATCGGCTTTATCAAAATCAAAGACAACGAGCGAGAGCCGGGAGATCTCGAACGGATTTGTCTCTTTCGTAGCAGGTAATTCGACATTGGAAGAGCCCGTGATGCCATGATTATCAGTTACATCGAGTCCGCATTGTAACTTCTCCGAGCCTTGAAGCGTGGAAGCAAGTCTTTCGACAGATTTCGAATCAAGTTTCCAACCGATGACAGCAGGAGGATCTCCAGCACCGTTAACCGAATAGACTTCCTGGCCATGCGCCTTCACACCAAGTTTCCACGTTGCGATGGGATCATGAGCGCGCACGCTCATGGCGAAGGGAACAGACTCCGGAGTCACAGCATACTCTTTGAATTGAGCATGAACTACCGGAGCTAGCAGTGCTTCATCGCCAGCAACGATCTCTACGCGCCGATTTTCAGCAATTCCCCCCGTATCTCTTTGCGACGAAGGAATAGTCGGAGCTGAGCTTGCTTTTATCGCAATTCGATCTTCCGGGATATTCCAGACATCGACAAGATATTTCTTCACAGCTTCAGCGCGGCTTCGTGCCAGAGTTTTCGATTGGGACGCAGGTACTTCCTTCCCATCCGTCGTTCCGTTCAGCGTGAGCGTCTGAGTTGGTTGTTCGGCCAGCCTCTTCCCAAGAATATCAAAGATGTGATAGTAGGCTCCAAGGGAATTATGCGGTAAAGCGCCTTCAGCGAATGAAGATCTCTCGCTTGGTGAAACCATCTGATACCGAGAAACGGGCTTTGCGCTTGCACTATCGAAGAAGATGTACGGAAGGATCGGAAAGGTCTCCGTCACCGTAGTCTCATACACACTTATGGATTTCGGTTCTGCCAAACCGACATAGGCCACGGGAGGCACGGGCTTCGATGGCGGTGGTGGCGGAGGAGGTGGTGGCGGCGGCGGAGGCGGTGTGGCCGGAGGCGGCTGCTCCGGTTTGTAAAAGTTATACCGAACGATCAACCCGCCTTGTAGTGTCTGAGTTTTCCAATGGTAGTCGTTCTTTACTTCCGTGAACGGAAAATAGTACTCGATTTCCGGAGCTGCTGTAAGATTCTTCGACAATGGTACAGGATACCCGACTGCGCCGCTTACACCGAATGTCTCGCGCAAATTGATGATCGGACCGCTTCCTCTAAGAACCGACGTCGTATTTGTCTCGGGATAGGTAACGCCGAGCGGGTACTCAATGTGTTCGGTTTGTGTATAGTGGGCCGAAGAAGATAACGGAAAGTTTAGTGTCAGGCCAGTTCGAAGATAGAATGGAAATTTGAACGGCGTGAACTTGAGTCCTATTCCTCCGATAATTTCCGGTATGGTAGAGGAAAAAGTGCTGACGATCCTTGCATGAACGTATTGATTCGATGTCGGATCAAGGATCGGATCCTTGCTATTAATCGCATCTCCAAAATTGCCGCCGCGCTGAGCGAATCCGGCCGAACCATAGGCTTCGAATCTTCCGAATATGGGGAGCTCGGCGAGAAGCCCCAGCGAATAACCTTTCCCCGTTCCGTTACTGAAGACTCCGCATCCGTAATTATCGTCGCAGCAATAGACATTCGCCGTTGTCTTATGAAAGTTGAGAGAATAGTCGGCATAGACACCGAGGCGGAATGCCACAGGCCTTTCCGAATTCTGTTTAGCTATTTGTTCTAACCCTTGCCCGTACAGAGAGTGAGAGAAGAAAAGAAGTATGAAAAGGGAAAGTATTTGCTTCACGAAAAAACCGAATAGTGATATGACTATACTACGATGAAATAAATTTCAAAACTATTTTCTAACAACGATCCGCTTATTTGCCCTGAACTCTCCGGCCTCAAATACCAGGACGTAAGCGCCTTCCGAAAGATGTGAGACATCGAACTCCAGTTTATAGCGGCCGCCCTTCATCATTTGTGTGCCATCGAGCACGTCCATGACTTTTGCGCCGGTACTCGAATAGATCGTCAGCTTCGGATTGACATCTTCAAAGAATTGTACTTCCGTCTCCACCTTTCCTGTCGTTGGATTCGGACGCGGATTCGCAAAAGTGTTCGATCCTCCGGCAAATACAAGATAACTTATTGTGCAGCGAGCTCCGATCTTCACCGAACTGGTATCACCGGTCGGTACTGGTTTGATAAACATGACAGAGTCGCTGGTGAACTTCCGCGGAGTCAGGATCATAGATGAAATCACTGAATCAGGAATCTCGAGTAGGAATTTCACTCGTGCAATCTCTCCTGCTGTTACGCTATCGCAGCCCAACAGGTCTACATCCAGTTTGCCCGGTTGATAGGTCACGACCGGCTTAGTGTATTTTGAAGTGATTCCGAGATACTGCAAAGCGTATTTGTCATAGCCAATGGTATACCGGATATCGATCGGTGTAAGCGGCATGCCTCGATCGATGAGGATCGGAACTTCAACGGTATCGGCGATCAATCCGAAAACCGTATCGACGATGCCAATGCGCGGATCGAATGAAAGCGTGAGCGGATACGGCGGAGCATAGCCATAACTATGTATCCTTCCTGTATCGACGATCGGGCAAGGTTGATTTGAAAATGCAAATGCCGACGTATCGATCAAGCTATCGGCTAGTGGGCAGAAAGTAACGGTCAAAACGATCGAATCCCCAGGTGCTAATGTCAGCGGATAGGGCTTATCCGATGCCGTGATCCTGTGATACGGAGGCAGTGTTCCGAGCGAATCGAAGCGCATTGGAACAAGTCCAGGGTTCCGCACAACGACTTGCAAGCTCTTGCACTGCTTCACGAGTACTGTATCGAAATCCGTCAGTTTCTGGATACTGATCTCCGGGTTATCGATCAAGATCGTACAATGATCGTTATTTACGATAATATTGTAGAAGACGATCGAATCGCTTGAGAAATCGATATTGTCCAAGGACATGACAAAATTTGCCGTATCACCCCGAGGTAAGAATCGCACGTAACAAACTGTTCCGGCCTTCACGTCGCGGGCATTCTTCAAGTCGGCCCACACGCCGTCGCTATCCAAACCCGTAGCTTGATTCGTGTATGGCGACTGGATATCCAGGAATCTCAACTTCGTCGTATCGTATCCCAGATGGAAGAGCATATCGATGATACTTTGCGGAATATCACGTGTGATCATGATCGAGATGACCAGCGTATCACATGTCGTGATATGGAATGTATCCTGATTGATCCGGGATGTGTCAAATGCCATGGCATCTCCGAATGCCGGAGCAAAACCTTCTCCGGTGACAAGAATTGACGTATCGACTCCATCGCACGGAAAACTCGTGAACAAGTTCAACCGAGCACGATACTTCTTTGGAGCCCTGGGGAAGAAGTTGAACGTAAGGCAGAGTGATTGTCCTCTTCGAACGATCCACGGCAAAGGCTTACCCGAACATTCTGCAACGGTAAAGACGCGCTGGTCGGGGACAAAGATCGCTTTAGTGAAGATGATACTATCTCCGCTCGGATTTGTAAACGCATCTGGCACTGTGACGCTGACCTTTATCGGTTGGGCACTGGTATCGACGTGAGTATTCGGAAATTGAACCAGCGATTGGTTTGGTTCAAAATTCATTTCACGCCTTCCGGAAAGATATGTATTGAATTGCTGACTCCAGCCGGGCGTGCTTGCCTTGATGTGAATCTGAGCATTCATCGTCAAGTTCTGCGGAAGAGCAGGAATGTTCGGGCAGAATGAGATAACGAGCGTATCCTCTGTATTTGGCGGAATGACGAACGATCCGGACGATTTTCCCGTCAGTCTGGAAAACCAACTGAAGACTGTTGCATTGGGGTTCGGCAGTCCTACATCGTCGATCCATATCGAATCGATCTTGATCGGGATGAAATTACTTTGATTAGTCAGAGGGATTTCACGCTGTTGGCAATCGCAGGGTTTCACTAATCCATAATTGATCAACTGAACCGGAACATCGAGCTTGATCACGGTTCCGGTACCGGTTACGACGCCCGTAGTCTGCTTTCCGCACGGAGTATCGAGCGTAACGATCACATTACCAACATAATTTTGTCCTGCTGTTGGTGCGAACCGAACGTAGGCTGTTATCGAGTCCCGAGGATTTAGCCACATCGGAAGCGCCGGAGACGTAGAAAGCAAGACGAATCCCGGAGGCACTGAAACAGTAGTGATGTGGACAGGGATCACCGAAATATTCTCGATCGTAAGGCTGTCATCCTTGCGCCAGCCCACCTCAACAGGTCCGTAAGTGGTCAGAGGCGTGACAGCAAGCTTCGGCACCATGCTTGATCCCTGAAGAAGTATCTGATAGTTCGAGCCGTCGGCAAGATTAACTTGAATATACGAGCGATCGGCACGATCGCTGATGAGGTCATTCGGGCAGTACTGCACTTGATACGTGAACGACTGACCTGGTTGCAGATTGCCGGTTGGAATATGATTGAGCATCGTGAACTTTCCACTCGGATCGATCAAAGCATCGCTTGTGATCGAGAATGCCGATGGTGTCCTATTGAGAACCATGACGGTATCGGTCTTGCACTCGCAGCCCAGAACATTTTCGATGTCAAGATATGCTGGACGAAATTCAAGTTGCTCAAACACTCCGGTGCCACTGACAGGAATGCAGATCGTCCCATAGCACTGAAGATCGAAAATGCAAAGCGTATCATAGTACGTCTTGTTTTCCCTAGGACGGAATTGAAGGGAAATATTCGCCGTCTGGCCGGGAGCAAGCCCAAATGTTTTTCCACCTGTAATCGTGAATACATCTCCTACTTTAAGGTAGGAGGACATATTCCTCGGATCCGTTCCGGTGTTCTTCACCGTTGCGATCTGGTTGCCAACTTTTCCGACGGATATATTTCCGAAGAGAACCTGAGGAGTAAGGAATGCAACGTCGACTGAAATTCCTGTTCCGGTAAGATCGATGGTCTTCGTGATCGTGCATCCGCGATAATGACTGATCGCCCTCATCTGCCCCACAAATGGTCCTGGGGCCGAGGGACGGAATCGAATAAATTCCGGAGTGTATGCCGTTTTGGGCTTCATGACGATCGGGAAGGTCCACTTCCTTCCGAAGAACTCTGGTATAGTAAATGTTATGCTGTCGATATTGACATTATCGTTCATCAAGTCCCGGAACTGGTAATCCTGAACATTGCTCAATTGACCGGGGCACACAGCTTCGAATGCCATGTTGTGGATCTGGGACTTTGCACTGGGATAAAGCAGGACGAAAACATCTTGAGTTCTGCCTTGAAGCGGAATAAAGCCGCTTCCGGGACATTTATCATCGCTGATGACGTGCAGGGTGTCATAGAGGGTTTTTGTCGTATCGTTCACATCCATACGGACGATGAGCGACCAGCACTCACCCGGCTGCAAAGTAACCGGAAGATTAAGATTGCCGGGAAGAGGCTTCCAGGAAAACTTTGGATTATTATTTAGAATTTGGTAGATCTTCAGCGGCCTGTTGCTCTGATTGCAGATCTTGAGTGAATCCTCCGAAAAGGAATGTTCTGCACATCCGACAAAAAGCGTATCGAAGACCAATGCAGATTGGCTATATTGCAATTCCGTTGTACGGTTTACGACAAGAGGAATTCGCAGGTAATCACCGCATCTGTTATTGTTTTGGATATACAAATACGTTGCCAGCGCTCCGGTTAGATTTCCATGAAAATGAATAGTGAATGTGATGGGTACACCTTGCTGCGTATTAAATGTCGATTGGCTGAGAGTATAGAGCGTTGAATAGCCTGAATACACATACGCAGTTAGTGAATTGCCGCAAAATGAAGTATCGAGTAACGTGAAAGTAAAATCTGAATCGTCCTGACAAATCAGTGTGGCGTTAAGCGAGTTCGGAGTGAGCGTGAATGTTGCGGGCACGGTGCGATCACTCGGATACATCCGGGCTCCGCTGCGCTCTCTGCCAACGTGTCCGTGTCCTGTGGCATCGCAAAGATCAAGGACGTAACTCGAATCATTGGCGCGATAATAGATCTCCAAGTCCTGCTCATTGCCCTCAAGAGATTTATTTCTCTGGCAACGGATCTCATTGCTCGAAAGTGCACGGCTCCATAAACGAACTTCATCGATCTGACCCAGGAAGGTGCGGTTAAGATTCGGATCGTCATAGAGCCCGTTACACCCTCCAATTTCAAGAGGAAGTTTTTCGCTTTCCTGATGGTGGAGTACAGAGATAGGGAATGCGGCATTTCTAGTACGCGCTGCTTCGAATCCATCCACAAAAATTCTTGCTTCTTGAGAGATCCCATCCCAAATGAAGGCCAGATGAATCCAACCCCGTGTGTAAAGGTCCGGCACATCAGCTGTTGCTACTGTATTATCTTGATCTCCAAGAAACGAATTCGGAGCACTAAGGGCGAAATAGATCTTTGTGTCAACTATGTAGGCAACCCATACGTCATTATTATCTTTGTTCGGGCCCCAGATGCCACCGATGAAAACCTTCTTGCCCGGTTGAATTTGCGGCTGTGCCCAAACCTCAAAAGTGATAGCCGTATCGATATTGCGAATACGATACGATGTATCCACATCAACATACTGCGCTCCCTTTCCGCTTGTAACCGTTATCGTTATAGCCTTATAAGCGCATGCCTTAACGCTGTCACAATTCTGCGCATGAACAGACACTGCTCCGCAGAACAGCATAGAAAATATTATGAATAAGAATATCAGTTTCACCGATAACGTAAGAAAGCTTTTTTCTTTGCAGGCGCAGTCATAGCGGCCTCTCGGGTTATCCTTCGCAACACAGAAAGGAAATAATCACACAACTCGAATATACTATTTCACGCACTGCACCATTTTGGATGCAGTCATTCCCGCTGATTTTGCGACGAGCAGGTAATTACCTGATGCAAGATCAAGATCAAGGGGTATCCTCTGAAATCCGGCTTCAAGCTTTCGATCAAAGAGCTGTTTGTTGTATTTCCCATCGATAGAGGAGACACTTAGTGTCACCATACCGGCCTGTGGCATTTCAATTGAGATCGTTGTCTTATTGGCAAAAGGATTCGGATAATTGCCGCCGATGGAAAGCCGAGCCGGGCTTGGCGTATAATTGACGTAGTTCTTTTGTGTCTGAATGATCGGAAGCGGATCAAGCGGCCCGGTGTAATTCTTCGGGTCGGGCAAGAGCAACCGTGCATCATCCAAGGATAGATCGAACCACTTCGTTAGCACTTCAAGGTACACGCGATGGTAATCGATATTAAATACGATATCCTGATTCTCATCAAGATGTGCCAGATCGGGAATGTAACCTTGTGCACCGCTCAAGACTTGTGTTCCAAAGACAAACTGAATACTCGATGTTCCGTGATCGGTCCCCAAACTTCCGTTCTCGTATGGGCGCCTGCCGAACTCACTGACCGTTAGTCCGATAACGCGATCGGCCAAATTCAGCTTGACCATATCATACATGAACTGGGCAATTCCGTCGGCAAGGTTATTCAGCAGTGTCGGATGTGTGCCTTGGTTGAAATCTCCGCCAGGTAAGAGCTGTGAGACGTGATTATCGAATCCTCCGAGGGAGACAACATAGACTTTTGTGTTCAATCCTCCAGCGATAAGTGCAGCACAGTTTGCCATCTGTGAGGCAAAGCTATCACTTGCATAGTGTCCGGAGAGTTGAGGCTTTCCGGCAGCGTAGGCATCCTTGACGCGTTGTGCATATTTGTTCGAGCGCGAAGCAATATCGGCCACGAAATTATATTCGTTCAAATAGGATGTTCCGGTACTTTCGTCATCGAGTGCGTCAGCAGATGAACTGACTCCGGCCTGCTTTTGGGGATTGGTTACTTCAATTCCCATTCTGCCTTTCGAACTTTGCAGTGCAAGTGAAAAACCACCGAATTGGATCGCCAGCGGATCATCGGGAAGTGAAGCGGGAAAATCCGGATACTGCTTTTCAAGATATCGACCGACCCAGCCTGTATCGAGACGGGCATCGACATCCGAATTGTTTATTCCCGAAAGCCAAATATCGGTTGAGCGAAAGTGACTAAGATTCGGATTCGGATATCCTATCCCTTGAACAACGGCCAACGATCCTTGCTCGAGCAAACCTACTAGTCCGCGCTTATCGCCGCCGATCAGATTCGGTGCGAAATTAATCCCGGCATAGATCTTCGTCTTATCCTTTGGAATTGCGATGTTGGGACGAATATTATAATATGTATCCTGATCGACGGGAATGATGGTGTTCAAACCGTCATTTCCTCCGAAGAGCTGGCAGATGATGAGAATCCTATCATTGAGATTCGCCTGAGGCAACTGTGCAAGATACTTCAGTGGCGTCGTGGCCCGAACCGGCATACCCTCAAGGAAGAACGGCGTCGCTGCAGCTGTTGCGAGTGCGGATTTCAGAAATGTGCGTCTTTTCATGGTTGCGTTTCCTTCCTTCTAGCAGAGTTGATAGTCAGGCAAATTACAGATCGTCGTTAGCACATCGCGCATATTTCGTGCGGCCGTACTCGGACTTGTGCTTAAGATCGACGGCCACTCGTAATCTTTTCCGCCGCTGACAAGACGAGAGACAAGATCATCGTGCCTTGCCTGGGCCAGTTTCCGCGGAAGCATGAGCGCACCAAGACTGGTTATCAGTTTATTCGCATCGTCATTGTTCGGGAATTGCCCGATAAAATCGAGAACATTCTGATCGGTCATCGCGCCAATCGCAGTCGTGACAACCGTCGATCGCACAGGATACGTGTTGGTTGTGATCCAATCGTGCCAGCCAGTCCATCCGCTGACATTCGGCGGATTGAACAATTCCTGTAAGATCGTAGTCATGTTCGCAGCCATGGATGTCTTATACCCAAGCTGCCGAGCGATACCAATAATATATTCAGCAGGTGTTTTGATCTGGCAGCCGATATTTGCATTGTCGAAGAAATGCGCGCTCTTCAGAAGTGCCGAGATGACCGGCTTGATCTCGAAATTGTTGTCCATGAACAATTGAGCCATTGCTGCGATCACCGTTTCATCTGTTCCTTCCGGATTGCTGTAGACAAAGAATTTATAGATCTTCCGACAGATAAACGTGGCTACTGCTTGTTTCCGATAAGTAAAGATCGTATCGATCAGTTTTTGGATCTCGTTCTTCTTAACGAGGAATTCGGTATTATCGGCATCCACTATGGCGCTGAATGATACGCCAAGGTACGTCTTGTTTCCCTCGTCATGATCGGCAGGAGAGAAATACGTATTGAATATTCCATTTGGTGTTGCTTCGTCGCTAAACTGAGCCACTCGCCACCCCGTCAGGATCCGTGCAGCTTCCTTAACATCACCTTCGGAATAGTTGCCCAAGCCCATCGTAAAGAGCTCCATCAACTCCCGCGCGTAATTTTCGTTTGCACGGCTCTTCGTATTTAATATGCCGCCCAAATAAACAAGCATGGCGCCGTCCAGAGTGACATCGAATGCCAAACTCTGGAAATTCGAAAGTCCGTTATTGCGGAAAAGCTGATTCTGACGATATAGCAGCGGAGCGATGACATACGATTCATCGGCTACGAACTGGCTTGTAAAATGCCCGCTCCAAAAGAAAGTCATCTTTTCGATAATGGAAAGAGGCGAGTTCAAAAGAACATTCGCAAACCAATCCTTGAGCTCTGCGTCATCGGAAGCCCATGTGGCTTTCAGCGCATTGGCAAGTGGAGAATCCAATCCCTTCAACGAAGTCGTCTCGTGGTTGGCTTGTGATGGCGGAGCAGGATCACTCGCAGTATTTAAGAGCAGATCTACCGCTGCCGATGGAGTGAGACTAGAGATCGTATCGATCTCCGTCCATTTCGGGAGCATCATTGTCCGGCGCAAAAGATGCCCTTGCCGGACGGCATCCCAGGGCTCAGCTACGCTTGGTACCCAAGGTTCGAGCCCAGTCGAAAGGGTTCGCTCATGCGAGCCGAAGGCTGGGGAATGATTATAAGCTGTTATGCCCGGGCGTTGCGCCCAAGCGGTGAGAAATGATCTGCGATCCATAGTTAGTACCTCCAAGAAGAATGCAAACTCCTTAACCAGAACACTTAGCATGTGCCGGAGTTACAAAACCCCGACTGGAAATCTTACAGTGTTCTAATCAATTTCGCCTGAAAACAAGACAACTCGCCACTAAAATACGAAATTACAAAGACAAGAGTTCATGTTCGCACAGATTAGATGGAGGGTATCCAATTTTCCTGATTACAACTTCAGTAGAAATGCGATGCTCAGGAGAATACGACACCGAACATTTTTGTTGGCAGGAGTATTGAGGATCAAACGCCGCATCTATCACAACCTATTACCAAGCACAATGTGGGATAGACTTATTCAAGATCTCGATACGCTTCTCGATGTTTCCGATCATCCCGTTACGACGCTCGCAAATTCCGCGGCCTTCCTCTTCCGGAATCTTGAGCGCATCAACTGGCTCGGATTTTATCTATGTGATGCGAATGAGCTATACTTAGGACCCTTCGGCGGAAAGCCAGCTTGTACGAAAATTGAGATGGGCAAAGGTGTATGCGGTACTTCAGCGCTGCGGAAGGAAACTATTGTTGTTGACGAAGTTGAAAAATTTCCCGGGCACATTGCCTGCGATCCCGACTCCAGATCCGAGATCGTCATTCCTCTTCTCTCAGCCAATGGTGAGCTCTTCGGAGTTCTGGATGTCGATAGTGCCGAACTCTCGCGTTTCGGGAATGAAGAGAAAGCCATGTTGGAGATGGCAGCGGCTATCATTGCCCGAAAACTTCGGACAGTCTAGCAACGCAGACCTTGTTCTGCAAGTATAAAAGGGACGCAAATGGATACGTCCCTTTCATTTGCAAGTCAAAAGGGCTATGCCGCAGCCCGATGGTCGCTTTCGTAGAGTACGCTTTCAGATTCTTCGAGATAGTCATCTGCAAGACGCTTCAAGAGCTGAAGCTCATTAAGGTCGAGCGCCACATAGATCGGTTCGCTCTCACTCTGGATCTTGGCAGTGTGCAGTTTGCGGCTAAGGGCAAGAAGGCGGTCAAGTGTTGCTATCATAATCTGTACTCTGAGGGGTTGAAAAAATACACCTACTATAACGTTTTGCTCCGCTTTTGCTCCCTTCGGAGCGTGCTCCCAAGATAAGATTACCTTGGTTCAAGCGGACCTCACAGTGCAAATATACGGCAAAAAATCTCAAAATCAAATATTTTAGAAGAAAATCTTCAGATTTCCGAAGATTTTTCTGATTTTGTGCCTAACGTGCTCCCAAAACTGGGAGCACGATGGAAAAATCGGAGTCTTTTGAGAGGATAGCGTCATGCTCCCGGAGAACTGCCCCATCGAGCTTAACGACATCATACCTTTCGATGGATGCGAAATCAGCATTTGCTTCGGACCTATCTCGTTTGTTGATAATATGTTCGCATCTGCCGTTTTCGCCGCAAAGAATGGCCCTGATCCGCCCCTTTTCGTTAAATCGTTCACTCACAACACGATACAGATGATTCATTCCAATTGATTTTGAAAGTGTAACGCCATCCTTGCTGATAACTATATAGCTGTATTTTAACGAAAGCCGCAACGTCCCGGCGATGTTATCGATCGCTTCGATGAAGGGCGGCCGAACCCAGGGCACGTCCGTATGACACCAATCATCAGGATCGACGAGCGCTGGACAGCCTTCCTGACGAGAACAGGGAGAATAGATCGTTGCACCGCTCCTCACCGCTAGATCTCGTAGCCGAAGCAAACGGCGGGACTGCTCTCGCGTCGCCGGTTCAATAATTACGATCGCTCCATGCGTATCAAGAAGTGACGTGAGAGAATTAAGCAACACAGTATCATCCTTCTCATCGAGTTCATTGAGAACGTTCATCATGATAACTAGATCGTAAGGTTGCCTAGTCAATACCGGCGGTTTTTCCGAGGACAGCCGAAGATCATATTGCTCGAATTCCAAATGCGAGCCAGTACCAGAGAGGTGACGTAGGAAATAATTCGAAAACGTTTTCGCCTCAGCTAAATTTTCATCCAGCGAGTCAGTCAAGGTAAAGTATGCATCGATATCTTTATTCTTCGATCGCAAAAATAGCTCAGTTCCCCACGTCGCTGAACCGGTGCCACATCCCAAGTCAAGAATTCTCAGACTCGATCGATCGAAGAAGCCGGAGAGAGCCAATTCCCGCATCGGCTGGAAAACCTTCAGAAGGTTTGTCGTCATGTAATAGAGTGCATACGCTTCACGTATTTCCCTATTCTTGAGATACTCTGAGGCGAGGAAATCCGATCTTGTCTGTGTCAGTCCCTTGCTTATCGCGGAAACAATTCCTGCCTGCTTTGTGATATATGCTTTGCCGGAGCGCGTTATAAGGTTCTTTGAGGTGAGGTCGAATGACAACCTCTCGCTCAGAGCTGCGATATATTCATCGGGTATATCCAGAGCATTCCGTTGCATTGGTAGATTTATTTTGTGAGCGAAGAGAACACTACAAGCCAGCCAAAAGTACGAACAAGTACGAAGAAATTCTTTTCGTTCGCATGGAAGCTTGCCCTCATTTTATTGCTTGTTCCGGTTTTTCAGGTCCTTCTTCTTCGCTTCATCAATCCCCCGATCACGACGATGATGATCTTCAGAGGTATCGATCATCTGTTTTCCGGCGAGCCGGTCGGCTTCTCGCATACGAATCTTTCCTGGAGCGAGATGCCCGATAATTTTATTCAGGCCGTCGTCGCTGCCGAAGATCAACGCTTTTACGATCATCACGGCTTCGATATGACGGAGATAGAGAATGCGCAACGAGAGCATGCAAAACATCCGAACCGTCCGATGCGCGGAGCGAGCACGATCAGCCAGCAAGTAGCCAAGAATCTTTTTCTTCCGCCCTGGCATAGTTTCATTCGGAAAGGGATCGAAGCATATTACACTGTGCTGATCGAATTTTTTTGGAGCAAGCAACGAATTCTGCAGATGTATGCAAATATTGTTGAACTCGCACCAAATGTCTACGGAGTGGAAGCAGGATCGGAGTATCATTTCCATAAGCCGGCGCATTTGCTTACTGCTTCCGAAGCATCACGGCTTGCTTCAGTTCTTCCGAACCCCGTACGTTGGAGCGCTTCCAGCCCCTCGCCCTATATCCTAAGGCGCTCGAGCAGGATTCTTAATCAAATGAGGGGAATCCCTTCCGATGTTGAAGAAGACGGTGAGCCCGACTAAAAATATTTGAATTTCCATAGTAAATTGCCTTTGGCCCGTGCTTATCCACCACTTATCAAGTATTACGGCAATATTTCCGTATGTTTTATTAGACAGTAGATTCGAGGATTTTGATTTCTCCAAGATGTGGAAACTTGTGAAAACTGCCAAAAAACGTAATCTCAGTTCATAATCCCTTAATCATTCACAAGTTGCTCACACCTCCCTCATACCAAATGGAATCATCCACAAAGTTATGCACGCCCCTGTGGGCAACTCAGCCCTGACTTGCTAAACCCTATTTTATCGGTTCATCGAGTGTGGAAAACCCTCCTTAAGCCCATTTAGCACGGATGTTTCGAATTCTCGACAAAAGAATCCATTATTTGCGGGACTTTTCCTGCCACAGAGTCCGAAAAAAAAATGTCTTGCATGTTGAGAAAAAAAAATAATCGGCCGATGAAGTGAATAGCGCAATGCCGAATCGATCCTCGTGCATGAAAGTCTTTACAATTGATGAGTAACAATTATCGATTCTCGAGAAACGTTGAATTGCGGCTCCGTGTTTAAGTCCGCCCAGATATAACGGAGAAGAGAAATAGAAATGAAAATAATTGTTTGCGTTAGCCACGTACCCGATACTACTACCAAGATCAATCTCGGCGCCGACGGAAAAAACATTGATCCTGCCGGAGTAAAATTTATTCTTAACCCATATGACGAGTTCGCTGTCGAAGAAGCGCTGAAGTTGCGTGAGAAGAATACGGGCGAAGTAATCGCAATTTCCGTTGGCTCGGATGCAGCCAAAGAAGCGATTCGTCAAGCTCTGGCAATGGGAGCTGATAAGGGTATTCTGGTCAAAGGTGAAAAATCCGATTCGTTCTCGGTTGCAGAAATGCTTGCCGAAGCGATCAAACCGATCGGAGCCGATCTCATTCTTCTGGGCAAACAATCCATCGACTTCGACGGAATGGAAATGGCGCCGATGCTTTCGGAATTGCTCGACCTGCCGGCAGCCACTG
Organism: Bacteroidota bacterium; assembly: GCA_030706385.1. Taxonomy (GTDB): domain Bacteria; phylum Bacteroidota; class Ignavibacteria; order Palsa-1295; family Palsa-1295; genus PALSA-1296. The sequence continues at coordinate 18,939 of JAUZOQ010000029.1, read as the reverse complement.
TCGTCGTTGGCCTTGCGATCGAAGGTACGAATGTGACAGCGGAAAAAGAAGTCGAAGGCGGAAAGGAAATTATCTCTCTTTCGCTTCCTTGTATCATTTCCGCCCAGAAAGGGCTTAACGACCCTCGATATCCCTCGCTACCGAATATCATGAAAGCAAAATCGAAACCGATCGAAGAGATTTCGGGTAGTCCGGCAAGCGGAAGAACTTCCATCATCAAAATGGATAAGCCCGAGAAAAAGAGAGTCAATAAGATCATCAAGGCCGAAGGAAATCCACAAGGCGCTGCAATTGAACTTGTAAAACTTCTGCATGAAGAGGCAAAAGTACTCTGACCGAGCTCAAGATGATGACGGTGAAATTAGTGATGGTTAAATAATAGAAGAACGACGAAAGAGAATAATGAACATTCTAGTTTACTTTGAAGAACGAGCCGGATCGATCCGTAAACCTTCGTATGAGGCGATCGAGGCAGCCAGAAGCATCGGCGCGACCAGCATTACAGCCGTTATCGTCACTGCAAGTGCTGCATCCGTGCTTTCGGATACCGTAAAGCGATCGGGTGTATCGAAGATTATCGTTGTAGAAGAAGCTCGCTTCGCTCATTACTCGTCGCGCGCTGCAGGGAAAGCTGTAGCCGAAGTTGCAAAACAAGCGAATGCCGATGTAGTTATCATACCCGCTACAGCAAGAGGCAAAGACCTTGCTCCGCGCGTAGCCGTCAGATTACATGCCGGGTATGTGCCTGACGTCACTGCTCTAGCCATGCACGAAGGACGATTACAGGCGACTCATCCCGTCTATGCAGGCAAAGCAAATGTAACGATCGACGTTCTTACTCCGAAAAAAGTATATTCGACACGGCCAAATCTTTGGAAGGCTTCAAAAGAGCAAGCTGAAAGTGCTATTGTGGAGAATGTCACAGTGGCTTTCGATGAGAAGGACTTTGCAGAACAGACAAAAGAACTTGTACTCTCACAGGGTAAGCTCGATGTTGCCGAAGCGGATATCATTGTAACCGCTGGGCGTGGTATGAAAGGACCCGAAAACTGGGGTCTTATTGAGGGCCTTGCCTCAGCGTTTGGTGCCGCTATCGGAGCCTCACGTGCCGTCGTCGATGCCGGGTGGCGTCCTCATTCGGAGCAGGTAGGCCAGACGGGAAAAACCGTATCCCCGACACTTTATGTAGCCATTGGAGTAAGTGGTGCAATTCAGCATCTTGCGGGAATGTCAAGCTCTAAAACCATTGTTGCTATAAATAAGGATGCGAACGCTCCCATCTTCGGTGTCTGCGACTACGGAATTGTAGGCGATGCCTTCGAAGTGATCCCCCAGCTGACCGAAGAAGTAAAGAAAATAAAACACTAAAAAAGTGTGTACGAGATACGAATGTTCGGTTCGGGATTTTTGTTAATCGAATACGATGGATAAAGTACAAGTAGAAATCCTCGGTATCTCCACCAGCCCGGCATCGAACGGTGCCTATGCCCTTGTTTTGAAAGAGTCAGGAGGCGCTCGAAGGATTCCGATCATTATCGGAGGATTCGAGGCTCAGGCAATTGCCTTAGAAATGGAAGGCATCACTCCTCCCCGCCCGCTTACTCATGATTTGGTGAAAAATGTTCTTGAAGCTCTTAATACGCGTGTTACAGAAGCGTGTATTGCTGAACTCAAAGACGGCATCTTCTTCGCAACTATCACGCTCAGTGACGATCAGGAGATCGATTCCCGACCCAGCGATGCTATTGCGATTGCCGTCCGCTATGCCGCGCCGATCTTTGTGACTGAAGCCGTCATGAAAGAAGCCGGCTTCGTACCGGAGGATGACGATAATCTTGAAGAAGGTGAGGAAATTGATGAAGAAGGTGAGATGAGCACTCCGCCACTGCCGAAAGAACCGCCCCGCAAGCTCACGAAGATCGAGCAGCTCGAAGCCGATCTCGATCAGGCGATCAAGAGTGAGGATTATGAAAAAGCTGCAAAGATCCGCGACGACATTAAGAAGATGACAGCTGGCAGCAGCGTCAATTGACCGTATAACGTCATCCGTTCATCCTCTCGAACACGAATTCCCCTTTTCCGCTCGTTACAGCTCCATATAAGTTTTCAGCCTGGCCAATAAGAGCGAACATTGTATTCGCTTCGAGAGCTTTAACTATCTCCTTAGCACATTCTTCCGGTCGAATTCCCTTGTCAACCATCCCTCGTTTATCACGTGCACCCCTATCAAGATCGGAATCAACAGTGGGCGGAGCCATCTCAAAGACTTTTATTGAAGTTTTTTCGAGCTGCTTGCGGAGCGACATTGTGAATGAGTGAATCGCAGCTTTGGTAGCACAATAGACAGGTACGATCGCAAGCGGAATAAAGCCAAGACCGGAAGACATATTAACGATGGCCGGACTTTCTTTCTTCAGAAACTGAGGAATGAACAACGATGAGAGATGGATCTGCGCCGTGAGATTAGAAGCAACTTCATTCTCGATCTTCTCGCTATCAATTTCTTCGAGAAAATTCAGCTCCTGCTGGATTCCTGCATTATTAATAAGAATATTAATACTCGGAAATTTTTCCGTGACAGTCTTTGCAAGAGAGATTCGCTCTCTAGATCTCGAAATATCGCATTGAAGAATATGGAGTTTTGGATTCTTATCTTGCGCTTCCTGAAGCTTCTCCTGCCGCCTACCGCAGATGATCACCTCATTTTCGCGCTGTAAGAATTCTTCGGCGAGTGCAAGGCCGATGCCTGTTGCTCCGCCGGTGATGAGGATCGTGTTGCCGGATAAATTCATCCTGAATTCATTACCAAGCCGCAAGTTTCCTTGCAGCCTCAGCGATCTTCTCTGCGCTCGGCAGGATCGCATCTTCGAGCTGCTTCGCGAATCCTACAGGTTGGAAGAGAGAGCCAACACGCATCACCGGAGCATCCAGATGCGTAAATGCCTGCTCAGTGATCAGTGCTGCAATTTCGCCGCCGAAGCCTCCGGTGACCTTATCCTCGTGTACGACAAGCGCTCTGCCCGTCTTCGTTACTGTTGCCATAATAGCTTCCGTATCGAGAGGATAAAGCGAGCGAAGATCGAGCACATCGCACTCTATTCCCTCGGCCGCGAGCATTGCTGCTGCTGCAATGGATAGATGAACGGTGTTGCCGTAGGTAATGATTGAAATCTTATCACCTGCTCTGCGCAGGCGGGCTTTGCCGAATGGCACGAGTTCATTATCGGCAAGCGAGAAAGCCTTGGCTTTCTGCGCGTAGTATAATGACTTCGGCTCAAGATAGAGTGTCAGGCCGCGGGTGCGCATGGCAGATCTGAGCAATCCTTGCGCATCGTCAGCAAATGAAGGCGATACGATCCGGACGCCTGGTATGGAAGTAAATGTCGCTTCGAGATTCTGCGAATGATATAATCCGCCTTGAATATATCCCCCCGATGCCAAACGAATAACAATGTTCGGCAGGTACTGGCCTTTAGTCCGCCAGTATTCATGCGTGAGTTCGATGAAGGATTCCATTGCAGGCCAGAAGTAATCAGCAAATTCCGCTCCTTCGACAATCACCCATATATTTTCCTGATCGACTCGGCAGAATCCATCGGCAGTGCCGACAATAAAATCTTCGGCTATCGGAGCATTGAAAACTCGCTGTATTCCAAATTCCTGCTGCATTCCTTTGGAGACGTTGAAGACTCCTCCCTTTTCCTTATTCGCCATATCCTGGCCCCAAATAAAGGTATTCGGGTTCAGTCTGAACTCCTCTTTCATCGTATGGTTAATGCCATCGATAAAGAAGAGTCCTTCATCTTTTGCTCTGGGAATCGTATAGGGATGGTAGTTAACGTTAATGTCGCCGGGCTCGAACGTATATGCGCCTGGGCGGGCGATAGTCAAAGGCGCCTGAGCGAACTGCGTAACGGTTGCCGGATCTGCCGGCGGAGCGGCTTCGGCTTTCTCTGCCGAAGCATAAAAATCTTTTGTATTCTGCTCGTGGATCTCATCGATCTGCTTCTGGTTCAGAACTCCTTCACGCAAGAGCCATTCCCTGAATTGCATGACGGGATCACGTTTTGCAGCATTGGCAATTTCTTCCGGCGAACGGTAGAGGCTATCGCGATCGGAATTCGAATGAGAACGCATACGCACACAATCAGCATGGACCATTGCAGCACCTCTGCCGGACTGAACCCATTCATAGGCCTCTTGCATTGCACGATAGGAATCCAGGACGTCCGTGCCGTCGCAATAGGCAATGAGAAGATTTGCAAAACCGCGGAAATTATCTGCAACTCTGCCATTGGCAGTCTGATCGAAGACGGGTACAGCAATGCCGTACTTATTATTTTGAATAACGAAGATCGCCGGTACCTTTTCTTTTGTCGCACCATTAACAGCTTCGTAAAAGAAGCCTTCGGAGCATCCTGACTCGCCGCCGGAAAAAATTGCAACGGCATCTTTTTGATAATACTTGATCGCTCGTGCGCATCCCGTCGTATGCTGAGAGTGGTTATTCGTCAGCGAAGAACCGTTCTGAATGCCGATGGACATTTTTGCGAAGTGATTCGACATATGCCTGCCGCCTCCGGCTATATCGGTTTCTTTCGAGAGGCCGTTAAGTACGATCTCTTCGACAGTGATTCCTGCTGCAAGGCATGTCATCAGGTCGCGGTAATATGGAAATAAGTAGTCCTGCCCTTGCCTGAAAGAGACTCCGATCGCTTCCTGAATACCTTCATGGCCTGCACAAGGAGCATGATAGCTCCAGCCCATGGCTTTTTTGAGATAATTCGCCGCTGCATCGTCGCATAACCTGCCCAAATGCATGAGTTTGTACCACTCAATAAGCTTCTCTTTGGGTACTCCGGCCTGTTTCAGCGTGCCGCGAAATGATTTCGAACCGTCGGCATTCGGACCTGTGAGAACTGCGCCATCGGGAAGGGGTTCGAGGCTGGGCGGAGCGACGGGAAAAGCGTATTCCTGCTCCAGATCTTCCGAAGTAAGTGTGTGATGCACGTATGGGACTGTATGCCCATTGGTAGAAGCAGCTTTCACGGTGTCGGCGATCGTATTTTTTGTTTTCGTCGGCATAAATGTGTTTAAGAGTCGCTTAGAACATAAACAAGGGTTTTTTAGTGCAAAAAGGGACGGGGGCGGCGGTATGGGCGGATTGGTGAATGCGACGTGGGAAACAAGTCTTTCGATGAGGATACTTGCTTTGTTGAAATCACGCAGATGGAAATCATTTCCGCCCGAATTTCAGAACGTATATTTGTCTTACTCTTAATTACTGAGTCATGACAAACGATCTGATCTCCGTCATTGCCAATCTGGCGCTGGCACTCTCATTTCTTGTCGCACTGGTATTTGGAATTACGCAAGTCCACTCGGCGGCTCGGGATCGGCGCGAGCGACTTACGCTTGAGACGATCCGCAATTTCCAATCACGCGAATTTGCAGAGCTCTTATATCAGCTCACCAATCGCCAGATGCCGGCAACTCAGGCAGAATTTCAGTCTCTGCCGCAGAATGAACAAGTGATCTTTATTCAATTTGCCCAGCAGATGGAGCATCTCGGCATACTCGTTGCCGATAAAGTGATCGATGTAGACCTTGTTGATAAAACTCTTGGCTCATTCGTGATGACTTCCTGGGAGAAGTACAAACCGATGTTCCTCAATATGCGAATCAAACTTCCGGACCCATATCTTGGTGAGTATTTCCAATGGCTTGCGGAAAGGATAGACAAAAGAATGACGGAAAAACCTCGGCCTCCGGTCTATGAACAGAAATTGTAGCGTTTCAGCCAAGACATTTTCAACATATGCTTTCAAGGTACATACCTGACTCTTATAAGTGCGCGAATGACGTTGTTTCTGTCCTGATCGGATCACTACTTCTTACTGTCCTGTGCTTAAGTGCCAAAGCTCAGGAGATCGGTAACGAGAAACCAAGCTCAATTTCAGTCGGTGTTGAAGGAGGGTGGATGCGAAACTTCCAATCCGGAAGACTCGATGCACGCTGCGGATGCAGCGATCTTGATGCCGGAAGAGCAGATAGCTGGATTGCAGACTTTTTCGTTGGATCCGAGTTCAGCAGGTATTTCTCACTTGGCGTCAAAGTAGGGATTGATAATAACTCCACGACTGCTACTTCCCTATCCAGAGATTCATCAACTGTTGCCAGTGTTGGTGATCAACGGATCGTTAGGGGTATCCTCGATCTCAAGGGTACAATCGATGTGACCCTATCCTATCTTTTCGTAGCTCCATATCTGAACTTCACTCCGTTCGGACGCGGGTTCTTTCTTCAACTCGCTCCTGAATTCGGAACGCTCCTGAGTTCTCATCTTAGGCAGATCCGAGAGTTAGCCAATACTACTATAATCTCCGGTGGGGACACGGTTACAAATATTCGATTTCAGAACGGTTCAACGCGAGAGACTCTTCAAGATGGACCCGTTCAGGATGTCAACAAGTTGCATGTCTCACTCATTATTGCTGCCGGTTATGATTTTCGGATTTCGGAAGATTTTTTTCTGCTGGCCGGGGGAAGCTACCATGTTCCATTGACGATGATCTCTTCTGACCCGCAAACCTCTCATTGGAAAATATCTTCCGTGACGATAGGACTTGGCATTAGACATCGACTTCCATTATAAACCCATAAACCTATGTTCAAAATCACTCTCGGAGCGCTCATCGCTTCGATTATCGCGATCTTTCTTCCGTCTCGCGTACATAGGCTCTATTTTGCCGGCGCGATCCTCATACTATTCGTCATCATCGAGATCATCTTCATCGCTCATGGCGGCGATTAGGATAGATAACGAAAACCAGATGAAGAAATGCAGCTATTTTTCTGCAGTGATCATTCGAGCGGAATATTCGATTTTCGCGCCTCCATCGGGATTCATTCGCTGGATCGCTTCTGACATCTTATTGCGAATGATTTGTTTTTCTTCAGGCGTTGCCTTGCTCATGGCAGCAACGACGGGAGCTACGACATCATTCATATACGTCCAAAAGTTGTCTTCGGAATGATAATCATAGATTCCTGCAATTTCACTGCTGGCAATATTTTTCAAACCTACTTCTCTGAAGATGTCTTCAATGATTCCGGGAGTAGCACATCTGAAAATTCCAGGAGCCCCAGGAGGGGGTGCTGGAATGTTCAAAAGCTCATTCATGGGTCCCATAATGGCCGTCACCCACGGATTGGCAGATGGAGATCCCCATACTGTTGTTACAACCCGGCCACCGGGTTTGACTACACGCGCCATTTCTTTTGCTGCAACTTTCATATCGGGAAAGAACATCATTCCTAACCGGCAACTTACGGCATCGAAAGAGTTGTCCGCAAAGGGAAGCTTCGTTGCATCACTGGCAATCGCCTCAAAGTTTACTATTCCTTTTGACACGGCATGACCTTTGGCAATACCCAGCATGCCATCAGAGAGATCGGTAGCGATAACTTTTCCCGCGCTGACAACCTTTGCAATCGATAGCGCCGGCTCCCCCGTTCCGGATGCGATGTCGAGAACCCGATCAGTGGGGCTCAAACGCAAGGCAGTGATTATCGCATCACCCTGCGGCTTGAGGAAATCCATCGTTAACTCATCCCATTTTTCCCAACCCGATGAAAATTTATCCCAAGCTTGCTTTTGTTGACGACTGATAGCTTCAAGCGATTGTTGTTCCATATAGAAATAGTAATTTCGTTTTAGTGGCTCACGACAAATTTTTGCACCATGCTATGTCCGCTACCTTCCGCAAGGCAAAAGTAGATTCCATTCGGAATGTTCAAAGCGTTCAATGAAAACGTATGATCATCCGGCGAGTAGCCCTCTGCTCCGACTTTCAGGATTTCGCGGCCTAACGCGTCAATGACCCGCACCGTTCTCACTCTTTCATCTCCGCATTTGATTTTGAAAGATGACACGACGGGGTCAGGATAAACTTCTATCGATGAATTGTCGGACTCAGGAGAACTAAAGACAGCGCTTTTCTGAATGCCGAGAAATCTCGTGATCATAAAACTTCCGACTCCATCTTTGACAGAACTTCCGACTCCGATGAACCTTTTGATAACTCCGGAGGGATCCGTTTTGCCGAGCGTCCAGATAAATTGAAGAAAATTCTGATTGCCGTTATCGACATCGACTGCGATTGGAGTTGTGCTGAATCGTGGGTCGAGATGTCCACTCGTATCGTTGATCTTCATGAACATCGATCTGCCGATTCCGCTATTTTCCAATCCTGAAACGACACAGCCATAATCGCCAAGGACGTCGAGACCTTTCGGCGTGAATGACGTAGAGATCTCATTCCTGGCAAATCCGCCGATACCGTAACCCGCATCGAGAAATCCATGCGGATCGAACCGGCATAGCGTGATGGGAGTAGGCAGAGAATCCGGTGTTGGAAGTAAGATCATGATCTTATTATCTCCTTCGAAGGCAGCGAAAATATTCTTGTCGGGAGCGAGATAAATGCCGGTATGGATCAATCCATTTGTGCCGACAGCCGAATCCGCCCATCCGAATTCTGTGAACCTGGCAACCAGGAGTTCCGGCCTTCCGGTATCACTAATACCGCACATGAAGATTCGACGGTCATTGAGAAAGAAGCCTTGTACGGAGTGGACGAGAGCGGGTATGATCGCTCTGCCGTTAAACGCGAATGACGAATCCAGCGTGCCATCGCTCTTAAGGCGCATAACGCCGAATCCGCTGACACCGCCTTCGCTTGCCAGTGACCTTCCGCAAGCAACGTAGGTATTGAATCCTCCGAAATAGACATTAGTGGCTTCTCCGGAAGAGCGATCGTCGAATTGCATTTGCACTCTGCCAAAATGTCCGAATGAAGAGTCGGGCGTTCCGTTGAATTTAAAAAGGTATACCGTAGGTATCTCTGCTGCAGGTGCGGCCGATGAGCCACTTACTCCGGAAAGAATTACTCCGTTATCAAGGACTTTCAGATCGAGAGGATAGTCCGTCGCGCTCCAGGCCATATCAACGATACCACTAGTGCCAAATCCTGCGTCGAGTTTCCCTCCTGTATCGACCTGTACGATTCCGAGTCGGTATATTCCCGGAAGAGCGGTGCTGATCTTGCCACAGACTGTTGTTGGCTTTCCCCGCTCGGCGTTGAACGCCGTAACCTCATTATTCAAGCCGCCGATATTCACGACCGTCCTCCCAGCATTTCCAAATGTCGGATCGATCCTGATCTCGAGCTGTGCATTGGATTGGCGTGCAAAAAGCACAAGAGAAAACATCAGAATTACCGTGGCAATACTTCTCATAGGATGACTTTCGTTGTAGTTAGTAGAATACGATTCTCGCAGGATTTATGAACGTAGAAAATCGGGGTTGCGTTTTACTCTTTCCACTCCAGGGGGCTTCTGACTACATCAATATATGGCTTCCCAAGCACTTTTTCGCCGAAATATTGTTAGCTCTGTGCTTCACCCGGCTTTATTCAATTTTACTTAATGAAGTTATTTATGAAAACACGATCGATCTCTCTACTGTTAGTATGCCTCTTTTTTCTTCTGGCTTCTCATCGCGCAGATGCTCAAATCCCTCGCGTACTCAGCTATCAGGGCATAGTTACCGATAATACGGGAAGGCCGATACCCGACGGTAATCATACCATTACATTCAATCTTTATACATTCCCTTCCGGAGGGACTGCGATCTTTACCGAAACACAGAGTGATGCAATAACGAGAGGCGTTCTCTCTGCGATGATCGGATCTCAAACAGCGATTCCCGGCCATGTCCAATTCGATAGCGCCTATTTCCTCGGCATCTCCATTGATGGCGGCGCCGAACTTACACCTCGCACGCTTCTGACAGCCGCTCCGTACGCTCTTAACTCCGCATTTGCACAAAATGCCTTTAGCACTGCAACATCGCTCTACGCTGCGCATGCAACGATAGCCGATTCTGCCAACGCTCTCTCGGCAGGCGTAACGGGAGTTGTCCGATCGATCAATGATGCAAGCGGCGATATTATCATCACCGGCAGCGGCGCGACGAAGGTCACGACGTCAGGAAAAACGGTCACGATCAATGTTCCGCCCGGCACAGGTAATGGAATTCAAGGCGTTTCTCCGGGAGATACTTCGATCGCAGTCGCTAATTCGAGCGGACCGATCGCTTTAGTCAGCGTTGCGAAGGCAGGGATCTCGAATGATAAGATGGCTGCCAATGCAATTACAAATGCAAACATCCAGGATCTTGCAGTAACGGTGTCGAAGATCGCTGCTCCGAACGTGACAAAGAATTATGTCCCCTCTGCCGATGGAAATGGAAACGTTGCATGGCAGCAGCCGATATTGCAGATGCCGTATCTCGCGCTCGGCGCAAACCTGACTGGCTCTGTCTTCACCGTAGCCAACACCGGTGCAACGGGTACGACGATTCGCGGACTTGCAGGGGTAGGCGCCGGTTTGGGGATCGTCACGAATGCTGCAATCTGGGGAGATGCAGGAGTCAATTATTTCGGAGTTGTCGGCTATAGCGATGGCGGATCGTCTTCATACGCTGGCGTCCAGGGTAAGGGAAACAATAATTCAACTGGTGTTTCCGGCGTTGCAGTTGCCGGCGATGGAGTGACAGGGCTGAGCACGACAGGCCGCGCAGGATTTTTCCAGATCACGAACACATCAAGCTCAGCTCAGGCACTGGAAGCATCGAATGCCGGATCAGGTGAAGCAGTCAGAGGGTTTGCTCTGAAAGACGGTGCCACAGGAATTCACGGATCGGGTTATGGTCAGAATAATTCGATCGGAGTCCTCGGAGAGACCTTCAGCGCAAGCGCAGGAACCGGCGCTCTGACCGGACCGACCGGAGTCTTCGGTAAAGCGTCCAGCAGTACGCCCGCTGCCTGGAGTGCAGGTGTACGCGGAATCAATGTCAGCGCTAATGGCAATGGCATTGGAGTTGTCGGCTATCAGGCCGGTAGCGGATGGGGAGTCTATGGTGAAACTCCAACCGGACATGGAGTTTATGGAAAAGCAACGGATGGCTCTGCAACAAATAACGGAGTTCTTGGTGAGACTTCCTCTCCCAATGGTGCCGGTGTTAAGGCAAGCTACGTCGGAAACGGGATCGGTAATGCAATGCAACTGGATAACGGAGCAATTAAGGTAAGCGGTGCAAATAAGGCCGCATTCCAACATACCGTAACCGCTGCGAATAAGATCACCAATACTCAAACGGAGATCGATAATCCTATCTGTAACGGCGATCCGAATTGCCTGCTCTTCGTAACCTACGTCGTGAAAGATCTCACCGCGTTTAACGCAGGGAGCTTCAAGCAAGCGCTCGGCGTGTACTACGATAGCGGCAGAGCAAAATGGCAGATCCTCAGCCTCAACAACCAAACGTTTACCACACCCGCATATATGAATGTGTGGGTTGTAAAGCAATAACGGTGCTCCAAGTGAGTTTGATGATGAGATCGTTCAGGAAAACCCCGTCACGTAAGGACGGGGTTTTTTCTTTACCTATCTTCATCTTGCTTCTATCCATTCTTCTTCCTGGTTCCCTGTTCGCTCAGAGTTTGTCGGGCTCGTGGAGCCCGGCATCATCAACCGGATTTAGTCCTAGAGCTGCGTTCGCAGCTTGTGTGGTGGATGGAAAGATCTATACTCTTGGTGGATATGATGGCTCTGAATTCTTAGATACGCTTGAAGTTTTTGATCCGGCACTCAATGTATGGAGTGCACCCACAACTACCGGAAAATTCACTCCGCGCAAAGGTCTTTGCTGTGCTGTAGTCGGCGGCAAGATCTATACGCTGGGCGGATATGATTCGAGTGGAGCCTCGAACATTGTAGAGGTTTTCGATCCGCAAACACAAATTTGGACTTCTCTCATTACCACCGGCACTTTTACGAAACGCTGGCGTGCAGCAGCTGCAGTCATTGATAACAATATCTACGTGCTCGGAGGATATAATACCGATAACGGTTATCTGAGTACGCTGGAAGTACTCGATCCTGAGACGAAGACATGGAGCACTCCCTCAACGTCGGGAAAAATGACAGGACGAACCGACCTCACGGCCTGTGCTGTGGATGGAAAGATCTATGTTTTTGGCGGTCAGGGTTCAAGCATATTAATTTCTCCGGAAGTCTTCGATCCGCAAGCAAACACATGGGTCACACCGCAGACTACCGGAACATTCACTCATCGCGAGGGGCTTGCTTCAAGCGTGCTCGATGGGAAGATCTACACGATCGGCGGGTATGACGGGATCAAATATCTCAATACACTCGAAGTATTCGATCCATCGACAAATGGATGGAACACACCGCAAACAACAGGCACATTCACACCGCGTGCCGGTCTCGCTTCTGTCGCCGCAAACGGAAGTATTTATGCTCTCTCCGGAAGGGATGGAACAGGTTTTCTGAATGTGAATGAAGTTTATACGCCCCGAACAAACGATGTTAAGGAACCGAAATCGGCAGTTGAATCGAGACTATTTCCTAATCCTACAAGCGGAATCGTTCATCTTCAGCAATACTCCTCAGAGCCGGTGAAAATCCGCATTGAGAACATGTTCGGAGCCGTCGTCACCGATCCGTTAGAATTTAGTGCAGTCGACACTACGATCGACCTTTCGAACCTTCCTGCCGGGCTCTATCTCATTCATCTCATAACAGAGCATAATTCTATCGTGAAGATGGTCGTGAAGCAGTAGGATATCTCCGAGCACTATTCCCCTTTCCCACCCGTTTTTATTGGTAATGATCACACGCAGAACATTTCTCAAGCGCACAGCTCAGGCAGGTATCGCTGCCGCCGCTGCATCGAAACTGAATGCATTCCCTACTCAAATCTTTGGCGCACCACCGGTTGAGATGCAGGAGATCAGGATTCCGGCAGTCATCTCCGGCGGCGACCTGACCCTTGCTCCCTCTTCGTTCAAGATCTATCCCGGAGTCGACACGAATCTGCTGCTCATCAATAATTCTTTTCCTGCGCCGACTATTCGTGTAAAGAAAGGGGATACATTCGCAGCAACGATCCACAATAATCTGGTCGACGATTCCGTGCTTCATTGGCATGGCATACATGCTCCAAGTTCGATGGGAGGCCATCCGCGTGATGCCGTATCCGGTGGCAATTCCTACAGTGTAAGCTTCCCCATCATTCAACGGGCCTGCACAAGTTTCTATCATGCTCATCCTCATATGACGACGGGAGAGCAAGTCTATAAAGGAATTGCCGGCTTCTTTATCGTAGAAGATGATGAAGAGAAAGCTTTATCCCTTCCATCCGGAGAGTATGACGTTCCTTTGATGTTTACCGACAAACGGTTCGATACGGATCACCAACTGATCTATGCTCCCGGCAATCTGGATATCAACAGCGGATGGCTCGGCGATACCATATTGGTTAATGGCACACCGAATGCGTATCTCTCCGTTGCGCCAACGCTGTACCGCTTGCGTCTAGTCAACGGTTCGAATTCCCGGTTCTACAAGATTGCTTTGAGTGATGGGAAGTCATTCACCGTTATCGGCAATGATGGCGGCTTCATCGACTCGCCGCTTACTCTCACGAGTGCATGGCTTGCTCCGGCAGAGAGACTCGATGTTCTGATAGATTTTTCTTCTTATTCGCAAGGCCAAACCGTAAATCTAAAGTCACTGAAATTCACGTTTAGCGATGGAGCAGGCTCTGGAACGGTAGCCCAAGGAGCAGAAATGGATCTGATGCAATTTCAAATTAATAAGAGCGGAGTATCGAACGGCACGATACCTTCACAATTGCCGGCGATTGAAAAATATCAGGCAGCCGGTGCTCCCACTCGGATCTGGACTTTTGCAGCGATCCATCATATCAACGACCAGGCCTACGACATCAACCGCATCGATGCTCACGTGCCTTTTCAGCAACTTGAGAAATGGACGTTTATGAGCGAAGCGGAGAACACCCATCCTGTCCATGTGCATGGAGCACAATTTCAAGTTCTCGATCGTAATGGTGGCGCACCTGAACCAACAGAAGGCGGCTGGAAGGATATCGTTCGGCTCGATCCTCAAGGCACGGTGAATGTCTTACTGAAATTCACCGATTACTCCGGACTCTTTCTCATTCATTGCCATAAACTTGAACATGCCGATATGGGAATGATGGCAAATTTCGTTATCGATTCTTCAAGTGTAACCGATGGCGCAGGCTCTGAGATAAGTACAGTACAAATTTCGCCTAATCCGGCATCGGATCATGCCGTGTTCACGTTCTTGCCTCTGGCGAAAGCAGAGACATTACGAATCTCCGATACGAAAGGAACGGTGATTTTAGAAAAGAGTCTAACGGCAGGGGCAGATAAATATAGCTTCGATGCTTCTTTAATCCCAATCGGAAGCTACTTCGTCGTCCTGGGCGATAGGAAAACCACGCTCACCGTCATGCGCTGAGCCAATGTATCATTAGTGCAGGATCACTAAATCTTTCACGATCTGCTTCCCTCCCGATCGGATAACGCAGTGATAAAGGCCATTCTGTAATTTGGAGGAATCGAACACGAAGTGCTGTGATCCTGATGAAATATTCTGTTCGCTAGTGAGCTGAATGTGACGGCCTAATTCGTCGAGGAGAGTAATATTGGAAATCGACCTATTCTCCGTCTGAATAGTAAAACTCAAAGAAGCTGGATTCGGATAGATCTGAACTCCTTCGCCGGATCCGTCGGAAGTTGCAACGGAAACCGTCGGTAACGTATCATCCCTGAATTTTGCGATCAGAAACTGGGAGAGCCCATTATGGATTGATCCTCCGACTCCACAATACTTCTTATTTCCGATGCCGACAAATTTTAGCAGGTAGTTGGGATAAGCGCCGCTATCGACATCGATCACGGCATTTCCGATCTGATTGAAAGTTATATCAGGAGAGCCGTCAGGATTAATCCGTGCAGTAGCGCAGGAACCTTGCCCGTAAGATACATTTCCATTAACGGTTGCTTTGCCATTCTTGGCAATGTTCACGCCTCTGGTTTCTGAAGATCCCGGACCGAAGCCGATCGTGACGTAGCCTTTATCTCCGTAGAGAGTATCGAGCGATCCATCGATGTTGAACCGGACTACTATCCACGGTACGTTCAAGGATATCTCGGGCGGTGTATAGGCAGCAATGATATCGTAGTTCGGTTGGATAGCTGCAGCAACAGAATTCCTTCCGATGACGACACCGGTCTTGACTACTCCGTTCTTACCAAAGCCGGAATCCGGCATTCCGTTAGGCTTGAAGCGCGCGAGTATAATGTGCTTGACGATAGGAGGTTCACTATCGGTTGGTACTTCTGCGCCAATGAGGGTGAGGCTTGCATCCGGCGAGAGAAATCCATTCACTGATTCCATATACACGGGAATAAACCCCTTCCCTTGGCTTCCATATGTTGTATCTAAATTACCATTCCTGAAAAACCGCATGGCGATGACCCCGATTACTGAGCTCTGCGTTGATACTGTTCCGCATGCAAGATAGGTCGTATCTACAGGATAGATATTTACGAACTCGCCGCCGAACAGAGCATTGAATCGAACGGCAACATGCCCGTCACCTCCGAAACTCGAATCGATACTACCATTCTTCTTGAACTTGAATAGAGATGCGAGGTGATCGCGGTAATCCGTGCTTGAGGCCGACATTCCCGAAATAATGATGCTGCTATCGATTGGGCTTACAAACATGCGATTGGGGTACGAGGATACACCCCACGATGTAATCACTTTGCCGCCGCTTCCGAATGAGGCGTCGAACGATCCTAATGGATTAAGTTGGATCAGGCCAATTTTATAGAGACTCGGATCGGCAGTGCCGACTTTTCCGCAGACGGTGATCTTACTCGTCGTCTGCACATCGGGAAATACACCATAGAAATCGGTAACCTCATCGCCAAATGCACTTAGGGCCACTTCGACCTTTCCACCATGCGCAAACGATGTATCGATATCTGCTATGATTTTTAGTTGCGCTGTGGCACTCGAACCCGCTAAAGTAAATAGAACTCCTAAAGTTAAGGCAAGGAATACAGTCTTCATATAATCTTCTGCATGATTGAGCCAAAATAACGAAAAATGCGGAAGATATGTTTATGCGCCACCGGAATAAGATCGGAAGAGTGTCATTCTTAGATCGATCACATACTTACTTTACCATAAAGCTAACTAGATCTTGTTCGGATTGCTGATATGTTACACCAGCACTCTTCACGAAGCCCTTGTCCATTACCAATCCTACACCGGAAGCGTAATAGAGTTTGTCGAACATCTCTGTATCGACAACTCCACTCGTTGTGGTAATCCCATATTTCTCAAAATACACACAAGAAAATGACCCGGCAGGAACGGTGACACTTTCATTTGAGGAGCGCAACACTAGCACGGTCTTATCGTCGTAATTGCGTGCAAAGGTACTATCATCAGCGAGTATAAATGACTCCCCGACCTTCATTGGATAATGGAGGTAATGTGCTATTTCAAAATCGCTCTGAGGATGATGGACCGAATAAATATCTGAGCTGCCATTGTAGTAGTACCACTCGGTGCCGATCGTGTCAATCGGTGTTAAGTTTTGTTGGAATGCTTGTTGCCCCTGAAATGTGATCTGATTTGGGAGCGTCAATGTGTCCTCAGTATCGAAGGTGACTGACCCCGTGGGTGAAAGCACTTGCCTGTGATATGTCCAACTATCTCCGATCTTCAATGGATAAAGATCTTGAACACTTGCAGTTGATCCAGGTGATGGCGCGGAAGTTCCGCTATTCTTACAACTTCCAAGAAGGACGAGACTAAACCCTGATGCGAGAATTAATGAAATAATCTTCACAAGTTTTCGTATTCAAGTATAATTACTATTTTTATGACAAGATCAGGCTGAGAATGGTTGCAGAGCCAATCCCAATTCTGACCGCTCTTTTGATATTGAGTGTCGTTCATAATTATCATGAACATTCTTTTCCTCCCTCTATGCATGAGGGCTGCACAATCATATTTGCGTATATTCGAAGCCAATCTATCATCCATATCATAGGAGGACTACCCATGTTCGATACCGGTAATACTGGTTTTATGCTTATCGCAACCAGCCTTGTCATGCTCATGACTCCAGGGTTGGCTTTTTTTTACGGCGGACTTGTAGGACGAAAAAATGTTCTTTCGATCATGATGCAGAGTTTTGTATCCATGGGTTTTACAACCGTACTCTGGTTTATTTGCGGATACTCCATGTGTTTTAGCGGAGATCTCAAGACTCATACTGATCTGCTTGGCGGTATCATTGGCAATTTCGATATGTCATTCCTGCATGGAGTCACAGTCAACACTCCTTCGCCTCTGACACCCAATATTCCGCTTCTAGTCTTTGTCGCCTACCAGATGATGTTCGCCATCATCACTCCTGCTCTTATCACCGGAGCATTCACAAACCGCGTTCGCTTCGGAGCATATATGCTCTTTTTGACTTTTTGGTTGCTGCTTGTCTACTTCCCCTTCGTTCACATGGTCTGGGGCGGCGGATTGCTTGCAAGCTGGGGCGTTCAGGATTTTGCCGGTGGAATTGTTGTGCATGCAATAGCAGGTTTCGCTGCGCTGGCCTCAGTATTTTACGTTGGTAAACGAAAGGTCGGGGATGCACAACCTCATAGCATTCCACTGGTAGCTCTTGGCACTGGGCTCTTATGGTTCGGATGGTATGGCTTCAATGCCGGATCTCAATTCAAAGTTGATGGTGTGACTGCTCTTGCCTTCTTGAATACTGATGTCGCCGCTTCGTTTGCTGCGATCGCCTGGCTGCTGATGGAATGGAGAGCTTCACGCAAACCGAAATTTCTCGGACTGCTTACCGGAGCTGTTGCAGGCCTTGCAACGATCACGCCCGCTGCAGGTTATGTATCGACAACGAGCGCCGTCATTATCGGTCTTGCAGCAGGACTGGTCTGCTATTTCGCTGTGCAGCTGAAGAATAAACGCGGCTGGGACGATGCGCTCGATGTGTGGGGAGTGCACGGAGTGGGCGGATGCCTTGGAGTGGTCCTTCTTGGAGTCTTTGCAGATTCTGCCGTGAACTCGGCCGGAGTCAACGGACTTGCGCTTGGCAATACAAGCTTCTTCCTGTTGCAAGTCGGTGTCACAATTGGTGCAGCCATCTATGCCTTCGGCTTCACGTATGGTATGCTGAAGATCATCAACATGATCACTCCTGTCAAGGTCGAGCAGCATGAGGAAGAGAAAGGAGTCGATGAAGTTTTGCATGGTGAGGTGGCATATATCTAAGGATTGAATCACGATCGGCTTACATAATACATTACGCCTAGATCATTCCTGACTCCCATCAGGCAATATGTCTCCGCAGCTTAGTGGCGGTGTGGGAATTCCGGTGGCTATTGTTCGAGAGAATTTTCCACCGATTATCATCTACCCATGAAAACCAACTCATAATTGAAGGTTTTGGGATTGCCTTGAAGACGGGAGTGCCCGTATACCTCGCTAAACCAATCCACAAACGTTTTGTAACTCTTTTGGTGTTATCTCGTACCGTATTTTCAACTTTGAGACACTGAGAATTTCATGCATTTTTCGAGCGGTGACTTTGCTCAGGATATCATCCTTAAACCTATACTAACTGACACCACCATGAAAACCCGTAGAATTCTTCTTGCTGCTGTGCTCATGCTGATGAGCATTTCAATCGTTCACGCCGAAACTGCCGACGAGATAATCAATAAACATATCGAAGCCATCGGCGGAAAGAAAGCTTGGAAAAATATCCATTCCATAAAACTAACCGGTGTCGTCATGGCACAAGGCATGGAGATCGGGGAAGTAGAGCGGCACCTTCTTTCCCTAGTGATGGCGGTTGGGCGAGCGGCTCTTGAGGAATTTGTTGCCGTGAAGGGGACTGGATATGCGGGCAAC
>JAUZOQ010000028.1 GCA_030706385.1 Bacteroidota bacterium | reverse complement strand
TGATCGGAGTGATCGGATGAACGCCGGGCTTAATGTCAAATCCGGCTGCTGTCATCTTCTCGCGGAAATATTTTGTGTTCGCTTCAAGCTTATCGCGTAACTCCGTAGTGGCTTCGAGCATTCGGATCACCTCCAGGGCGGCTCCGGCAATGGCCGGGGGCAGAGAATTGCTGAAGAGATAGGGTCTCGAGCGCTGTCGAAGCATATCGATGATCTCCTTGCGTCCTGACGTGAAACCACCGGCAGCACCACCCAGGGCTTTACCGAGGGTAGAGGTGATAATATCGACGCGTCCCATTACATCTCTGTACTCAATAGATCCGCGCCCCGTCTTTCCGATAAATCCCGTTGCATGGCTATCGTCAACCATAACGAGAGCCTCATATTTTTCAGCAAGGTCACAGATCTCGTCAAGTTTTGCAATAAAGCCATCCATCGAGAAAACTCCATCAGTCACGATGATTCGGCGACGCAGGTTCTGGGTTCCCTTAAGAATATTTTCCAACTCCTCCATATTGGAGTTCTTGTAGCGAAAACGCTGTGCCTTCGAAAGCCTTACGCCATCAATGATCGATGCGTGATTTAACTCATCACTGATGATCCCGTCATTCTCCTGGAAGAAGGGCTCGAAGACTCCGCCATTGGCGTCAAAGCAAGCAACATAGAGAATGGTATCATCTGTCTTTAGGAATTGTGAGACCTCACGCTCGAGATCTTTGTGTAGATCTTCTGTGCCGCAAATAAAGCGAACGCTTGACATTCCATAGCCATGTTTATCGAGCGCTTCATGAGCAGCTTTAATTACCCTTGGATGAGATGATAGGCCGAGATAATTGTTGGCGCAAAAATTCAAGTAGGTACCTGGCTTTCCTTCAACTTTGATCTCCACTCCCTGCGGAGTCGTGATAATGCGTTCCTCCTTATACAGACCTGAATTCTTGATCTCTTGCAGTTCTTTCTGAAGTTCTTCTTTTATTTTGCCGTACATAGAGAGTTATATAGATAATTCTGAATTCCTTCAAACAGATAGCTCAGCGCTATAAATTCTTCAACATGGATCTGACTATACCATTAGAGTAATGGCTAACGATATTCTTGACGAATCCAGGAAAGTCATGAACAGCGTTCGAATCGGCTTTGTCCGAGATCGCACGGATGACGGCGAAGGGGATTTGATGTTCATGGCATACCTGTGCTACGGCCGCGCCCTCCATTTCGATGCAGAGCAAGCCGTTGATGGCCTCGCGCAGCTCGGTGATCTTTGCCGAATCTCCAATGAATTGATCACCACTTGCAATTATGCCGAACCGTGCGGTTGGAATCCCGATTCCGTGATCGTCAAGAGTTGTGGACTGAAGTTCCGAACTGAGGCTTGATGAACGAATTGCTGAAAGATACTCCTGCGCAGCGTTGAACGCAAGCAGCGTCAGCTCACGGTCGGATTTGAAATGGGTAATCCCGAGCAGTGGAATTTCAAATCGTACGAACGCAGGTATCAAGCTTGCATCCATATCGTGCTGAAGTAACTCTTCACCGATCACAACATCTCCGATTCGGAGGTCGGGTGCGGCTGCTCCGGCAACTCCTGTGAAAATGATCTTCTTTGCTCCAAATTTTGTAATCAGAGTTGTTGCAGTTTGAGCTGCGGCGACCTTTCCCCATCTGGAGAAGACAGCAACGACTTCCTGACCTTCGAGTTTCCCTGTAATATACTCTCGTCCACCGAACGTCAATACTTCTGCATCCTCAATATTTGAGGAAAGCAGATCTATCTCTTCAGGCATTGCACTGAGGATTCCGATGATCATTTGGCAGAAGCAAGGTTCACAAGGATGCTCATGCGTATATTCTCTTTATGGCCGCATCAAGGCGTTCATAGTCCGACATATCGTTATAGACCTGACAGGAGATACGAACATAGGTATGTCCATCCATGACGATCACAGGGAGTTCACAGTGAAATTCATCGCGAAGTCTGTCATGTAGTGTTGCAGTGTGTTTATCTGTATCTGTTGGGTTACCCGGCAGTGCGACTGTGGCAAGCATTCCGATCATATTCTCCGGAGCGAGGAGTTTCGTGCCCCATGAGCGCGCCAGCATGTTTCTGGCTTCAATTGCCAAGGTGTGCCCGTATCTCCGCATCTCATCGACACCAATTTCTTTGATGAATGCCAGTGCAGCTGAAACGGAAAGCCATGCCGTCGGATCATGCGTCCCCACCCATTCGAACTCCGGTTTGAATCCCGTCATGTAGTTGTGGGAAATATTCGTCGGATGAATATCTTTCTGATGTTTGGGGTCAACGTAAAGAAATGCCGATCCTTTCGGTGCATAAAGCCATTTGTGGCAATTACCGGTATAGAAGTCGGCACCATATTTCGTCATGTTAATATCCAGCATTCCGAGTGCATGGGCGCCATCGATCATAACAGGGATACCGCGTTCTTTGAAAAGAGGTATGATCTTCTCGATCGGATACACAAGGGCAGTCGGGGAGGTAATGTGGTCGATGATCGCGAATTTCGTTTTATCGGTGATCCCTTTCTTCACCACTTCCACTACTTGATCAGGGCTTTCGATCGGAAAGGGGACAACGCCCTCGACAACTTTTGCCCCTGTAACATCGGCTGCGTAATGCAGTGTCTTACGCATTGCGCCGTACACGTGGGTAGTCGTGAATAGCTCATCGCCCGGTTTGAACTTCGGCATGAGCGAGCGGACAACAGCATTAACAGCCGTTGTGGCATTATCGACAAAAACAATATCCTTCTCTTTTGCCCCGATGAATTCTCCAAGTCTTGTCAACGCATCTGTGGTCGCAGGAGGGGCTTCGACAGTAATGAACTTGACCAGTTGGCGTTCCATCTTGTTCCTCCACTCGCTCTGGGCGACGAGCACGTCTCGCGGACATGCTCCGAACGAACCATGATTCATGAATGCCACATCTTCATCGAGCAGCCAGCGTTTGCGAATTTCTTTTCCAAATTGCGACATGGGAATTCAGATAAAAATAATATTCTGTAGGTTCTCAAGTTTTATCTATGTCGATTCGCGACGATCGCCGGTAACAGACATAATTTCAGTTTTTTGGAACAACGTTTCGCGTCAAAGAGTTATGGAGTTCGCGAATCCACGGAGGGCTCGCATAATGGTATTGCAGCAGTCTTGAAAACTGCCAGCCGCAAGGCTATGAGAGTTCGAATCCCTCGCCCTCCGCAACAACTTCCTTGCCTTGCCTGCTTATAGGACTACGTCCATCTAATTACATTCTTAATGGCAGAATTCGTCGCTTTTCTTCGCGGTATCAATGTGGGCGGGCACAAGAGTGTCCCGATGGTCAAAGCGAAGCAAATATTCGAAGATCTCGGATTCGCCAATGTCCGCACAATACTTGCCAGCGGTAATATTATCTTTGAAGCGAAGGATACAATTGTGAAGCTTGCAAGAATAATCACCAATCAACTCCAGGATAGTTTTGGTTTTTCAATACCTGTAATTGTGAGACCAAGGGCAGATATCACAAGGATCGTGAAAGCCGATCCATTTGCCGGAAATTCCGTTACGAAGGATATGCGCTTGTATATCACGTTTCTTCCTGAAGAACCTCTGCAGGTTCCGAGATTACCTTACCATACCCCCGACAACTCATTCTCCGTACTTGCTCTTAGCGATTGTATGGTATTCAGTGTTCTCGATTTGAGTAAGAATGGAACGCCAGAAGCTATGAAGATCCTTGAGAAGCAATTTGGAAAGAATATTACCACTCGGAATTGGAATACTCTGGTTAAAATAGCGTAACTAGGCGGTTGCGCCTGGCATGAAATTTGATGCACATATGATCAAATTCATGAAAGGAGACCAAAGCTATGATCAAGAAAGTAAAGGAAGGTTATCGTGTTGTTTCCGAACGTTCAGGAAGAAACATGGGAACCTACAAAACGAAAGAGGAAGCTAAAGAGCGACTTCGCCAGGTTGAATTCTTCAAGCATAAAGCAGCAGGTGCCAAAGGGAAGAAGTCCTAGGCGAACAAAAAAGAAGGCATTAAAAAAGGCAAGCTTAAGCTTGCCTTTTTATTTACAATTTTATTCTTCGGATTATGGATTTGGCGTTGTTTCGGTGGGAGGCTGTGCAGGAGCAGGAAGAGGTGAAGCGGCCGGCAGGTTTGCCTCTAAAGATTTTGAGGTCTCCTGCACCTGTTGAGCAGCAGCATTCATGTGCATATCGAAATTTGATTTTGCTGCTTGCAATGCCTCGACTGGCTCTTTGAGCACAGTCTTGAGTTGGTCTTCCAGGCCTTCCTTGGCGTCACGGAATTTCCGCAATCCCTTCCCAAAGCTTGTTGCAAGCTCCGGGATCTTCTTCGGTCCGAAGAAGATCAGGATCACCAGGAATATGAGGAGAACTTCTCCTCCGCCTAAATTCTCGAACATAGCTAACCCGTTATCTTACTTAGGTTGAGTTGTCTGATTCGGAGCAGCGGGCTCATCGTCATGATGGCCTTCGGATGCCTTCTTGAATTCATGCATTCCCTTACCCAAACCGCGCATGAGCTCCGGGATCTTCTTGCCGCCAAATAATAGCAGTACGATTGCGACAATGATAAGTAATTCGAAAGCCCCTAAATTTTTGAACATTTATATTCTCCTTTTAATAGCGTGCCACTATTTCGCGGCTAAGTGCAAAACTTCATTAAATCCAAGAAGGTTCGTTAAAAACTGTTCACTTCCGTTCAAACCAGGAAGTCTTGTATTTGCCTTTGCGAGGCCCGTGCGCATTCTTTATTATTCCCATGAGAACTGCTCCCAGAGCAATCATCGCTATAAGTAACAATCCTGCCTGAAGATACAACATTGAATGGATATAGTAAACTTTTGTGAGATTGGAGAGCAGAGATCAGATCTGCGCTTCATTTAATGATCGAGAGAACTCGAAATGACGAGCGAGTGAAGAAAAGATCTTCTTCCCATCTGCACTTCCCAAGATCGCCTCGCATGCCCTCTCCGGATGCGGCATCATACCCATGACATTCCCTTCCTTATTGATAATTCCGGCAATATTATTGATCGAGCCGTTCGGATTTGCCTCGGAGACAACTTCGCCTTTTTCCGAAACATATCGGAAAACAACTTGCTTATTGGCCTCAAGCTCCCGAAGAACCTCTGTCTCGGCCATATATAAACCTTCTCCGTGAGCAATTGGGACCTTGATGATCTCACCGGGAAGTAGTGCGTTGGTAAATCTCGTATCCGTATTCTCCCCACGAAGATTAACCCATTTGCAGCGGAATTTCAATGCTTGGTTACGGATCAAGACTCCCGGCAACAAACCGCTTTCGCAAAGGACTTGAAATCCATTGCAGATTCCTATGACCGTTCCGCCTTCGTTGGCAAATCGAATCACATCTTTCATCACAGGTGAGAATCGGGCAATTGCGCCCGTTCGGAGATAATCACCGTAGGAAAATCCTCCCGGCAAGATCACGAGATCAATTCCTTTGCCAATAGAGTCCTGCTTGTGCCAGACAAATTCCGTATCGGAATTCTTCATGACGTTAGCAACTGCATGCATCGCATCGTGATCGCAATTAGAGCCGGGGAATACAATGATGCGAGTCTTCATGAATGCGCTCCTTTATTGGCATTCTCTTTAATTTCGATGATGCGAAAGGTCTCCATAATAGGATTGGCTAAAAGTTTCTTGCTCGATTCTTCGGCAATGGCCTGAGCCTTTTCCTTTGACTCGGCATTGACACCAAGCCTGATGAATTTCCCGATGCGGACATCCTCGACTTGTGGAAGTCCTAATGAATCGAGTGCATGATGAGTGGCCTTTCCCTGCGGATCAAGGATCGCTTCTTTTCGCTCAGTGGCGATATAGACATGATAGTGCATGAGTAAGACAACAATAAAATCGTCTTCTCCGTCGCAGAAAAAATAGTCGAGAGCAAATCGGGTGAAATGTTCTCCGAAAGAGAATAGTTACTATCCTATTGCTAAGAATAATTGTAGAATCGCGCGTGAATCCTAAGATCAGTAAGTATATCGTCGAGCGAAAAAAAGTAAAGTATGCAAGGATCACCGTCCATCATGATTGCCGGGTTAAGGTCACTATTCCTCTGCGCTATACTGATTCCGATCTTCTCCTCTTCCTCGCCGAACAAGCCAATTGGATAGAGAAACATGTTTCAAATTTTGGCAGAGATAGCGATCTTTATCTTTCTCTCGGCGCAGGGGAAATCCCATTCCTTGGCGAGGCCATAAATCCGGGGTTCGAAATCACAGATAAACGGGTATTGGAACAATGGTACAGAAAGGCAGCGAAAGAATATCTATTCACCCGAATTGAAATTCTATCTGCCATACATGGATATCGATATAACAGGGTATCGATAAGAGATGCGAAGACGCGGTGGGGAAGTTGTTCAATAAAGAAAAACATCTCTCTCAACTGGAGATTGATGAAGGCGCCTCCGCACATTATTGACTATGTCATACTCCATGAACTCGTACATACAGTCGTCTTCAACCATTCGAAGCTATTCTGGACAAGGGTTGCAGAGTGTTGCCCTGAGTATTCCGATGCCAAGAAATGGCTTAAACGCTTCGGGAAATTCCTCTATTGGGATTGACTCAGACTAAAGACCGAATGTAGATTTTTCTTCGCGGTCCAACTCTTCCTCGTCGAAGAGGGCGGCAGCACGGCGTTCGCGCAACACACGCTTCAATCTCACGACGATCGCACGGATAAGCCCGAAGATAATGAATGCGAGAAAGAAAGGGAAGATCGCAGACCCTTTCGTGATGATACTTGCGACGATGGCGGAAATAACAACGACAAATTTTGCCGGTTCTGCCTTAATTGCACGAAGCGAGGGTTTGGGTAGGGTTTCGTATTTGACGGTGCTGACCATCATTAGTGATGCTCCGATGACGACGGTGAACATTGCCCCTTCCATCCCTGCCGGAGATAAAAAGGCCGGCTCACCACGAAGGAAATAAAATGTGACGAAGGAAACGATCAGTATCGCTGCAGAAGGAATAGGCAATCCTTTGAAATAGTCCTTGTCGAATCCGACAAGTTGAACATTGAACCGTGCTAAACGCAAGGCACCGCAAATCGTGGGAAGTGCTGCAATCAGAATCCCAATGGTTTCGAATTGGTAAAAATAAAGCTTGTAAATAATGGCACTTGGTGCCACGCCGAAGGTAACGACATCAGCGAGTGAATCGAGCTCGACTCCAAATTCGCTGGCAGAATGTGTCAAACGAGCCATGAATCCATCGAGAGTATCGAACAGTGCTCCGAGAACGATGAACCAACCAGCCTTTTCAAAATCAGCATCCATGAACGCCGTCTTGATCGCGATGAACCCACTAAACAGATTCATCACTGTAAATAGTGATGGAATAACGGATCGGGTGACCGTAATTACTGAGCGTTTTTCCATTGTGCTACTACGGTTTCACCGGCTTTTGCAATATCACCTTCTTTTATGAGGAGTTCAGCGTCAAGGGGGAGATAGATATCAACTCTCGAACCGAATTTGATCATGCCGAATCGCTCGCCTGCTTTCACAGTGTCGCCAACCTTAAGTTCGCAGACAATTCGGCGGGCAACATAACCGGTTACCTGATTGAAAAGTAGTTTCCGTGTCCCTGATGAAATGCCGATCATCATGCGTTCGTTCTCGCTCACGGATTCGGGAGTACTCGCTACGAGGAATTTTCCCTTAACATACCGGAGATGATCGACACGGCCTGAAATCGGAATGCGGTTCACGTGAACATCAAGAGGTGACATGAAAATCGAAATAAGCCTTGCTGAAGATCTCAGGTATTCCGGTTCGTCAACTTCTTTGATCAAGACGACTTTTCCATCGGCCGGGGCAATAATGAGATCCTCCGGCGATTTGCCATTCGTATTGGGAGTCCGGTCCGGGTCGCGAAAAAAATTGAGCGAAAAAACCGTCAGGAAACCTGCAACGGCAAGAAGTACTATACGCGCCCACAGCTCGTCCGTCCAAATTGCAAGTGCAACAAGAACGATGGTGGTGATGGCAACGCCGATGAGAACGTCTGTTCCGTAGCGAGTCAGCAATGGTTTGTGTTCAATTGTAGTGTAATGCCCTGGTTCTGCAAGCGAGCCATATCGGGGTAGCGGTTCCTCCAGAGCCAAGGCCGATCAAGGTCATGCCGTTACTTTTTCGAGCATTTTCGCATACGCCTCTTCAACTCCGCCAAGATCGAAGCGGAAACGGTCTTTGTCGAGTTTTTCCCCCGTTTTGGCGTCCCAGAAACGGCACGTATCGGGGCTGATCTCATCTCCCAAAAGAATCTCGCCTTTATGTTTTCCGAATTCCAACTTGAAATCGACAAGGGTTATTCCTCGCTCAGCAAAGAATTCTCTCAAAAGATCGTTGACGCGCAAGGCAGCTGTACGGATCTGTGCGATCTCCGCCTCCGTTGCAAGTTCCATTGCGATGGCGTGACTTTCATTGATAAGGGGATCACCGAGGTCATCGCGTTTGTACGAAAATTCGAATGTCGGCACTTTGAAGATCATCCCCTCTTTTGCCGCATATCGCTTGACAAACGAACCGGCAGCACGATTCCGAACGATAACTTCGAGTGGAACGATGGCGAGCTTCTTGATCAGCATCTCATTCGGTGAAAGCTGTTCGACGAAATGGGTCTTTATCCCTTTGGATTCGAGATACCGGAAGAGAGCAGAAGCGACGGTATTATTCGTCGTTCCTTTTGCTTCCCATGAGCCGCGCTTCTCTCCATTGAAGGCCGTAGCATCATTCTTGAATTCCTGAATGACGAGATCGGGATTGCCTGCTACAGACCAAACTTTCTTCGCTTTGCCTTCGTAAAGTAATGTTTCCTTCTTATAATCTGCCATGATTGTTATTGAATAAATTTAAAAAAATCCCAGAAATACTCCGAATTGAACGACCGGCCCGTTGGCATTAACTTTAGCCAAGGCTCCGACATCGCCAAGGGAGACATCATCATCTGCCACCCATGTGCCCATTGCGCTTATCTGATATCCGGCTGTAAGCCTGAGCATGAGCCATCTTACAGGCGCATACTCGAATTCCGCTTCCGGTTTGATGACGAACATCGGCGCATGATAGGTATGAGTAATATTGAAAGTCGTAGTGCTGAATTCCGAAGTGATATCGAATTTCTGGCGATTCAAAGCTTGCTGGGCTGTGAGTTCGACTGAGCCTAGGCCGAATTCCGAGCCGAGAAGAACATGTACCTTGTTGGAATTAAAGATCGCATAATCGAAGGTCAGCGCTCCGTATCCGAAGTGATAGGTTAAAGAACGCATAACAGGCTGACCCTGAACTGAGTCAGGTACACAGCAGACACTGCTGGTTCCGCTCATACCTATTCCGCCGATTCGCAGATTCTTGACAAATGGAAATGGCATGAAGACCTGTCCGCCGATCATGAATGCTTGTTCTTTGAGATTCTGATGAATGAATGGCATCGCGATGGAAGAATTGAGATCGGTCAGGGAAGGAAGGTGCAAACCGACAAGAACACCAGCGCCGAGCCAGGAATAAGCCGGTGCGCTGCTCATGGCATCGTCACTATAAAGCTCTTCATCATTATAATGTGTCGTATCACGGGAGATGTTGGGTTGTGCAGATGCGGCGATCGCCCAGCATTGGAGAATGACTGCAACGACAAGGGAACGCTTATATCTATTCATTTCGTAGTGCATGAGTTAATAGTAAAAAACGCAGTATTTCTCCGAGCCAAGCAAGTATTGCTCGGAATGACAACTTGATACAACAAAATTACGGCAATTCAATTCGATGGAAGTAATGACGGATAATCCTGAACAAAATCATGCCCGCCTCCCCAAACCCGAACGTGGCACGCAGCTTGAACTAGTGACGGAGACTTTTGCCTTCGAAGGTAAGGCAGTGGCACGACGGGAGGATGGATACGTCATTTTTGTCGAAGGCGCTTTGGCAAATGAGAAGATCACGGTGGAAATCGTGAAGGCAAAAGGGAATTTTGCCGATGCAAGACTTCTCAAAGTGTTAGAACCATCTGCCGATCGGCGAAAACCAATCTGCGTTGATTTTGGTGTATGTGGAGGATGTTCGCTCCTTCATATGAACTACGACGCCCAGCTTTTTTGGAAGAAGCAGCAGGTAAAGGAGATATTCGAGAGAATAGGGAAGCTTCACGATCCACCTATCCTTGATACGATCGGTGCACCAGGGCATGAATACCATTATCGCAATAAGATGGAGTTCTCTTTCTCAGAAGAGCGATGGCTTCTGCCTGAAGAGATCGCAAGTGGCGATGTTGCCGATCGTTTTGCACTCGGCCTGCATGTTCGTGGAAGATATGACCGTGTTATCGATACCGCATTCTGCCATATATCGTATCCACTTGCTAACCGCATTCTCGAACTAACCCGGACTTTCTCAGGTGACCACAAGCTTCGAGTCTTCGATGCCGATAAGCGGCCTGAGGGATTACTTCGTTTTCTTGTGATTCGCAACAGTCATTCGACCGGCGAGGTCATGGTAAACTTCGTTACCTCGCATTATGATGAGCACGTGATGGAGGCATACGCTAGGCTGCTCCGGAAAGAAATTCCCGAAGTCACGACGCTTATCAATAATATCAATTCCAAACGGGCGCAGATCGCAGTCGGAGAAAAGGAGTATGTGATTTTCGGATCGGGAGTTATATCCGATAAGATCGGCAATGCAGAGTACCGGATCTCGGCGAACTCATTTTTTCAGACCAATACTCGTCAAGCAGAGGTCCTGTACAAGGTCGGAGCTGACTTTGCTGATCTTCAGACAGAGGACACTCTCTGGGATCTCTATTGTGGAGCTGGGACGATCACACTCTTCGCAGCACCGCGTGTGACATCGGTACTGGGTATCGAGCTCTCGGAATCTGCGATCGCCGATGCTCATGCAAATGCCGAACGCAATGGGTTTTCGAATGTTGATTTTGTTTCGAGCGATCTGCGTAAGGCCTTGCTTTCACCCGATCTGCTTTCGAAATATGGAAAACCCGACGTTTTGATCATCGATCCGCCCCGAAGCGGAATGCATGCAGATGTTGTCAGGGAAATTCTTGAACTGGCACCTGAGCGAATCTCCTATATTAGCTGTAATCCGGCAACTCAGGCGCGTGATATCGAATTGATGTCGGAAAAATACTCAGTCGAGGCTTTACAGCCTGTCGATATGTTTCCGCAAACCTGGCACATCGAATGCGTTGCAAAACTTCGACGCAAAGAACTTGCGTAGTTTTGGTTTACTGCACGAGCATCACATCCCACAACGTATCTCGATCAACATAGATCTTTTTTAGAGTCACTTTGACATCGGTCTTCGTTGTTCCCGAAACAAAGGAATAAGTTACAGTGCTATCGGTTTTCCCAATGCGTTTGATGTTTTGTGCCGGCAATAGGTGCGGAGGAATTGGTCCCCCGGGAGGGAGGTTGACGAAAATATCGAGTGCGCCATCCGGAGATTTCATTTTCTGTCTATCGAGATGTTGAAAGGCCTCTTCCATTTGCGGTGATCGCGGCTGGATATGAGTGGTGGTATCGTGCGCCGGTTGGCCGGATTGCTGTTTAGGCTCCTCAGTCTTTTTGCATCCGATAATCAAAACGAGAACGAAGGTGGTAATAAAATATTTCATTGGTTCGGGGATAGAATTGAATTAGATTGGTATTGCACCCATTTCCTGGATAAGAGCGATTTCGAGTCCCGACCGTTCGACATTATCATCGATCGTCACTGCTTGCACAGCCGGAGACTGATTAAGACCGTTCGATCGTGGTGCAGGCGCTGCTGCTGAGATCACGGCCGGAGCAGACTTCTTTTCCACGCGTTTCATTTCATACGTCAGAGAATCATGGGCAAAGAACTCGCGAAGGAATTTTGTAAAGAGATCCTTATTGCGGGCGAATGTCTCTTCCGTATGTTTTTTCGAGACGCCGATCACGATCATCGCTCCGCTCGATCCGACATGCTCGATATCTTCACAGACTAAACGGAATGGGATGCTTTTGGCAGAAACAAAATCGAGGAATTCGCCCCAACGTGAGGCGGCATCGGGAATAGGAGTTGAGTCGTGAGATCGCTCGGATGGGATTTCGGGTTTCGGGGATCGAGTTTCGGGCTGAACGCCCGAAGCGACTTCAGTAGCGGGGCGAGGTGCACTGGCGCGAATCGCCGGTTTTGGAATGCCTGGTTCGGAATTCGCCTGTGCTGCTCCCATAGCTGAACTACGAATTCCTATGCCTGATGCCGGCAAAGGATTGGCACCGCCCTTCAATCCTTTTAATTCTTCGAGAAGGGACGTGATCTCTATTGAGCGCTCCATCATCGTCATCTCGACCAGAGCAAGTTCAAGAACAATCCGATGTGATTGAGATGACTTCAATCTCTCAAGCGCATTGAAACCCAACCTCACAAGGCGCAAAATGTCACTTTCGGTGAAACCCTTCGCATCGGCGGCATATCGTTCTTGATGATATTTGACAACTTCAAGAAGTTCTTTTTTGCCAGTCACGACGATCGTCAGAAAATTTCTGAAATGCTCGAGCAGACCTTGCAGGAATTCTTCGATATCATACCCGCGGGAGACAACTTCGAACGCCAAAGAGAATGCTTTATTCGTCGCCTGCTCACGAATTGCATCGGAGACCTCAAAGTAGAAATCGGCATCAATAAGATTGAGGGCTTCGCGCAGGCGGCTCGTCTCGACCGTCGTGCCGCAATAAGCGATGGCCTGATCGTAGATCGACTGCGCATCGCGCATCGAGCCATCCGCTTTCTTGGCAATAAGCAAGAGAGCATCGTCATCGATCGAAATTCCATCGGTCTGTGCTATGTGCTTCAGATGAGAGACGATCTCTTCGATCTGGATACGACGGAAATCGTATCGCTGAGTGCGGGAAAGTATCGTTGCCGGAAGTTTTTGTGCTTCCGTAGTTGCAAAAACAAAAATGAGGTGTCGGGGTGGCTCCTCCAAGGTCTTCAGCAGAGCGTTGAATGCGCTTGCCGAGAGCATATGGACTTCATCGATGATAATGACTCGGTACTTTCCCTGTAGAGGTGGATACTTCACATTCTCGCGCATGGAGCGGACATCATCGACTCCATTATTCGAGGCGCCGTCAATCTCGGCAACATCCATCGAAGAGCCATTAGTGATCGATGTACATATCTCGCATGCGTTGCACGGTTCATAACCATTCGCCTCGGCATTCGGGCAATTGATCGCTTTCGCCAGAAGGCGCGCAACCGTCGTCTTTCCGCAGCCACGCTGGCCGGTGAAAAGATAGGCATGAGCTAACCGCCCTTCGCGGATCGCATTCTTCAGTGTGCGCGTCACATGATCCTGCCCGACCACTTCGTCGAACCTCTGCGACCGCCACTTCCGTGCTGTTACCTGGTAATTTTCTGACATGGGTTTTGTAAGGAAAAGCTAACAGCTAAGTGCCTGCAGAAATTCACAAGAGTGCAAGATCAAGAAGCGAGTTAATCCAAAAACGCCCAAGTTACGTCCAGCTTAAATTGGAAGCCGCCTCTTGGATAGATTGCAACGTTATAGTATGGAGTGCTGGTGACATTGAGAAAGGAAGCATTCACCGTCGCGCGTTGGTCAATAACCGTTGAGATCAGTACATCGAAGATATATTTGGGTTGTGTGAGGCGGGGATCGTCAAGCAACCCTTTCCCGCGCGGATCGAGTCCTCGGTAGAGATAATAATCTGCATATTGATCGTAGGTCAGCGATGGACTGAGCAAATTCATATACCGGACTCTCAGCCCGGCACTGATCCTTAAATTCCCTTCTGCGATCTCATTCTCATAATATAAGCCCATTGCGCTTTGTATGCGCTGGGACAGATCTGAATGAAGAATAGGATTCGTAGTATACTCGGCAAGCGGTACTGTTGCAGGGAAAAATGTTGTCTGCAGGGAATAACGGAAATAGGAGAACCAGAGATCCATATTCGCTCGGATGCCCCGAGTATGAATATCGGCCGATGAGAATACGGGAGTCACGATGCTATCGCCTGAGACCGATTGCAAATAGACTCCTTCCGGTTCATGTCGGTCAAGATAGCCCAGTGCGAGAGCTAGTCGCTCTCGGCCGCCAAACGGGACGTTCATGTTCACGAATGCTCCGATATTTTTCAGCTCGTAGGTGGCAGTCGGAGTCGGCGAGAGAGTCGCCCGGTCTCGTGCATACGTTGCTTGGGCAGTAAACTTTAGTGCCTCTGTAATTTTTGCCGATGCTTCGACTCCGAAATTTGTGAAGAGCAGCTCAGGCTGACTAATGCCGGAAACGCTGAGCCTTGAAAGTGTTTCCCTGAAATATCCGCTGATACTTATTCCGAATAGCCCGGATAGCGAGATCGAGTCGCTTCCGAGAGCAGAGAAACGCGTTTCAGATACATTTGGAATATAAACGGTACCGAGGCTTTGGCGCGTGAGATACTGTGCATCACCGCGAATAGTGGCCCTGGTGATGAACGAACCGATCTGCAACTCCGCCGGCTGCAGCAGCGAGAAACCATATCGTTGTGCCTGTGAAAGCGGCTGGTAGTAAAAGGGGAAGGTCGAATCTACGCCGAGCATCCTCCGAGCGGCCGTCGTTCCATAAGCGCTGAGCAATGTACGCTCTTTATCGGAAAAAAGAGAAATGCCGAGTTGGCCTAGAGCATCGAAACGAGTCCGGTGATCGAATGGAACGGGATCCTTGATAGAGGCAAGTTGGTCATCGAAAATATCGGTCACCGAATCGCGCGAAATAATGCCTCCATTCATTCCACTGAAAGCAGAAGTGTAAAGCATGAAGAGAAGAGCATGCAATACTTTCGTATCGTATGTGCTTTGTCCTCGGAGCCACCATTCTTCGACTCTGGGATCGAAGGTAAAATCCTGAGCATTCTGGGCTCGGCCGGCCGAGCGATGGTAGACTGCTAATCCGATATTCATCGGCTCAGACGGATTTATGCTAAAGACTCCCTCGAAATTCGAAAGCGCATTCCCAAGTTCTTGCGTATAATGAAATCGGGTGTAGGCGATCGGCGCTCGGAATCGTTCGAGAGTAAAATTTGCAGCATCGCTACTCGCATGATCGGCTGAAGTAAGCAATCCGCCATTCTCAATACTTGTCATGCCGGCAATCTCGAGCGGAAAATAATTCAGCGCAGTATTGCCGGTAAGAGGATCGTTCAGAGGTAGTACGCCTTCGAGAAATGAAGATGCGAGGGGTTCGCTTGTTCGATTGGTAAATTCAAAGGATTCGCGCTCGTAACCTTGATCGGTTTGAATGAGCGGGTAGGCTCCGTTCATCTCCTGAACGAGCTGCGAAAAAGTCATCGGAGATGTATAGGCGCGGACAGCCTCATTTGTGATCTTGATCGAGGAAGCATCGAACTCTGCAAGCGCCCGGCGATAGATAGAGTCGCGTTTACGAATGATCGTATCATGACCCTGGAATGCAATATCCTCTTTTTTGAATATGGTATCCTTATTTACTTTGACCGAATCATCCTTGGTAACGGCTGCGGATTTTTTCTTGAGCGAGTCGAGGGCAGGCTGGGCAAAACTTTGAGCTGATAATACATGGAAGAACAGGATGAATCCGATGCACCGATACAAAAGAAGTCGGAGGGTTGCTGAATTGCTTGCTGGTTCCACCTTGGTGAATCGCCACTCGCGACTTGGAACGAATATATTGTGCCGGTACTGTTTCAGCTGCTTAGTTGTTAATTATTATAGCGATTAACGCGATATTTTTGAAATTGTTGCATCCAATTCATTTTCGAATGAATTGAATATGCACCCGTTAGCACACCAAAATACAGAATGAGCGAATCGGCATCGAAATCATTGACCATTCTCGGCTCTACCGGAAGCATCGGGCGAAATACGCTCGATGTTGTTCGTCGCAATTCCCATCGATTTTCCGTTAAGGCCATTAGTGCCAATACCTCCGTGGACGAAGTGCGTTCGCAGATTGCGGAATTTCATCCCGAGACCGTAGTGATGACTAATTCCGATGCATTCACGATACTTCAAAAAGAATTCGGTTCGCTGATCCGGACCGGAGAAGATGCCTTGAATGAGATCTGTAGTCGCGAAGGGATCGACATTGTTGTTGCTGCAATGGTCGGATCTGCCGGATTGCGACCAACGCTTGAAGCGATTCGCGCAGGCAAGCGGGTTACGATCGCTAATAAAGAGACGCTCGTAGTTGCCGGAGAGCTTATGACGGCACTTGCGAAGATCACGGGCGCTGAGATTATCCCGATCGATTCAGAGCATTCGGCGATCACGCAATGCCTTGTCGGAGAGTCCCGCGAGAGCGTTACGCGTATCATTCTCACTGCAAGCGGAGGCCCATTCCGCACCCGGTCGAAGGACACTTTTGCTTCTATCACTCTAAGTGAGGCTTTGAGACATCCGAATTGGATAATGGGACGTAAAATAACAATAGATTCTGCCACGCTCATGAACAAGGGCTTGGAAATTATTGAAGCGCGATGGCTTTTCGATCTGCCTCTGGAGAAGATCGATGTTGTTATTCATCCGCAGTCGATCATTCATTCGATGGTCGAGTTTTGCGACGGAAGCGTGAAAGCACAATTGGGTGCGCCGGATATGCGGCTCGCTATTCAGTATGCGCTCGGATATCCCGATCGGCTTCCGGTTGCATACGAGACGCTCGATCTATTGAAGAATAACAGACTTGATTTTGAAGAGCCTGACCTGGAGAAATTTCTCTGCTTACGGCTCGCTAGGAATGCATCCGAACTTGGAGGGCTCTATCCGGCGATCCTGAACGCGGCTAATGAGATTGCTGTTGAAGCATTTCTCGATGAGAGCATAAGTTTTGAAGAGATCCCCCAGATTATCCAGTCAGCGATCTCCCACGCTGAGGAAGATGCAGCTCGTCCCTTAATCGTGACTCCCCTTGATAGGATTAATGAAGACCTAGAAAGGATATTTCATGCAGATAATAGATCAAGAGAACATGCGAGGCAATTCATTGCCGAATCAATTATGTAAGAGAACTTTCGCCTGTGTTATTAATATAGTGACTCAACAAATTTTCCTTCTCTTGGTACTCATCACGATTTCGTTCGCGCAGAATCCTGTGACGAAGATCAGGGATAAGACGAAACAGATAAACCTCACCGTCGGCTCGGCTATAGATAATGAAGGCACACGAAAAGCTCTGAAGGCAATGAATAAAATTCCGGAAGTTGCGGCGACGATTAGAAGGTATAACAGACGCTTTGGCAATGATAGCGTTCAGGCCAAAATGTTTGTTGATCGTGAGCCCGACGAAAAGGCTCAGGATTCATTAATGAAAAATTATTATGAAGTGGTCGTAGTCTCAGATTCTGCCAATCAGACCTCAAGATGGTTTGCCTTTTTCGTTCGAAAAGACTATCAAGAGATTCTTTTCTACGACCTGAAGCAATCAAAAACGGGCGGAATTGACGATTGGAAGAAGATATGGCCTGCTTCGGAGTTCGCAACTGCGCCAAAAAGGAAGTATTGAGTCCGGAATTCGACTCTTATTTGAAACAGTCACGAAAGGCGTGTCGTATTCCTAAGGAAAGAATGTATTACATCGGCAAATTCATAGTCGTGAACTAATATACACTTCGTATTGATCCAGAATCCAAGGATATCTAGCTATATATAGTGAGGTAAATCCCCTCGATCATTCAACAATTCCTGACCAACAATCCATTCTTACCTCGGCTCAGTAATTAACAGCGAACGCAATTCGCCAAATAAGCATTTAAAGGCAGTCATGACAACTCTAACAACGCTTTTTTACTTCATAATCACGATTTTTGTACTGGTATCGGTACACGAATTCGGACATTTCATTGCTGCACGCATATTTGGTATGCACGTGCCGATCTACTCCATCGGCATGGGACGCAGGCTTTTCGGCTGGAATAAGCATAATGGCTTCACCATAGGACCGCTTTCCGAGGATATGGAAGCGAAACTCGGTGCCCATACCGATTACAGGCTTTCGTTGCTTCCGATCGGAGGATATGCGAAGATCGCCGGAATGATCGATGAGACACAGACGGAAGCCCTTCCTCCCCAAGCACAACCATGGGAGTTCCGCTCGAAAAGCTGGTGGAAAAAATCCATTGTGATCTCCGCAGGAGTCATCATGAATTTCATCCTTGCAGGTGCGATCTTTATCGGAATCAAATTCTCAGAAGGTCGGGAGATTTATGAGACGACGACTATCGGTTATGTTGGCCAGACTTCGGTATCTGCAAAACTCGGAGTTCAGGCTCACGATAAAGTAGTTTCGATCAACAACAAGCCCATCACGAATTGGCAGGATCTCGAAGAAGAGGCGCTCCTTGAACAGCTCGATCGCGATTTTACGATGACGGTTGAACGCGATGGAAAGCTTGTCGATTTCCATTACAATGCAAGAGATCTTGGCACGGATGATCCTCATAAGAAATTCGGACTTGTCCCTGAAGGTTATGGCGGAACACGGTTAGCGGCCGTTATTGCTTCTACACCGGCAGATCGGATCCATCTGCAAAAAGGTGATGTGATCACGAAAGTCAACGATGTTCCGATCGAAAGTGAGACGGCGTTGATCGACAATGTCAGCGCACATCCAAATCAGGAGATCACGATCACTTGGAAACGCAATGCCGTGGAAATGTCAAGCAAAGTAACTCCCGATGCCAGCGGACATATCGGAGTCAACCCTGTTCCCGAGCCTTTCCAGGGCAAGGTCAGGATCGTAAATTATTCGATTTTCCAGGCAGTACCTGTTGGCATTGAAGAGCTATTCCGGCAGACAAGGCTTTACCTTAAGAGCATTACGATGCTCTTCAGTGGGAAGGTCGATGTTGCGAAGAATATCGGAGGTCCGATCAAGATCGCGCAATTTGCGGGGCGTGCAGCTGAAGGTGGAGCGAATGCATTTTTTGGCTTCATGGCAATTCTCTCTCTGTCGCTTGCATTCCTGAATATTCTTCCCATACCCGCTCTCGATGGCGGACACTTAGTCATCATCCTCATTGAAGCAGTCCTTGGCAGAGAACTGTCTCAAGGCTTCAAGATGGGATTTCAGAAAGTCGGAGTTACGATACTCTTACTGCTTATGGCCTTCATGGTGTTTAACGACATCCGAGGATTGTAATAATATTCTTCCGCCTCCCCGATAATAATATCCGAGACTAGACCCTCACCCCGACTTCAATGGAGAAAAGTGGAGAAAAGTGGAATTTTCTTTGTGCTTTCTTCATTTCTACTAAAGCTTGTGCGCACGCCCCCAGGCATAACCTCTGTTTCTGCCGGATATTTTGTTGCAAAAAATAAATTCGGCCGTTACAGAACAGTTCATGCAGCGTAGAGTGAATTGTTTTTTCCTCACTTCAATAGAATAAAAAATGATCAAACGACAAAACCACTATTCATACCTTAGCAGGCTAATGGTATTTCTTCTTGCTTTCTTCGCATTATCTCTGACTGCGCAAGCGCAGCCCGCGACAGGCGACGAGACTCAACAGGAAGAAGTCAGTTGGCCTCATCACCTGACCTTAGGTCTGGGCGGCGGAGTTAATCTGAACTTCCCGAAAGGAACATATGTGCTCGATAATTATTCCTACTCAAGCGGATTCGGAGTAGCGCCGACTTTTTTCGGATTGCTCGAGATACCACTTGGCGGAAAATGGATGCTGGTGCCACGGATCCATTATAGTAACATTAGCGGAGCATTTACCGATGGAACGACGACGGGAGCCACAGTTGCCAATTTCGACAAGTTCGCCTATGACGTCCAGAATGTCGGTCTCGACGTTCTCGGCAAATATGCTATCAGTAATTTCCAGATTCTTTTTGGACCATCGATCGCCACGATCGTAACCAAGACGTATGCGCATGGAACATCAAATGATGCATCGGCATCAGGCACGGATCTGCCGGGCTCTCATAGTGTATTCGCCGCTATTGGAGCCGGAGTTGGCTATGATATTCCAATAAATAAGAAGAATAGCGTCTGGCTTTCACCTGAGGCATTTTACAGTTATCCTCTCACCAATCTGGGTGATGGATCGTCTGATCTGAAGGTTTCGACACTTAGAGTGGCAGTATCTGTCAAGTTCGATATCAGCCCTGAGCCGCCGCCACCTCCGCCGCCTGCGCATCCTATTACAATGACCGTATCTGCCCGAGGAATACTGCCGAACGGCGATGTG
This sequence comes from Bacteroidota bacterium, assembly GCA_030706385.1. Taxonomy (GTDB): domain Bacteria; phylum Bacteroidota; class Ignavibacteria; order Palsa-1295; family Palsa-1295; genus PALSA-1296. The sequence continues at coordinate 14,861 of JAUZOQ010000028.1, read as the reverse complement.
TCGAACGAGCCGGTGATTCCGGAACAAGCTTCTCGTACAAGATCCTCTGTTCCGCTACTTCCATATATTTTCTTTGATAACGGAAGTGCGGAGATTCCGGCAAGGTATTCGCGCAACGGCGCAACGGGATTTACGGAAATGCAGCTCGAAGGCAAAGATGCCATGGAAGTAAATCACGAGATTCTCGATGTCATCGGCTCGAGAATGAAGCAAAATCCGGAGATCAAGATCACGGTCACCGGTACGAATTCGAACTCCGGTGCCGAACGCGGAAAGATCGATCTCTCGAAGCAGCGCGCCATGGCTGTCCGCGATTACCTTGTGAAAACATGGGGTATTGCCGGATCCCGAATTACGGTTGATCAGCGCAACCTCCCCGAACTTCCGACAAACCCTGTGACAAAAGCGGGAATGGAGGAAAATCGCCGTGTGGAGATCTCTTCGACCGATCCTCGAATTACCGACCCGGTAAAGATCGAGAACAAGAAATCCGAGTCCGTCGGCGAAACACAGATACGCTACGAGACGACGATGATGAACCCCGATAACATTGCGATCTCCGGATGGAAAATATCGCTCGACCAAAATGGGACGCCGATCGGTTCAGCTGAAAGCGGACCGGGGGCACCGCCGAAAGTACTTTCTTCGAAGATACCGGATGCCATGCGCTATGAAGGGCAGCCGGTTCATTATCAGATCGAGGTTACTGATGTGAACGGAAAGAAATACACTGCAGATGGAATGACGCGCGTTGTGAAGAAAACTGTTGAGCATGCGAATTTGGAGAAGTACGCAATGCTCAGCTTTGATTTCGATAGATCCGAAGTCAACGAGCGTGCTCAGAAGATGATCAATCTGATTGGCGAAAGCGTCACCATGGATGCCAACGGACTCAATGTGAGTGGCTTCTGCGATAATACGGGTACTGACGAATACAATCAGGCACTTAGTGAAGCGCGCGCCCAATCGGCTGTTGCCGCTCTTCGCAGCGCAACCCGTCTACCGGCAAACACAAATGTGAATGCCCACGGCAAACGCGATCCGAAATTCGTTAACGAACTTCCCGAAGGCAGAATGCTTAATCGCAGAGTGGAAGTTGATATTTCGAAGTCGAATAAATAAGTAATAGAGTTTTCGAATGCACAAGAGCGACCGCTGGTCGCTCTTTTTTTGCCTGTGAATACCTCTTGATTCATGAATCCCTACTGCTTCGATTCGATCAAGAATTGCACAAGAAACCACGGATTGCTTTGACCATCACGGAATACCTTCTATATTTGCATCCATGTCGAAATTTTTTAAATTTGCTGCCTTTCTGGCAATCTTTCTCTTATCCATTGTGTATCTGGTTTTCTTTCTCAAAAATCCCGCGAAGGAAAATGCGAAAGAGATCTTCATCATTGTTCCCAAAGGTGCTTCAGCGGCATCGGTAGGTGATTCGCTTGCAAAGTATGATCTTATTCGCTCTAAGCTTACATTCAAATTTGCAGCCAGGATCCTCGGAACAGGCTCACGCCTTCAACCCGGAAGTTACCGAATTGCCTATGGCCTTTCGAATACTGATATCATCACTAGATTGACCGGAACAGAATTCTCTATCCTTTTCGAGGCGACTTTTCCCGAAGGAAGTCACATCCGCCGTATTGCCTCGATTGCCAAAGATAAACTCGGACTTGATTCTGCACTCTTCGTGAAAGTAGCCAGCGATACGGCATTCATTCATTCGCTTGGAGTGCCGCGCGAAGCGAAGACCGCAGAGGGATACCTATTTCCCGACACTTACCGGTTCTATTTGATGATGACTCCTCAGGAGCTTGTGAAGCGGATGATCGCCAGGTGGAAAGAGGTGATACCCGATTCTCTTCTACAAAGGCGAAAGGCATTAAATCTTTCCGTTCATGAATTGATGACCCTTGCATCTGTCGTCGAAGCTGAAGCTCGATTGCCTGAAGAACGCGATACCATTGCCGGAGTCTATTGGAATCGGCTGAAGATCGGGATGAAGCTCGATGCAGATCCTACAGTGCAGTATGGCTTGGGGCTTTCCCGGCCAATTACACATAATGATTTATTCAAAGAAAATCCATATAATACCTATCTTAATGTCGGCCTGCCTCCCGGGCCGATTTGCAATCCCGGTAAACCCGCTATAATCGCCGCACTCAATCCTGCCCATCACGATAAAATTTACTTCGTTGCGCGAGGAGATGGGTCCGGAGGCCATTATTTCTCACATTCGGAGGCCGAACAAGAGAGGATGATTCAACGAAGTAATAAGAACGAGAGAGAATAGGGCTAAACCGATCGTCTCATTTTGGACTTCTGCAACTTTTTTTCCTCTTGCGTCACTTTAGGATTATATGCAGAAGGATACGAATCTATTCTGGAATCTTATAGAGGAAAACAGGGCGCCACTTTGGAGATTTGCCTTGGGATTGACGCGTTCAAGGTATGATGCCAAGGATCTTGTCAGTGAAACAGTTCTGGCTGCCTATACGAACTTTCCCAAACTGCGAGAGATTGCGGGATTCAGGAAATATCTCTACACGATCGCCAGTCGTACGCATAAGCGAAAGGCATGGAGGCACCGGATATTTGCTTCCGTTGAAACGGCAGCTCATCTTGAAAGCCAGGAAATGAGAGAGTCTTCTCATGATCTTGAACTACTGATGAAAGCATTGGACCTTCTGCCGCCCAAACAAAAGGAAGCGGTGTTGCTTTTTGAAATTTCAGGACTTTCGCTTGAAGAGATTCGCGAAGTGCAAGGTGGCACCTTATCGGGCGTGAAGTCCCGCGTGAAGCGAGGGCGCGAACAACTTCAACGCTTGCTCGCTGATCGCTCCGAGCAGGTTAGGCTCTCTTCACAATACTATGAGTTCGTGACGCCATCTATGACTCTCTATTAACGAGGAATGATATTATGAAGGAAGAACTTTACCATAGCAAACTTTTTTCTGCGCTTCATAACGAAGAGCCGACAGTCACACTCGAAGAGCTACAGCTCCATGTTAAATCTGCGCATATTGGGCGTTCGTCAAGTTTTCGGATCACTGCGTTAGTTGTTGCCGGTATAGCGGTTGTCGGCGGAGGATATTATCTGGCAAACGAAAATCAGGATCAGGCACAGCTTCCGGCAGGAATTGCTCATATCGCAGATGCGCACAAAGATATACTTTTCCAAAGGGAAACAAACGTACTATCGAATTCCAGCGCGAGTAAGCTTTCAGAATCATTGGATGCTACGGAAAAGAGTGCTATTCGATCGCATGGATCTTTATTGAATGCAGGCCCAAGTTCTCCTGTAGCTGTTTCCACGGATGAAAAGGGCACCCAGCGTATTTCGCAGAGCAGTGAGTCGATAGATCAGAAAATCGTGATGAATGAAAATGCAACCGTCAAAAGTGTGAATTCCCAGACAGATAATTCTGCTGAAAAAAAGGTTAAGGATCAGGAGGTAAATCACAACCAGTCTAGAAGTGATCGTTCTGCCATGATCGATACCTCACGGCAGGAAAAGCCGGCTTCTGATAGGACTGACAATTCCATAATCTCCATCAGGTCCAGGGACGATGATAACGCAACTCGGATCAGAGTCTTTGCCGGGCCACAGGCCGGTGTGATTATCAGTTCGCTGAACTCTTCTGGCGGCGGTATTGCCGTCAGCTTCGACCATGACTGGCAGCATGTCGGGTTCCGGTATTCAAGTACGTTCGGCACAAAAGGGAATTCGTCAGAGTTGTTTCGGAAGATCCCGGATGGATATCCTTTTTACTACCAGTATAGCCAGAATATATTGGAATATACCCTTCAGTTCGGAGCAACTTTGAAACAAGGAGATTTCTGGGCGACATTTTCCGGTGGCCCGAACTATACTAATTCAAACGCAAGTACAAGCAGCTACGATTCTCAAATTGGCCAGAGAATTAGTTCGTCCTACCAATGGAAAGGACTTGGGGCCTCGGCCCAGGTTTCGTTCGGCTATCGGTTCAACAAATATGTTGGTACTGAATTAACGGGATTTGTAAGCGATCACTCGCAAGTGGCATACGGAGGTATTCTCTTTTCTTTGGTCTTCGGAGCAATGTGAAGTCTTCCACTCCCCAAAGCCTTGCGCGGCGATTTCAAGTGTTATCGGACACTATATAGCAACAAGTTCGCCTCATTCCTTCGCAAAGCCCCTTTTCGGACTCTCTATGCAGCTATAGCTCCTATCCGAAGATTATCGTGAGAAATATGTAACTATTTGGCCGATTTTTACGTAATAACAAGGCTGTTTGTATTATATCTCTCAAAGGGACTTTTTTAACATGGATTTATCATTTTTGACTCACACCTGGTGGGGCTCACTCATCGTTATCGTGATCGCAGGGCATATCACGATCATGTGTACTTCGCTTTATCTTCACCGTTCACTCACTCACGGAAGTGTCGTTTTCTCTCCGATCGCTGCATTCCCCATGCGCGTCTGGCTTTGGCTTTTTACAGGAATGTCGGCAAAACAATGGGTTGCCGTTCACCGCAAACATCATGCATTCGTCGATACGGCGAATGATCCTCATTCTCCGGTTATTGAAGGCTGGGCTCGTATACTCTTTTTGGGAGTCGTATACTATCGCCGTGCATATGGCGATTCCGAGACGATCGCGAAATATGCAAAAGGAATCAAGGATGATTTCTTCGAGAAATACATCTTTGTACCCCTGAAATACGGTGGCCCGGTGCTGCTCTATTTCATCGTCGCTCAGATATTCGGTTATTTGCCAGGATTATTTGTCTGGACCGGTCTTGTGCTTTGGGTGCCGTTCTGGGCTGCAGGAGTTGTTAATGGACTCGGGCATACCGTCGGATACAGAAATTTTCAGGTCGAAGACGCCAGCACAAACATACTGCCGTTCGGAATTCTTCTTTCCGGAGAAGAACTTCATAACAACCACCACAAACTGCCTTCAAGCGCGAAGTTCTCGGTTAAGTGGTATGAGTTCGATATGGGATGGTTCTATATCTCCGTATTGAGATTCCTGCATCTGGCAAAGCTTCGAACCGTCTAAAAAATTATTATGTGAAGAAAGACAGGCAATATGCCTGTCTTTTTTTTTCATAGAACTTCTCGGCTCTGAGACGATGAGCGCGAGAGTGAACTCATTGCCGCATTCAAGTGCTATATTCGTAGGAGAATACTCGTCACCAAAAGCAAGACATGAGCTTTCCAACACAATTGACCGTTTTGCGAATACTGCTTGCGCCCGTGTTTTTCGTGCTCTTTGCAGTCGTTGAACCTACTCCCTATGTGTGGGCGGCACTGGCATTTGCCCTCGGAGCACTTTCGGATTGGTATGACGGATACTTCGCCCGGCTCTGGAAGCTCACGACTCCACTTGGCGCATTCCTCGATCCTCTTGCCGATAAGTTGCTCACCAGCGCTGCCTTCATCGCCTTTGCCTCTAAAGGAATAATACCCGAATGGACGGTACTGATCATTATTGCGCGTGACGTCTACGTAACATTGTTTCGCGTTCTCTCCAGTTCTATCGATCAGCCGATCAAGACAAGTTCGCTTGCGAAATATAAAACGTTTTTCCAGATGACGTATATCTGTTACGTCCTGATCGGTGTCATGATGGCAAGCGGAACATTCGGCCTCTCTGCAGTGAGTTTTGGAATTGCCATGAACACCGAGTCGATCCTTTATTGGGCAGTATTCGGAATTACTATACTGACGCTTATGACGGCCGTTCAATATACCTATGAGAATGCACAAGTATTCCGCTCGGTATTCCGTCGGTACGTCTTCAAACGCTCCCCGCAAGAACTTTCCTGAGTCTTTCCTATGTCATTCGATCCCATTGCAAAAGCACGGTCGCGGTTATGGGCAATTCCGACGGTGACATTCAAGCATGTCCCGACTTGGGCAATCGCCATCGGAACATTCGGATTTATCGGCCTTTCTCCGGTTGCTTCAGGAACAGTCGGTAGTGCAGCAGGAGCATTGCTATATTATTACCTACCGTTTCTCCAAAATAATTGGATATTGCTGGCAAGTTCTCTTCTGATCTTCATCGCTGGAACAGTTGCCACCGATGTGATCGAACTCAAGATGGGTGAGCACGATCCGGGAATCGTCGTGATTGATGAAGTGCTTGGACAGTGGGTGGCTCTCTTCTCGGTCTGGTATATCGGCGATCCACTTTTTGTTGTCGTGGCATTTCTCTTCTTTCGCTTCTTCGACATCATAAAACTCTATCCGGCCTCGGTATTCGAGAGCCGCTTTGGTGGCACGAGTGTAATGCTCGATGATGTCGTTGCAGGTGTTTATGCAAATATCTGTGCTCATCTGGCAACGTGGATAATCAAGTCTTTTTTCGGAACCTGATCGAATCGTAGCAATCAAACACTGTGCAGGCAGAACTTCTTTCAATCGGCGATGAGCTTCTGATCGGACAGATCGTCAACTCCAATGCAGCATATATTTCCCGAAAGCTGAATGAGATGGGCATCGAGGTCTCACGGGTAACCACGATCGGTGACAACGAAGAGGAGATTCTCGAAGCGATGAAAACGGCATGGCAACACAATGACATCGTCATCGCTACCGGAGGGTTGGGCCCGACACATGATGACATTTCCAAGAATGTCGTTGCGAAGTTTTTCAAAAAGAGACTCCTTTTGGATCTGAAGACTCTTGCACATGTTCGTGCGCGCTTCCGCTCTTTCGGGATAAGCAAGATGCCGGAGATCAACATCGGCCAGGCAATGGTGCCGCAGGGCTTCAAGGCCCTTCGAAATGATACGGGGACGGCACCGGGCTTGCTGTTTCATCAAAGGCAGCAGACATTCATAATCCTTCCGGGTGTCCCACACGAAATGACATTTCTCATGGAGAAATGGGTGATCCCGGGGCTCCGCACGTTCTACCGTAAGAAGCTTGGCTCTGCGATCCTGCATCGGACTCTGCTTACCGTAGGAATTGGCGAGTCGACACTGGCTGCGAGGATTGGGAATGTTCATGATTTCTTAGATGCCGGAGCAACGCTTGCATTCTTGCCCAAGACTTCAGGAGTAAGGGTGAGAATATCGGTTCGTGCCGAATCTGCAACAAAAGCGAAATCCAAAGTTGCTCGAATCGAAAAGCATATTCGCGACCGTGCCGGCAATTACATCTATGGCACCGATAGCGATACCCTTGAGGGAATGCTCTTTCAGTTGCTAAAAAAACGTAAAGCAACATTATCGGTGGCCGAAAGCTGTACGGGCGGAATGCTTTCCATGAGAATGACCAACATTCCCGGCTCATCGAAAGTATTTGCAGGCGGTATTATCAGCTATAGCAATTCAGTAAAGATCAAGGAGCTTGGAATTTCAAAAAAACTGATCGATTCATTCGGAGCTGTGAGCAAAGAATGCGCACTTGCAATGGCAGAAGGGGCATGCAAGAAATTCGGAACAACATTTTCGCTGGCGATTACTGGGATCGCAGGTCCCGGCGGGGGTACAAAGGACAAACCGGTTGGTACGATTTGGATCGCACTTGCTGAAGCTGGCCATCCCACACTTGCACGATCCTATAAATTCGCCGGAGATCGCTCAATCATCCGTGAGCGAAGTGCAGACTCGGCAATGGAGATGCTGAGGAGAAGACTGTTATAGTAACTATATCATTGCGAGATGTGCGTTAGCTGCCGAAGAGATCTCCGGAAAATAATAGTTGTTATTTCTCAATAATAAGCTTCTCAAGTTTTCTCATCGTTGGAGTTTGCAACATAAGGAAATAGCTACCTTCAGAAAGTGTGTTGGTGTTAAGATCGAATGAATGCGTTCCTATTGCTAGCTCTGCATCCCATATTGTTGCAACTCTTGCGCCGAGGAGATTTAATAGAGTTAGTTGGGTTTTGCCAGATTCAATAGTCTCAATATTAATGTGAATCGTATTATTGGTAGGATTGGGATTAAGAGAGAAACTCGAATTGTAACTATTTCTTTGAACCGCTGAAGTGTTACTTCCAATTTTCCATACAAACATACTAGCAAAATCGCTTCGTAATGTGTCTCTATCCAATACTAGTTGTCCTTGATAATACCCTGTTATATAGATGTTCCCGAAATTGTCAAGCGCTATATCTGTTCCGTAACATCTATTAACACCGTCAGGCTTTTTTACCCACTCAACATTTCCATCAGGTTGATATTTTGCAATAAATAAATTATCTTCGATACCACTGAGCCCAATATTACCGAAAGTTGCTGTATCACTAAAGAAACCCGTGAAATATAGATTACTCAATGCATCCAACACAATATTCGATATACCTATGTGATTCCCTTCTATCTCTTTTCTCCATTCGATTGTCCCTTGTGAATTGTATTTTGCGATAAAGATATTTTGACTACCACCTATTACGTATGTATTTCCTAACCCATCATTCGCAATGCCAACTCCAACGCTTGGATTTTTATCCATAACGTTTGCATAGATAAGATCACCATTTGATTGATATTTTGCGATATAAAACTGATTTGCACGTTCTGAATCACTATAATTTGTAATGACTCTAGAACTATCAAAATATGCAGTGTCTTCAAAGTACCCAGTTGTATTAATATTGCCAAAGGGATCGACGACAATTGCATGCCCGGCGTCGGTTCGTTTTCCGCCAGCTCTTTTCGCCCACACAACACTACCATCTGAGTGTAACTTAGCTATGAAAATATCGCCATCAATACCCTGTTCATCTACCAGTTTAAAATTACCAATTTGTGCAGTATGTTCGAAGGAACCCGTAATATAGATATTGCTATTTTGGTCAATGCTCAATCCGTAACCTCCACTACCATTCTGGCCGATACTTTTTACCCACTCAACGGCCCCATCCTGATGGTATTTAGCTATGTAATACTCATCTGCACCATCCTCTGTTATCAATTTTATATTGTCAAAATTTATTGTGTCTTGAAAACTTCCGACTATATAAACATTTCCAGAAGCATCAGTGGCAATTTTTTGAGCTTCGTCATCATTGTTTCCCGTTGCACTTTTTACCCAATCCAAGTGACCATCACGATCATATTTGGCTAAAAAAATTCCATATCGGCCAGTAGTTGTTATAGTGAAAGTATCAACAGTTGTAGTCCCTCTGAATGAGCCAGTAACATATACATTTCCAGAAGAGTCTAAAGCAATACCTAGTGCATATTGGTTACCGGACATACTTTTTACCCACCCCCCTGTTGTCCCCGACATTGGAAAATTATGATACTGGGATTTTAAGTCTGAATGATCCTGTCCCACGGCAGTGGACGAGGCGAAGGCAAGGACAAGTATAATGAATGCACGCATAATAATAATGTGGTTCTGGAACTATTTATTCTTCAGTTTAAGTCCGCATAATTTTGAAACAATTCTCCATTTTCTGCGAATCAACCTTCATTCATCATCCCGGAGACCAAAATCTATGAAAACGGTGTTACCTACGGCGCTCACATTCTCTTTAATTTTGCAAACGACTTTATTGATGGCTTCAGTACCGAAAATTCCGCTACGCGATTTCTTCAAGAATCCTGAAAAGACCGGATACCAGATCTCGCCGGACGGCAAATGGATATCCTACCTTGCTCCGTACGAACGGCGGATGAATGTCTTCGTTATGCCTCGCTTGGGCGGCGAATCGAAACGCGTAACCGGCGAAACATCGCGCGATCTTGCCGGATATTCCTGGAAATCCAACGACAGGATCATATATCTCAAAGATAACGGCGGTGATGAAAATTTTCACCTCTATTCCGTTGATCTCAGTGGAGAAAATCTAAAGGATCTTACTCCATTCGATAGCGTGACCGTTCAGATGGTCGATGTGCTCGAAGAGCATCCCGATGAAATGCTCATTGGCCTCAATAAACGCAACAAAGAGATCTTTGATGTCTACCGCATAAACGTGAAAACGGGAGCGATGGATCTTGCTGCAGAGAATCCCGGCAATATTACCGGTTGGGTTACCGATCATGACGGCAAGATCCGTGCAGCATCGACGACTGATGGAGTCAACACGACCCTTCTGTATCGCGAAAATGAAAAGGATAAATTCAAAGAGATTATTACGACAAACTTCAAAGAATCCGTGAGCCCGCTCTTTTTTACTTTCGACAATAAGTACGTATATGCCGCGAGTAATCTCAATCGCGATAAGCAAGCGATCGTGAAATTCGACATTGCAAACGGAAAAGAGCTGGAAACGATTTTCGAGCATCCAGAAGTCGACGTGACCGATCTTAATTTCTCGAAGAAACGAAAGGTCCTGACGACGATCAACTACACGACATGGAAGCGTGAACGGAAATTTCTGGATAAGCAGATCGAAGATATTTTTAAGAGCATTGAGTCAAAGCTTCCAAATTATGAGATCACTTTGACAAGCGAGAATAAGAATGAAGATATCTTTATTGTTCGCACTTTTAGCGATCGCTCGCTCGGAGCATTCTATGTATATGAAGTGAGCGGCGATAAGTTGACGAAACTTACCGATGTCAGCCCATGGCTGAAGGAAAGCGATCTCAGCGAAATGAAGCCGATCACATTTACCTCTCGGGATGGATTCACATTGCATGGCTACTTAACTCTTCCCAAGGGCAAAGATCCGAAGAACCTTCCTGTCATCGTCAATCCTCACGGCGGGCCATGGTATCGCGATCAATGGACCTATAATCCTGAAGTACAACTTTTCGCCAACAGAGGTTATGCAGTTCTGCAAGTGAATTTTCGTGGCTCGACGGGATATGGACGAAAGTTCTGGGAAGCGTCTTTCAAGCAATGGGGAAAGACGATGCAGAATGACATTTCAGATGGTGTTAAATGGATCATCGGCGAAGGCATTGCCGATCCGAAGAAGGTTGCCATTTATGGCGGAAGCTATGGAGGTTACTGTACCCTTGCCGGAATGACGTTCACGCCTGATCTTTATGCTTGTGGAATTGACTATGTCGGCGTTTCGAATCTCTTCACTTTCATGAAAACGATTCCTCCGTATTGGAAGCCATTTCTGGAAATGATGTATGAAATGGTTGGCGATCCGGTGAAGGATAAAGATTTGCTCACATCGGCATCACCCGTTTTTCATGTCGATCAGATCAAATCTCCGCTTCTCGTTATTCAGGGAGCGAAAGATCCGCGAGTCAATATCGATGAATCCAATCAAATCGTCGAAGCTTTGAAAAAGCGGGGTATCGACGTACCCTATCTCGTAAAAGAGAACGAAGGTCATGGCTTCCACAATGAAGAGAACCGATTCGAAGCCTACGAAGCGATGGAGACCTTTTTGGCAAAACACTTGAATTGAGAATTGTGAATGCTGAATTGTGAATACGGATTCTCAATTCAGCATTCTCAATTCCCTCGTATATTTGCATTCAGAATTTTATCCACTCTCAAAAGAAGAACACATGACAACCAATTTTCTTGCCCGTCTTGATGCTGCCATCGCGCAGTATGCTGTTTTGGATCATCCGTTTTACCAGGCCTGGAATGCCGGGACGCTGACCAATCCGCAGCTTCAGGATTATGCGAAGCAGTATTATCATTTCGAGCGTAACTTCCCCCGCTACGTTTCGAACGTGCACGCCAATACAACTGACATTGCTATCCGCCAGCAGCTTCTTCTGAATCTGCAGGAAGAGGAACAGGGTGAAGCGAATCATCCCGAGCTTTGGCTTCGTTTTTCCGAAGCTCTTGGCTGCGATCGTACCGATGTTACCCATGCCAGCCCATACAAAGAAACGGCTGCCATGGAAGATACATTTGTCGAGCTTACGCGTCACGGCTCCACTCTTCAAGGCGTTGCTGCGCTCTATGGATATGAATCGCAAATCCCCGAAGTTTCGCGCACGAAGATCGAAGGATTGACAAAATATTACGGAGTCAATTCCGATAAGGGCCTTGCCTTCTTCCGCGTCCATGAAGAGGCCGATCAAATTCATCGCCAAGCTGAGCGCGACATGTTAGCATCGCTCATTACTTCACCCGCCGATGAAGAAACGGCCATCGCCGCCGCTGCTGCTGCTGCCAAAGCATATTATCATATGCTTACAGGAGTCGTGCGAGAGAATGCGATCGAATGTACAATGTAAGATTCTCCAATCCTAGAGAATCCGGCCCTGTTCTTTGAACGGGGCTTTTTTTTTAAATTATGTACCTATTTCTCAGATCCAAATTTACCAAATCCGCTGGATTGCAAGTACAAATATCGTGACAAGCACGGTCTGGACGATAGTCTGTGGAATGATCACTTTCCACGAGAATTTTCTCATCACCGCTGGGACCATATTAAAGAGCACAATGAGGCAGGGAACATAGAAATCATCCCGCGATAGAGCCTTATTCGGAGTTTGGCCAAATAATGCCGAAAATCCGAGACTTACTCCGACTACCGTTACGAAGATCAGCGCGAATACTTGCAACAAGCGAATCCGAAGCGTATCGTTCTCTTTTCTTTCTTCCTTGGAATACCGGTTGAATAGGTTCATCGTGCGTTTAGAGAAGGTAAAATCTGCTGCTCTTGCAAACATAACTCCCGAAAAAGTGTTACAGTAACCCTATGTTCGAGAAACTCTTATCCCCATATACGATCAATGGGCTGACCTTGCCGAACAGGCTTGTCGTGCCTGCTATGGTAACACGTCTTTCGGGCGAAGATGGCTTCGTCAATCAGGATATCACTGATCGATATGTCCGTTTCGCAAAAGGTGGAACGGGATTGATCGTCGTTGAAGCGATGGCCGTTCACTCTGCTAAATCAGGCCCGCTATTGCGAATTTGTGGTGAGGAGTATAAGCCGGGCCTTACGCAACTTGCCAAAGAAGTGCATGCAACGAGCGACTCGAAAGTTATTCCGCAGATCATTCATTTCCTCAAGATCGCCCGATCGGGCTGGCGACAGAAGATCGAAGATCTCTCTCCGGCCGACATAAAACTCATTATCGAACAATACGGCCAGGCAGCTCTGCGTGCCAGGGAATGCGGCTACGACGGAGTCGAGCTGCACATGGCGCATGCCTATACAATGTCAAGCTTTCTCTCCAAGCGGAATAAGCGGCCCGATGAATTCGGCGGCAAATCATTGGAGAACAGGTTACGTGTTCCGCTGAATGCTATCAAGCAAGTTCGCAAAATGGTCGGCGATGATTTTCCGATCGGCGTTCGATTCCTCGGTGAGGAATGTATTAAGGGCGGCTATACATCTAAAGAATCTGCCGAGATCGCACTGCGTATGGCCGAAGCAGGTGTCGATTACATTTCTCTTTCAGCCGGCGGAAAATTCGAAGATGCCATTCATAAAGAAGGCGAAGTGCTCTATCCGTACACCGGCTATTCCGGCGATCGCTGCATGCCGCCTGCCGAATATCCCGATGGATACAATCTTCACATGGCCGAAGCAGCGAGAAAGAATCTTCGCAAGCACGGATACGATACGCCCGTCATCGCAACAGGGAAGATCGCCACTCCGCTGCTCGCAGAAGAAGTTTTGCAAAGCGACCGAGCCGATCTGATCGGAATGGCGCGCGGTTTGCTTGCCGATCCTGATATTATCAAGAAGATCAAAGAGGGTAACCAGGAGAAGATCGTTAAGTGCATCTATTGGAATGTCTGCAAAGCACTCGATGAAACCTTCCATAAAGTTGTCTGCGGCCTCTGGCCGAAGGAATATTTACAGGCTCCGTATTCCGATGATACGGAAGCTCCACGCTGGCAGAGTCGTGAACCTCTGAAATTCCTGGCGCGCACCAATCAGATCCGTCTGAACTGGGAAAAGGCGACGGATAATGAAGAAGTTGCCGGCTACGAGATCTGGCGCTCCACCGATGGCGGCAAGCATTTTGAGCACTACTATTCGGTTACGGTAACGATGTACACCGATAACGTCACCACAAGCGGCAGAACGTACCAATACTACATCCGAGCCTATGATCTGGCCGGCAATAAGAGCGAACCCTCCAATATTATCAAGACGGAAGTGCCAATGAAGATTGACCTTGTAGAAGTCCCCTGAACCTCCGTAAGGAATTTTGATACTTGTTAAAGTTCGTTGCCTTTCGGTTTTCTCCAACCCTCTAAATCCCTCTTTTTTTGTGTATGATTCGGGCATGCATTCAATGGCATAGTACTTGCCCCTACAATCCACAAAGCCCAAGCGGCACGAACATATTGAAAGGAAAATACTATGGCTCGCAAACATATAGCAATCGTCGGTACAAATTTCGGAGGATATACGGCGGCTCTCGAACTTAAGGAGTTGGTCGGAGAAGATCATGATATTACCGTTGTCGCCAATACGCATAACTTCATCTTTTTCCCATCGCTGATCTGGTATCCATTCGGCATCCGCGATGAAAAGGACATCACATTCGATGTCCGCCCGATGTACGAGCAGCATAATATTAAATTTATCGAAGATGAAGTGACGCACTTCGATCTTGAAAAGAATCAGATTCACACTAAAAAAGGCGAGCCGATCAAATATGACTATACGATCATCGCTACCGGTCCGAAAGTGGATTATGACTACATACCCGGACTAAAAGAGAACGCCCATTCAATCATCGGCGTGAAAGTGGCGGAAAAGACCCGTCAGGCATGGAAACAATTCCTGACCGATCCGGGACCGGTTGTTATCGGTGCAGCTCAGGGCGCAGCATGTTTTGGCGCAGCCTACGAATTCTTGTTCAATACCAGGTATCAACTCGCCAAGCACCACCTTGCTAAGAAGGTTTCTCTGACCTATACAACGGCCGAGCCGTATCTGGCCCATTTCGGAATAGATGGCTTCGGCATGGCAAAGCAGATGTGCGAATGGATGTTCAAGTACTATAAGATCGACTCG